>JAEZDV010000139.1 GCA_023417985.1 Actinomycetes bacterium | reverse complement strand
CACCGGTTCTTTGGTGATGGTGGCCCAGGCGGCGCCGCTGTCGGGGACGCGGGGTTGTTTCCAGACCTCGATGGGGAAGGACACCATGACCAGGGACTGCATCAGGTGCATGAGGCTGCGGGCGTCGTCGGGCAGGTCGTCGAGGTCGAATTTGTCGCAGTAGGTGATGGCGTCTTCGAGGCGGGCGAAGGCGGCGTCGTAGAACTGCTGCATGTCGGGCATGGTCGAGGCGAGGCGCTTGGCGTAGCGCTCGGGTTCGGTGGCCAGGGCCCAGTCGGCGTAGGGCTCGAGGTCGGAGAACTCAGTTGGCAGCGGCATCGCGGTGCTCCTTGACGTAGTCTGCGACGGTTTTGTGGAGGTGGCGCAGGAGCAGTTCCTGGTCGCAGAGGGGGAATTCGGTCACTGCGCGGGTGCCGATCATCGTTTGGGTGGCTTCGAGGGTGTTGGCGTCCTGGAGTGCGTATTCCTTGAAGGTGACGGCGGCGAGTTCCTGGGCGAGGCGCTCGCGGGCGTTCTTCGGGGGCACGAAGTACAGGCTGGCTTCGAAGATGTGCTTGTCGACGGCGGTGGGCCAGTAGTTGTAGGTCAGGTACCAGCCGGGCTGCCAGATGAGCAGGGTCATGTTGGGGAAGAACTCGAAGCTGTCCTGGCCCCAGCTGTGGAAGTTGGCGGGGTTGAGGGCCTTGGGCAGGTCGTCGAGGCCGTCGATGTCGGGCTTGTCCCAGGGGCCGAACAGGCCCGAGCGCAGGGCACGTTCGATGGGTTTGACCATGTTGAGGTCTTTCGGCGGTGCCATGCCGCCCCAGGAGGAGATCATCGAGTGCGGGGGCTGGAGGTCGTAGTGCAGGGCCTCGTAGCCGTAGCCGGCGAGCTTTTCGGCTTCTTCCTTGACCGCTTGCTTCATGTGCAGGATCGGTGCGTGGTAGAACTCGGCGAAGGCGTCGATGAACAGTTTCCAGTTGGCGCCGATTTCGGAGCGGTAGCTGTAGACCTCGGTCATCTTGTCGAAGGGGTAGCCTTCGAGGTTTTTGGCGTAGTCGCCGAGGTAGTCGACCAGTGCGACGGCGTCGGGGTCGAGGTTGATGTAGATGAACCCTTCCCAGGTTTCGCAGCGGACGTCTTTGAGTCCGTAGTCCTTCTTGTCGAGGTCGAAGAATTCGCCTTCTTGCTGGACGAAGGTGAGTTCGCCTTCGAGGCTGTAGCGCCAGGCGTGGTATTTGCAGGTGAATTGCTTGCAGCTGCCGGCGGTTTCTTCCTGGGGGAAGTCGTTCCAGACGAGTTTGTTGCCGCGGTGGCGGCAGACGTTGTGGAAGGCGCGGATTTTGCCGTCGTTGCCTTTGACGATGATCAGGGAGGTGCCGGGGCCGGCGGAGGGGAGCTCTTTGGTGAAGTAGCTGCCGGTGCGGGGGAGTTGTTCGACGCGTCCGACGTAGAGCCAGGTCTTTTTGAAGATGGCGTCGCGTTCGGCTTCGAAGAATTCGGGGTCGATGGAGTCGGTGTAGTCGACGGGGGCGGTACCGAGTTCGGGATAGTGCTCGGTCCAGCTTCCTTCGGCCGGTTTGGTGAAGTGGGGCAAGGCTTTCTACCTTTCGTCTTCGAACTCGATACCGAAGGTGTTGTAGGCCATCGCCAACAGGCTGTAGCCACCTACGGTGAAGATCAGGTCCATGAGTTGTTTGGTGTCGAGATGTGCTGAAAGTGCGGCCCAGGTCCGTTCGGAGATCCGTGAGGACTCGTGGAGTTCGTGGACTGCCCCGAGCACGGTGCTCTCCAAGGGGTCGTCCGATTTTCCTTCCAGCGCGGCGTCGATTTCGTCCGCGGTCAGGTCGGTTTCCGCCGTCGCGATGACTCTGTGATGCTCACGCTCGTACTCGCACTCGTGGAGGTGGGCGGTGCGAAGGATGACCATCTCCCGCAGTCGGGGCGATAGCGTCGACCGGAAGAGCAGATGAACACTGAACCCGAGGAATGCCTTCGTCAGGTCCGGATGGTTCACGAGGGTCGACATCGCGACCCCGGCGCGTTCCGGGTTTCGCATATCCCGCGGCATGAGCCCTCTCAGGGCGGCATCGACACTGTCGTCCCATTGGTCCGCGGGCAGCGGGGGCAGTAGGACCACACCCGACCTCCTCCCTCTCGGAGAATCACATTCTCATTTCTGATCGATAGGTTTCCATGCCTCGCGCCGACTGTCAAACCCCCCTGCTTGCGCTTCGATATCCGCAGGTGGCGCCCATGCTGTGCTCCCCGCCTCGCGCGCGCACCCTGCGCGAGCGATCGGAATCCGGCACGGTTCCACCGCGCGGGTTTCTCGGATGCGTAGGTTGATTCTCCCCATTGGAGAAGCTAGTTTCCTGGTATTGAACTGCTCGAACCCACTCCTGTGCAGCCCGATGCTCGAACGCTGCCGTGTACTACGCAGCTCGTCGAGCGCAGGGGTTCGGATGTTCGTGCACTCGTCGAAGCCACGCTCGATGTCCGAGCGACCGAAAGAGAGGTACGCCGTGACCACACCTTCACCGCTCCGCCCCGGGCAGCAGCTCGCCAGCACCGACTGCTCCACGCGAGTCGTCATCGTCCGGGCGCCGTCGGAAGACACACGCGAGATCGCCTGCGGTGGAGCAGCGATGGTCCCCGCCGCTCCGGGCCGCCCGTCCGGACCCGCCACGGGCACCGGAACTCTGCTCGGCAAGCGATACGTCGACGTCGACGACACCATCGAGGTCCTCTGCACGTCTCCGGGCTCGGGTGAACTGAGTTATGCGGGGGTTCCGATGGTCGTGAAATCCGCGCAGGCACTGCCGGCGTCCGACTGACGGATCCGACTCCGGGCGTTCGACGTGACGCTCGAACCGTTCGGGCAAACCCCGGAAGCGGTGCACGGCCGGTGCACCGCACGAATCGCAGAAGGGCAGTGGCCGTCATGGGTGGCATGAGTTTCGACCTCACCGAAGATCAGGAACTGATCCGGTCGTCGGTTGCGGAACTGACGAAGAAGTTCGACGACCAGTACTGGATGGAAAAGGACCTCGCACACGAGTTCCCGTCCGAGTTCTACAAGACGATGGCCGACGGCGGCTGGCTCGGCATCACCATGCCCGAAGAATACGGCGGGCACGGTTACGGCATCACCGAAGCGACCCTGCTCCTGGAGGAGGTGGCTCGTTCGGGCGGCGGCATGAACGCCGCGAGCGCCATCCACCTGAACATCTTCGGCATGCAACCGGTCGTCAAGCATGGGTCCGACGAACTCAAGGCGCGGACGCTGCCCCGCATCGTCAGCGGCGACCTGCACGTCTGTTTCGGCGTCACCGAACCCGGCGCGGGTCTCGACACCTCGCGGATCACCACGTTCGCCAAGCGCGTCGGTGACCACTACGTCGTCAACGGCCGCAAGGTGTGGATCTCGAAAGCCGCCGAATCCGAGAAGATCCTGCTGCTGACCCGTACACAGCGTTACGACGAGGTCGAGAAGAAGACCGACGGCATGACCCTGTTCATGACCGATCTCGATCGGAACAAGGTCGATATCCGGCCGATTCGCAAGATGGGACGCAACGCCGTCACGTCCAACGAACTGTTCATCGACGACCTGCACATCCCGGTGGAGGACCGTGTCGGTGAAGAGGGCCAGGGCTTCCGTTATCTCCTCGACGGGCTCAACCCGGAACGCATGCTCATCGCTGCCGAAGCCCTCGGTATCGGCCGGGTCGCCCTCGACAAGGCTGTCAAGTACGGCAACGAGCGCGAGGTGTTCGGCCGGCCGATCGGCATGAACCAGGGAATCCAGTTCCCGCTCGCGGATTCGCTCGCCCACCTCGACGCGGCAGAACTGGTGCTCCGCAAGGCCACCTGGCTCTACGACAACGGGAAACCGTGCGGCCGGGAGGCGAACACGGCCAAATACCTCTGTGCCGATGCAGGTTTCACCGCTGCGGACCGGGCATTGCAGACGCACGGCGGGATGGGGTACTCGGAGGAGTACAACGTCTCGCGTTACTTCCGCGAGGCGCGCGTGATGCGCATCGCACCGATCAGCCAGGAAATGATCCTGAATTTCCTGGGCTCACACACTTTGGGATTGCCGAGGAGTTACTGATGGCGGAGAAGAACAACCTTTTCGACCTCACCGGGCGGTCGGCGCTGGTCACCGGCGCGGCGGGTGGCATCGGGTCGGCCGTGGCGGAGGCGCTTGCCGCAGCAGGTGCGGCGGTTCTCGTCACCGACGTCGACGGGGATGCGGCTGCCGTTGTGGCCGAGCGTATTTCGCAGAACGGTGGCAAAGCCGACAGTGCTGCGCTGGATGTGCGCGACCGTGCCGCGGCCGATGCGGCGGCGGCACGTGCTGCCGGTTTCACCGAGGGTGTTCTGCACATCCTGGTCAACAACGCCGGTGTCACCGATCCGGCCATGTTCGCGGAGACGAGCACCGAATCGTTCCAGCGCATCCACGACATCCACGTCCTCGGTGCCTTCACGTGCTCGCAGGCGGCGCTGCCGTTCCTGGCCACGGACGGCACCGGACGCATCATCAACGTCACCTCTTCCGCGGGCATCACCGGCACTCTCGGCCAGGTGAACTACTCCGCGGCGAAGGCCGGCATCATCGGGATGACCAAGTCGCTGGCGCGGGAACTGGCGCGGAAGAACATTCTCGTCAACGCGCTCGCGCCCCTCGCCGCGACGCCGATGACGGAAACGATCCGGACCAACGAGAAGTTCGCAGCAACGATGCTGAACCGAATCCCGTTGCGGCGCTGGGCCGAGCCCGCAGAGGTCGCGGGTGCATTCGTGTTCCTCGCCACGGACGCCTCCTCCTTCGTCACCGGCCAGGTGCTGCCGGTAGACGGCGGCATGGTGATGTGATGACCGACCCGACGAGTCCGGAAGGTCCGCTCTCGGGGATCACGGTCGTGACGCTCGAGCAGGCCGTGTCGGCGCCGATGTGCACTCGCACCCTCGCCGACTTCGGAGCGCGGGTCATCAAGATCGAAAATCCTCGCGGTGGTGATTTCGCCCGTGACTACGACGACGTCGTCAACGGCATGGCCGCGCACTTCGTGTGGGCGAACCGGGGCAAGGAATCCGTCACGCTCGACCTGAAGTCGGACGCGGGAATCGTCACCCTGCACACGTTGCTGGCGGGTTCCGATGTGCTGGTGTCGAACCTTGCCCCCGGGGCCACCGCGCGCCTCGGTATCTCCCAGGCGGATCTGGCGGAGCGCTACCCCGACTTGATCGCCGTCGAGATCGACGGTTACGGCCCCGGTGGTCCGATGTCGCACAAGCGTGCCTACGACTTACTGGTGCAGGCAGAGTCGGGAGCGTGCGCCGTCACCGGCTACCCCGGCATGCCGGCCAAACCCGGCCCGCCCGTTGCCGACATCAGCACCGGTCTCTACGCCGCGGTGTCGATCCTCGCGCTACTGTGCGGCCGCGAACGGCATCGCGGACGGGCCGGCGCGCTGTCGTCGGTGTCCGTGAGCCTGTTCGACACCATGACCGAGATCATGGGCTACCCGCTCACCTACACCCGGTACTCGGGCGTGGATCAGCAGCCGCGCGGTATGAGTTCACCCGCGGTATCCCCGTACGGCGCGTACCGGACGGCCGACGACCAGACCGTGGTGCTCGGTACCACCAACGACCGGGAGTGGCAGCGCCTCGCCCGCGAGATCATCGGCCGCGACGATCTCGCCGACGACGAGCGGTTCCGGACCAATGCCGGCCGGTGTGAACACCGCGAGGTTCTCGACGAAGCGATCACCCAGTGGTGCGCACGGCATCCGCTCGACCACGTGCAGAAGATCGCCGACGACGCCGGAATCGGCAACGCTCGATACAACCTGCCGAGCGACGTCCTCGTGCATCCTCAGTTGAAGGCCCGCAACAGGTGGCGGGAGGTCGATTCGCCCAACGGACCGATCGAGGCACTGTTGCCGCCACCGGTGATCGCGGGTTTCGACCCACCGATGGGGGCTGTCCCCGGCCTCGGCGAACACACCGCGCAGGTGCTCGCCGACGCGGGGCTCCGGCCGGAGCAGATCGAGGACCTCCGCGCCGAAGGTGCGATCGGTCCCGCGTACCGGTTCCCGGAATCGACTGTGAGGCAGAATCTGTGACCATCGAAGACTCCCTGCTCGTCGATGATCGCGACGGTGTGCGGACGCTGACACTGAATCGGCCCTCTCGGAAGAACGCACTCGACAGCGGGTTATGGGACGCGCTGCGCGACGCGCTGGATGCCGTCGGCCAGGACCCCGATGTGCGGGTGCTCGTCGTGACCGGCGCGGGCGGCGCGTTCTGTTCCGGCGCGGATCTTTCCAATCCTGGACGTGCACATCCCGTACGCAAGATGCGTGTCCTCACGGACATCGCTCTGCTCCTCCACGAGCTTCCGGCGCCGACCATCGCGAAGATCGACGGTGTGGCCGTCGGCGCCGGATGGAATCTCGCGTTGGGGTGCGATTTCGTCGTCGCGACGCCGCGGTCGACCTTCTCGCAGATCTTCGCGCGACGCGGACTGTCACCGGATCTCGGCGGATCTTGGTTGCTGCCGAAACTCGTCGGCTTGCAACAGGCGAAACGGCTGGCGTTGCTCGCCGAGACGATCGGCGCAGAGGAGGCACACCGGCTGAATCTGGTGACGTGGGTGGAGTCCGAGGACACCGTCGACGCCTTCGTCGACGACCTCGCGGGTCGACTCGCAGCAGGACCGCCGGTGGCGCTCGCTCAGACGAAGGCGCTGCTGAACGAGGGAGCCGACCACACCCTCCGCGAAGCGCTCGCAGGGGAAGCCCGTGCGCAGGCGGTCAACTTCGCAACCGCCGATGCGCCCGAGGCTTTCGCCGCGTTCGCGCAGAAGCGGGAGGCGAGGTTCACGGGCCGCTGGGTGGGTGGCGGCTCCGGAGCAGAGCCCCCGCACGACGCCGCCGCGAAACAACAATCGGGTACGACTGGGAGAGAAACGAATGCGTGAAGTAGTCATCGTCGAGGCGATCCGCACGCCTGTCGGCAAGCGCAACGGAGGACTGTCGGGTGTGCATCCGGTGGATCTTTCGGCGCACATTCTTCAGGCACTCGCCGAGCGCACGGGTATCGATCCCGCAGTGATCGACGATGTGGTGTGGGGTTGCGTGTCGCAGGTGGGCGACCAGTCCAGCAACGTCGGGCGTTACTCGGTGCTCGCTGCCGGATGGCCCGAGTCGATTCCGGGTACCACCGTCAACCGCGCCTGCGGCTCGAGTCAGCAGGCACTGGACTTCGCAGCGCAGGCAGTGATGTCCGGGCAGCAGGACGTCGTTGTCGCCGGCGGTGTCGAGGTGATGAGCCGGGTACCGCTCGGTGCGGCGCGGGGCACGGGTATGCCCTACGGTCCCAAGGCTCTCGACCGTTACGACGGGTTCCCGTTCAATCAGGGAATCTCGGCGGAGAAGATCGCACAGAAGTGGGGCCTTTCGCGGACTCGCCTGGACGAGTATTCGGTGCTCTCGCACGAGCGCGCCGCTGCGGCGCAGGACCGCGGTGCGTTCGACGATCAGATCGTGCCGGTCGCTGTGGGCGACGGCGTGGTGTCTGCGGACGAGGGAATCCGCCGGGGCAGCACCGTGGACAAGCTCGCCGGCTTGAAGCCGGCGTTCGCCGAGGACGGCGTCATCCACGCCGGCAATTCGTCGCAGATCTCGGACGGTGCGGCCGCTCTGCTGGTGACCACTTCCGAGAAGGCGAGAGAGCTGGGGTTGACGCCCCTCGTCCGGTATCGCGCCGGTGCGGTCGCCGGATCGGACCCCGTTCTCATGCTGACCGGACCGATCCCCGCGACGGAGAAGGTGCTCGCCAAGGCGGGCATCGCGGTCGGTGACGTGGGCGTCTTCGAAGTCAACGAAGCGTTCGCGTCGGTACCGCTCGCCTGGCTCGCCGAAACCGGTGCAGACATCGAGCGGGTCAATCCGCTCGGCGGTGCAATCGCGCTCGGGCATCCGCTCGGAGGGTCCGGCGCGGTTCTCATGACGAGGATGATCCACCACATGCGCGATCAGGGGTTGCGCTACGGATTGCAGACCATGTGCGAGGGCGGAGGGACGGCGAACGCGACGATCGTCGAGTTGGCGGGCCGTTGAGGGCAGGAATGTGACTCGAGTTGAAAAATAAACCCGATGAGACCCTTGTCACATCGACCCGAACCGACTTAATGTGTGTTCGGTAGGTTGGTCGACGAGGGAGGGGAACCGGAGCGTTGCAACACCGGGCGTACGACACACTCCTCGCCAGGGGTGAGGATCGGAGGGCGCAAATTCTAGGCGTCGCCCAACGGTTACTGGTGAGGTACGGGTGGCGGGGCACCAGCGTTGCGCAGATCGCGCGGGAGGCGGGATTGAGCCCGGCGGGTCTGCTGCATCACTTCGATTCGAAGACGGAGTTGCTGCACGCCGTGCTCGACGCGCGGGACGCCGACGACCTTGCTCGTGTGGATCTGTCGGGAGATCTCATCGAACAGATCAGGAAGATCCCCGGTCGCTACCGGGACTTTCCGGATCAAGTGGGGATGTACACGGTCCTCCTCATCGAGAATCTCGAATCGGATGCGCCACTGCACGATCGCCTACTCGGTCGTTATCGAGCGGCCCTCGGGACAGTCGAGGCCGGGATCCGGCGCGGACAACGCTCCGGACGATACCGAACGGATCTGGACCCAGCCGTCAAGGCGGTAGAGATTGTCGCTTTCCTCAACGGAATGGAAACTTCATGGCTACTCGATCGTTCGCTCCCTCTGACCGAGATTTTCGCGGACTACACACGGTCTCTCGAGCAACAGCTCACGCCCGCAAGCACATCCTGAGAAGGCGGCTGGCAGTGGTCGCGCCCCGCGTCGCCGATGCCGTGCGCTACACCGGCGGCTGGCTGTACGACCAGGTCGCGGCAGGGTGGGAGGTCGTCGTCCTGGTGCCCGGCAACGTGGATATCCGACCGCTCGAGATCCTCGGTGCCACCACGGTCGAACTGGAGTCGGCGCTGAAGTGTTCGCCGCACGGTCCTATGCCCGACACCGTCGCAGTGGCGGCGGATCTGTACGAGAATGATGCCCGCATCCGCCAGGGGCTGCTCGAGACGCTGGCGAAGCACCCCACGACGATCACGATGTGGGGTGAGAACGTTCCTTCCGAGCTCGACTCCCGGTTCGGCTCCAAGCAGCACCGGTTGAGCAGAGCCGCAAGGGTTTTCAAGGCCCACGCGCTCCAGGCCGCGAACGATGCGCCGGTGCACGTCGGGCCGACCGAGTCATTCCGGACCGATAGCGTGGGGGCGATGCCGACAGGCACCCTCACCAGCATTCGCTGACGGCACATGCGAAACGACCCGCCCTCGAGGGCGGGCCGTTTCGTGTGTTTTCCGGCGGGTCCACCGCTCACTGCGGGATGTTCACGACCACCTTGCCGATCGCTCGCCCGTCTGCGACGTGCCGCAGCGCGAGAGACGCATCTTCGAGCGAATACTCCGCCCCGATGTGGGGCACCGCTCGGCCGGACAGCAGGAGGTCGACGAGTTCCGCTTCGTTGCGCCGGTACTCGTCCGGGTCGAGGTCCTGGAACTGGAATCCCATGACCCGGATTCCCTTCACCAGAACGAGATTCAACGGGATCTTCGGGATCGTTCCGGATGCGTACCCGACCGTGACGAATCGTCCGCCCCGGGCGAGCGACCGCAGTGCCGGCACGGACAGGTCGCCGCCGACCGGATCGACCACGACATCCGACCCCTCGGGTAACACCGCCTTCAGCGCAGTCCGCAGATCACCTGCCCGGTGGTCGACGAGATGCTCGGCTCCGTACTTCTCGGTGATCGCGAGTTTGTCGGCCGACGAAGCGACTGCCGTCACCGACGCCCCCAGTGCGACACCGAGTTGTACTGCCGCGAGGCCGACGCCGCCGCCCGCACCGAGAACGACGAGTCGCTCACCCGATCGGAGACGAGCCACGGACCGGAGGGTGTGATAGGCCGTGCGGTGTGCCACGCCGAAGGACGCTGCAGTGCGGTCGTCGATGCCGTCGGGGATTGCCTTCAAGGCTGCCGTTGACGTCACCACTTCTTCGGCGAACGCTCCCACCAGTCCAGTGCCCGTGACCCTGTCACCGACCTTGAAACCGCCGATTTCGCCGCATGTTTCGGCGACGACGCCCGCGTATTCACTGCCGGGAACGAACGGCGGCGGCACACTGATCTGGTACTTGTCCGCCACCAGCAGCACGTCGGGGAAGTTCACCGCGGCCGCACCCACTCGCACCCGGACCTGGCCGGGCTCGAGCGGGCGTGACGGAAGATCCCGTATTTCGACGATCTCCGGCGGCCCGTACTCGGGACAGACCGCTGCCCGCACGGTGTTCATCGCCCCTGCCAGGCCGGCGCCCGCTTCTCCATGAATGCCGCGGCGCCTTCCTTGGCGTCGTCACTGGCGAATACAAGCGACTGCCAGTAGGCGAGGCGTTCGGACGCAAATTCCGGATCGGTCGGCGACGATCGTACGAGTTCCTTGACCGCCGCCAGACCGAGCGGTGCGTTCGCAGCGATCCGCCGCGCGTAGTCCAGGGCGGTATTCATAACCTCGCCCGGTTCGACCACGGCGTTGACCAGACCCAGTTCGTAGCCGCGCTGCGCGGTGATCGGATCACCGGTCAGAGCGATCTCGAGGGCCGCGCCCACCGGGATACGCGTCCCGATGGAGGTGCCCCCGCCCGCCGGGAAGAGACCCCGCTTGACCTCGGGTAGACCGAACTTCGCCTCCGACGACGCGACGATGATGTCAGCGCCGAGAAGAAGTTCGAGTCCGCCGCCCACAGCGCTGCCGTTCGCGGCACCGATAACCGGTACGCCGAGCTTTCCCTGGCTGAGCCGCGAGTAAGCGGCGGCGGCCTCGTCGGATCCGAGCCCGATGTCGTCACCACGCGCGAATGCCCGCAGATCCATACCCGCACAGAACGCGCGATCACCGGTGCCGGTGAGTACGACCACCCGGATTTCCGGATTCGATTCGGCCTCCGCGACGGCGGCACCGATTCCGCGGATCACCTCTCCCGTCAGCGCGTTCCGCGCGTCGGGCCGGTCGATGCGCAGCACCAGAACCGCTCCGTGCTGCTCCCGGACGAGTCCCTCCGTTGCCGCGCTGGTCATCCCTTGTACCCCGTGGATTCGGCCAGGTCCGCGGCCGACTTCATCAGGTTGACGATCACCGGCCCGTACGACTGCAGTTTGGGGTCGTCGCCGGCGCGCTGGAAGCCCTGCTCCAGGACGATCGCCAGCTTCCACTTGGCCAGCACGAGGTAGTAGTCGAGGTCGTCGACCTGACGTCCGGAGATCTCCGAGTAGTGCTGAACGAGCTGAGAGCGGTTCGGCATTCCCCGTAGATCGACATACGTGGCTTCGGCGGCACTCGGCGAGTTCATGTCCTCGGGCCAGTTCATGACCATCCATGCCAGGTCGAGCTTGGGATCGCCGACGGTACCCATCTCCCAGTCGACGAGGGCAGCGAGTTCGGCAGGGGCTCCATGCTTGAACATCACGTTGGCGAACTGGTAGTCGCCGTGCATGAGGCCCGGGATGTAGTCGAGCGGGCGGTGGTTTTGCAGCCACTTGGTGGCGACGTCGAGACCTTCGATCTCACGTCCCTTGATCCGTTCGAAGAACGTGGTCCAGCGGTCGACCTGACGGTCGTGGAAACCCTCGGGGCGGCCGAGATCCTGCAGGCCCTGAGCTTTCCAGTCGACCTTCGACAGCAGCGCGATGCCCTCGGCGAGCTGATACGCCAGGCCCGCGCGCGCATCGAGATCGGTGTCGAACGGTGCCGGCCACGCCTCCCGGTGATCCATCGGCGACCATCCGTCGACGTATCCCATGAGGTAGAACGACCGGCCCAGGACGGATTTGTCCTCGCAGGCCGCGACGGCTTCGGTGTGCGGGACATCGGTGCCGTCGAGGCCCTGGATGATGCGCCATTCGCGCATGATGCCCTTGTCGCGGTCGGCGGGTGCCGCAGCCGGCGGGATGCGGATGACGCTGGTGAAGTCGTCACGGGTGAGCTTGTAGATTTCGTTCTGGGTACCGCCGGACAGGTACTTGGCTTCGAGCGGCGCACCCTTGCCGGGCAGGCCCTGCTCGTCCATCCATTCGGCGAGTCGCGAGGTGTCGATCACTGGTTTCCCACTTCGAGTTCGAGGTAGTCGGCGAGTTTCGCCCGGGCTGCTTCCTGCTTCTTCGGAATCCACTCCGACGGCCACATATCGTCGGTCGGCCGGTAGTCGCGCAGGACCTGCTTGGCCACCGTGGTCTTGTGCACCTCGGTCGGCCCGTCGGCAAGGCCCATCACGGCGGCGCCGTGGATCATCCTGAAGAACGGCATTTCGTTGGTGACACCGAGAGCGCCGTGCACCTGCATTGCGCGCCAAGCGATGTCGTGCAGGACGGTCGGCATCACGATCTTCGCGGTGGCGATGTCCTTGCGGACCTTCTTGTAGTCGTTGTACTTGTCGATCTTCCAGGCCGTGTTCAGTACGAACAGCCGGAACTGGGCGAGCTGCGCGTACGAGTCGGCGATGTAGCCCTGCACGGTCTGCTTGTCGGCGAGCCGGCTGCCTGCGGTCTCGCGGCTCAGGACGCGCTCGCACATCATGTCGACGGCCTTCTGCGCGAGGCCGATCGTCCGCATCGCGTGGTGGATCCGGCCGCCGCCGAGGCGTGTCTGGGCTGCTGCAAAGGCCTGGCCCTCGGCACCGAGGAGTGCCTCGTGTGGCACGCGGACGTTGTTGTAGTGGATGAGTGCGTGGGTGCCGTCGTTCATCGGTTCGCCGTACAGGCCGACGTTCCGGACGATTTCGACTCCCGGGGTGTCGGTGGGGACGAGGAACATGGACGTTCCCTTGTGTACCGGCACGTCGGGGTCGGTCACGACCATCACGATGAGGAACGCTGCGGTCCGCGCGTTGGAGGAGAAGTACTTCCAGCCGTTGATGACCCAGTCGTTGCCGTCCTTGACCGCTCGGGTCCGGAACTGCGCGGGGTCGGCACCGCCCTGAGGTTCGGTCATCGAGTACGAGGAGAACATCTCACCGTCCAGCAGGGGCTGCAGGTAGCGCGCCTTCTGCTCGGGGGTGCCGTAGTGGGCGATGATCTCGGCGTTACCGGTGTCCGGGGCCTGGCATCCGAACACGATCGGCGCCCAGGAGGATCGACCGAGGATTTCGTTGAGCAACGCGAGCTTGAGCTGGCCGTAGCCCTGGCCACCGAGTTCGGGGCCGAGATGCGTGGCCCAGAGCCCTTGCTGCCGAACCTGTTCCTTGAGGGGGTCGATCGCCTTGCGCCGGAGCCCGTCGAGCGGCACGAACTGCTGGTGTTCCCACACCAGGTCGAGTGGCTCTACCTCGTTACGCACGAATGTGTCGGCCCAGTCCAGTTTCTCCTGGTACTCGGGATCGGTTTCGAAGTCCCACGACATTGTGCCTCCTCTCCAACTGTGAGAATATCTTTCTCGCAACTCAGAATAGGATTCTTACACGGGTTGCGGTCGTTGCGAAACCCCTACGTTCGGAGGCTGCAGTGAAGGCAGAGGATCTGTTCCATTTCGGGATGGTCACCGATGATCCGAGGGCAGTGCGGGACGAGTTGTCGAACCTCCTCGGATACAGCTGGGGCCCCGAAGTGGGTGGCCCCGTTTCTGTTGCCCTCCCGAGCGGTGACGCCGTGGTGACCCTCGAATGTTCATATTCCGTGACGACACCGCGCATCGAAGTGGTCACGAGCGTTCCCGGAACGATGTGGCAGGCGACCTCCGGGGTGCATCACCTCGGATACTGGTCCGACGACTTGGACGCGGATGTTGCAGATCTCGAGCGTCAGGGTTACACCGTCGAAGCGACCCGTGCCGCGCCCGACGGCGGGTTGTTCTTCGCGTTCGCACGCAGCCGCACCGGACTGCTTGTCGAACTTGTCACGCGCGCAGCAGAACCCGGATTGTCCGGCTGCTGGGCAGCGCAACGCTGAATGTCACGAACGAACCGGCGACAAACCAGGGGGACCGAGATGGCAACTGTAGGAATCGCGACCGGCGCCGGCCGCGGCATGGGATACGCCTGCGCGCAGCGAATGGTCGGTACGGTCGACACGTTGCTGCTCGTCGACCTCGACGAGGCGACGGTGCGCGCGGCGGCCGAGGAACTGTCGACCGACGGCACGCGCGTCGAACCCTTCGTCCTCGATGTCACCGATACCGACGGTCTCGCGGCACTCGCCGGCCGTGTCGCCGAGTTGGGCACCCTGCGATCTGTCGCCCACGCCGCGGGCATTTCGCCCACGATGGCCGACTGGCGTCGTATCTTCTCGGTCGACCTCGTCGGAACGGCTCTGCTCGCGGAGGCACTGAGGCCGCTCGCCGTCGCCGGCACCGCATCGGTGTACTTCGCCTCGATGGCGCCGACCATCGGTCAGATCCACGCATCCCCGGAGGTCACCGCCGTTCTTTCGGATCCGCTCGCCGGAGACTTCCTCGAGCGCGTGCGCGAAACGCTGGGAGATGCGATCGAGCACACAGGAGTCGCGTACGCGTGGGCGAAATACGGTGTGCAGCAGTTCGCGCGGGACGAAGCCGTTCGCCTCGGCGCCGTGGGGGCGCGGGCGTGTTCCGTGTCGCCGGGCATGATCGACACCCCTCAAGGTCGCCAGGAGGCGGAGCACAACGAGCGGATGGGCGCGATGGTGGCGATGACACCGCTCGCCCGTACCGGACGGGCGGAAGAACTCGCCGCGGTCGTCGCGTTCCTGCTCTCCGATGAGGCAGGATTCGTCACTGGCACGGACGTACTCGTCGACGGCGGGGTGTGCGCTGCGAGCAGTGTGCGATCACGAGCGGATACACGAGCGAGCCGATGAGGGTCGGTCTCCACTACGGCGGAACCGACACATCGATGCCGCTCGTGGACCTCGCGCGTGCCGCGGAAGAACGAGAGTTCGAATCGTTGTTCGTCCCCGAGCATTCGCACATACCGACTGCGAGGGCGACGCCCTTCCCGGGCGGCGGAGAGATGCCCGAACGGTATCTCCGATTGTGGGATCCCCTCGTCGGGTTGTCTTTTGTCGCCGCGTCGACGAATCTCGTGGTCGGGACGTGCACGGCACTACCCGGCGGACACGACCCCATTTCGTATGCCAAGGCAGTGGCTACGCTCGATGTCATGTCGGGTGGGCGACTGGTGCTCGGAGTGGGATTCGGCTGGAACAACGACGAGTTCGAAGACCACGGGTTCGATGCGCGCGACAAGTATGCGGTCGTCGAGGAAAAGATCGCCCTCATGAAGGCATTGTGGACCGAGGAGGAATCGTCCTACGAGGGAACCTACGTCCGTCTCTCTCCCAGCCGTGTTCGTCCGAAACCGTTGCAGCGCCCACATCCTCCGCTTCTACTGGGCGTGCGCCCCGGCCGCATCGGTTTCCGCAGGGTGGCGAAATGGGCAGACGGCTGGATCCCTATGGGTCACAACGTGGTCGACATGCTCGAGGGCGACCTGAAGGAACTCCGCGTCGAATGGGAGCGAGTGGGTCGCGACCCTGCGGGTATCCGCGTCACGGTCCTGCAGGCACTTCGTCCCGGCCTCGGCGACGTGCTCGACAGATTCCGGGAGATGCCGGTCGACCGCGTCATCGTCGATATTCCCACCGAGAGCGGTGACGTGCTGCTTCCGGTCCTCGACGAGATCGCAACACAGGCATTCTGACGCGACTCTCGCCCCGAGCGGGCAGGCTCGCTGCAAGGATCACGCCGGTCGAAGGCCGCGCAGGAACAGCTTCACGGCGGCCCGAATGCGATTGTCGGACTCGACGGTGTCGCGGACGATGCCGAACGACGCGAGCCGCGCGGGCGCACTCGAGGCCATGCCGAGAAACAACTCGGCGAGCATCTCCGGATCGTCGGCGACGATAGCGCCGCTCTCGGCGTGGTGCCGGAGCAGGTCGGCCACGAGCTGGGTGCGGGGCCACGCGCCGCGTCCGTACGTCCGGCGTGCGATCTCGGGATAGCTCGACGCGTGCGCGATCGCGACCTGTTCGAGCCGGATCATCGAGGGGTCGAGTGCGCGTCGTAGTGCGGCGGTCGCGATCTCGATCAGCGCACTCTCGAGGTCGTCGAAGTCTGGTGCCGGCAGTTCCGGAAAGGGCCAGTCGGTTCGCTGCACCGCCCAGCCCATCACCGCCCTGAACACTGCCTCCTTGGTGGGGAACCGTGCGTAGAGGGACGGTTTCGTCGTGCCTGCCGCCGCGGCGATGCCGTTCATGGACGTTCCTTCGTAGCCGTGCTCGAGGAACAGTTCGAGTGCGCTTTCCCGGATGCGGCGATCGAGTTCGGTGGCTTGTTCGGCGGTCGGGCGTCCACCTTTGTTTCGTTTCGTGCCTGCACCGCGTTCCGGGGAGCTCGTCATATCCGTCAGTGTGCCAAAGCAATCCGGGCATAGACAGAAAACTTGACCCGTGGGTATGGTTATTCAAGAATCGTATACCGCCGGAGGGGATATGTCGCTAACTCGAGACAAGAATGACGTAATCAGCGGACTCGACGCCAGGTTCCAGGAACGGCGCCATCAGGTCCCCGCGCTGCGGCAACGCGCAGAGGCCGAAGGCATCACCGAGATCAGATCCCGCGAGGACATGGTCCCGTTGCTGTTCCCCCACACGACCTACAAGAGCTACCCGGAATCGCTCATCGCCAAGGGCCGCTGGTCGAGCATGAACCGCTGGATCGATTCGGTGTCGACGCACCGGGTCACCGACGTCGACGTCTCGGGCGTCACCGACGTCGACGAGTGGATCGAAGCACTGGAGGCGGCGGGGCATCTCGTCTCGAGTTCGAGCGGCACGAGCGGCAAGGGATCTTTCCTCAACAAGTCGGTTCGCGACCGGGAAGCGAACATGCAGAACATGATGGACGGGCTCACCGAACTCGGAATGCCCCCCGAATGTCGCTGGCACGTCATCCCCGTCGGGCCCGACACCGGACAGAGTGCACACATCGCCATGCGCGACCTGATCATCGACAACTACCGGCACCCCGACGGCATCCCGCTGTTCGAGGGCAACCCGCCCGTCGGGCACCACCGGTACATGGCCCGGTTACAGGCCATGCGACGCGCCATGGCCGACGGAACCGCAACGCCGGACGAAGTGTCCGCCTTCGAAGCGGAGGCGCAGGGGCGCGCGGCGGAACAGGAGCGGCGCCTGCACCACTGGGCCGACCACATTCTTGCGCGGCCCACCGAGCCGATCTTCTTCAACGCCCAGTTCACGCAACTGTTCCGGTTGGTGGAGATCCTGCGGGAGAAGGGCGCCCGAGAGGGAACCATTTCGGGCGGCAACGCACTGACGGTCGGCGGCGGACTGAAGGGCAGTACGCTGCCGGCCGATTACCAGGAGCAGATCTTCGCAATGCTCGACATCGCGCCCGAGCGGTTCTTCCACTACTACTCCATGCAGGAACTCAACCTCCGCATGCCCAGATGCTTCGGCGGGCGCTATCACGTACCCGACGAGCTCGTGCTCTTCGTCCTCGACAAGGACGGCGAAAAGCTTGCGGACGTGGTGGACGGAAGAATCGAGGGCCGTGCGGCCTTCTTCGACCTGACCGTCGACGGTCGGTGGGGCGGAACGATCTCCGGGGACCGCATCGTCGTCGAACTCGACGGGTGCCCGTGCGGACGCTCCGGCGAGACGATCCTTCCCGATATCGCGCGCTACTCCGACCTGGGCGACGACGACAAGATCACGTGCGCCGGAACCATGGATGCGTACGTCCGCGGCTTCATCGAGGAATGAGACGACCATGACCACAACCGCTTCCGCGCCGCGCGCGGCCAAGATACGGGTGCCGCACTTCGTTCGCGGCGAACTGATCTGGGGGGAGGACAGCGAATACCTCTCCCGCGACTTCGGCGTGCCGTTCGTGACGCCGCGCCTCGAGTACAACGGATTGTTCGCGCCGCGCTCGGAGCCCGGGCCCGCGTTCGACGTTCCGGTCGCGGAGATCATCGACTTCCTGGTGGAAACCGCGCAGTACCTGACCCTCGAGAAGAACGAATATCTCCAGGAATCCCTCGAGATGACGGTTCAGGTCAGCGCCCTTCCCCGTCGGATCATCGAGAACACCTTCGCGCGACCCGGACAGTTCCTGACCAGGCGGGCCCTCGAATACCGGCTCGAACGCACCTTCGGGAGCCTCGACGTCCTCGACGGCTGGACAGAACGAACCGACCCGAACGGCAGCGTGAGCCGGGTACGCGCCTTCCCGCCACGGCTCGTCCACATGATGGCCGGCAACTCCCCGAGCGCAGCGATGACCACGATCGCGGATGCCGCCCTCACCAAAGGGGTCAACCTCTTCAAGATGCCGTCGGCCGATCCGTTCACCACCGTCGCCGTGCTGCGCACGATGGCGGACATCGCACCCGATCATCCGGTGCTCCGATCGATCTCCGCGGTCTACTGGCGGGGCGGAGACGAAAAGGTCGAGAACGTTCTCTACCGCTCGCAGTACTTCGACAAACTGGTCGCGTGGGGCGGCGGTTCGGCCATCGAGAATGCCGCGAAGTATGCGGGGCCGGGTTTCCAGCTGATCTCGTTCGACCCCAAGGTCTCCATGTCGATCATCGGCCGCGAGGCATTCGACTCCGACGAGACGTTGCGCGAGGTTGCCGAACTGGCGGCCCTGGATGCCACCATCTTCAACCAGGACGCGTGTCTGGCGGCCCGGCACATCTGCGTCGAAGGAGACGAAGAACAGGTCGACCGCTTCTGTGCGCTGTTGCACGAGCGTCTGGGGGTGGACCGCGACTTCGCGGAGGCTTTCGGGCCGAAGCCCGGCGCCGAGATCCGCGAAGCCGTCGAAGGCATGCGCTTCCTCGAACCCGAATACCGCGTGTGGGGCACGTTCGACGGCAGCGGTCTTGTGGTGCGGTCACCGGAGATGGTGGATTTCCATCCGACCGACAAGACCGTCAACGTCATTCCCGTCGCGCAGATGCGGGAGGCAGCGTCCTACGCCACGGTGGCGACCCAGACCGTCGGTGTCTATCCGGCGGCGCGGAAGGCCGAGATACGGGATCTGCTCGCCACAGCCGGCGTCCAGCGCGTCGTGCGACTCGGCAGTGCTCTGAAGGGCAGCATGGGTGGCCCGCACGACGGCATGTACCCGCTGCACCGCTTCGTCAACTGGGTGGTGGACGACGATGCGTGAGAACAGTGCGACCGGAATGGCGCAGCGGGTCCTCGGGAAGTCCGGCATCCGCGTGAGCGAACTGTGCCTGGGCACCATGACCTTCGGAACGGAGTGGGGATTCGGAGCCGACGAGGCGACCTCCCGCGCGATCTACGACGAATACCGTTCAGCCGGGGGCAACTTCGTCGACACCGCGAACAACTACACCAACGGTGCGAGCGAAGAGTTCCTCGGCCGGCTGATCGCGTCGGAGCGTGACGCGGTGGTGGTAAGCACCAAGTACACCCTGCCGACCGACCCCCTCGACGCGAATTCCGGGGGGAGCAACCGGAAGAGCCTGCGCCGCAGTGTGGAGACGAGCCTGAAGCGGCTCGGCACCGACTATCTCGATCTGCTGTGGGTTCACGCGTGGGATCGGTGCACCCCCGCAGAGGAAACGCTGCGCGCACTCGACGATCTGGTGCGGTCGGGAAAGGTGCTCGCACTCGGGGTGTCCAACACACCCGCATGGGTCGTCTCCCGGTCGGACGCCATCGCCGAACTGCGGGGCTGGACCTCGTTCTGCGCGCTGCAGGTCGAGTACTCGCTCGTTGCGCGTACTCCGGAGCGCGACCTGCTGCCGATGGCGGACGAACTCGGGCTCTCGGTGAGCGCCTGGAGTCCGCTCGCACGTGGCCTCCTTGCCCGCGACCACTCCGAAGAAAGCCTTGCCCGATTGCCGGGCCGGGCGCGAACCGTGATCGACACGACGCGGACGATCGCGGAGGAACTGGGTTCCTCGTCCGCTCAGGTGGCGCTCGCGTGGGTGATGCACCGCGGACCGATGGTATCGATCGGCGCTCGAACCGTTGCGCAACTCCGCGACAACCTCGGTGCCACCACCGTGACGCTGACCGGCGAACACGTCGCACAACTCGAGAATGCGTCGCGCATCTCGATGGGTTACCCCCACGAGTTCCTCCACGAGCGTCGTGCGTTGCTTTCGCCGGATGCCTTGCCGCCGTTGGGTGCAACGAGGCAAGATGCGGGGGTCTCTGTGCGCGGGCGGCACCATGATGCCCACCCGGACGGGCAGGCGGCGCCGGCGGCACGGTAACCGCGGCACACGAAGCACCTGCGTGCTTTTCGACCATTTCGGGAAGGCAACATGATGGAGACGCTCGACCATTGGATCGGTGGCGTGCCGGTGACCCCCGCCGGGGGCGAGTACCTCCCGGTCACCGACCCTGCGACCGGACGGACCGTTCGGCAGGTCGCCCGCGGCGGTGCCGCAGATGTGGATGCGGCGGTGCACGCCGCTGTGCAGGCGACCGCGAATTGGCTTGCCGTTCCGGCACTCGGCCGCGGCAGGCTGCTCGTCGAACTCGCCCGCGCGATGCGAGCGGACGCGACGACTCTCGCTGCGCTCGAGAGCAGCGAAACCGGTAAACCCGAGCAGGTCGCTATGGCTGAGGTCGAGAACTCTGCGACCTACTTCGAGTTCTACGGCGGACTCGTGGGCATGCCCGTAGGTGAGACCCTCGACATCGCACCAGACCAGCACGTTTTCACGATGCGGGAACCGTTCGGCGTCATCGGGGTGATTACGCCGTGGAACCTTCCGCTCAACCAGTCGGCGCGTGCCTGCGCGCCTGCCCTCGCTGCGGGAAACACCGTGGTTCTCAAGCCTTCCGAGAACACCTCGGCCTCCAGCGTGCGACTTGCGCAGCTCGCTACCGAGGTGGGCTTTCCTGCGGGCGCGTTCACCGTCGTGCTGGGGACGGGAGCGGAAGCCGGGGCCGCAGTCGTACATCACCGCGATATCGCGAAGGTCGCCTTCACCGGTTCGGTGCCCACCGGCCAGGTGATCGCCGGTATCGCCGCCGACCGGGTCATCCCGGTGACGCTCGAACTCGGCGGGAAGTCCGCGAACATCGTGTTTTCCGACGCTGATCTCGATGCCGCGATCGCGGGAGCGGTGCAGGGGTTCACCGCCAACGCGGGGCAGGTCTGTTCGGCCGGCACCCGGCTCCTCGTGCAACGAGAAGTGCACGACGAGGTGGTGAGCCGTCTCGTGGACGCCGTCGCCCGTATCCGCGTCGGGCACGATATGGGTCCGCTCGTCACGCGCGAGCAGTTCCGGAAGGTGCAGGAATACTTCAAGATCGCCGAATCCGAAGGGGCGCGTGTCGAAACCGGGGGAACGGTCTCGGACTTCGCCGCGGAATCGGGCGGGTTCTACATCGATCCCACCGTGTACAGCGGCGTCGACAACGCGATGCGCATCGCCCGGGAAGAGATCTTCGGCCCGGTGCTCGTCGTCATCCCCTTCGACACCGCAGCCGACGCGGTCGCCATCGCCAACGACTCCGACTACGGGCTGGTGGCCGGGGTGTGGACCAGGGACATCTCCCGTGGACTCACGGTGAGCGGCCGCCTGCGCACCGGTCAGGTCTTCGTCAACACGTGGTCGACGGGATCCGTCCAGACACCCTTCGGGGGTTGGAAGAACAGTGGCTACGGCCGGGAAAAGGGTGTGGAGGCGCTACACCATTACGGGCAGATCAAATGCGTTACCGTCAAACTCGATTCGGCTCGGCTCTGAAGCGACCGGCCACGAAGGGATCATCGATGTCTCGAGACGTCACGACAGTGCAGAGCGATGTCGCTGCCGCACACGACACGGTCTACAACGCCGGTCTCACCGCACGCAGGGGAGTCCTGGGTGACGAGTACGTCGACGCCGCGCTGAGCCGCAATGCGGGTACCGACGGCGAAGCTCTTCAGGGCTACGTCAGCGAGTTCGTGTGGGGTGGTGTGTGGACTCGGGACGGGCTCGGGCGACGCGACCGCTCTCTCGTCACCGTCTCACTGCTCATCGCGCTGGGCCAGCACACCGAACTTGCGACCCATGTGCGCGCGGCGCTCCGGAACGGACTGACCCGCAGAGAAATATCCGAGGCGGTCGTGCACGCCACCGCTTATGTCGGCGCGCCGGCGGGACTGGCGGCGATGCGGGTCGTGCAGGCGACTCTGGTGGAACAACTGGGCCCTCTCGACTCCTCTGAGACGACGACGGCAGACAGCGAGGAGGCGCAAGCATGAGTGCCACAGCTGATACGACGCAGGTCGGCCGCCTCGGCCACGTCGGGCTCGGGGCGATGGGCCGCCCGATCGCCCGCAACTTCGCACGCCACGACCGAACCATGGTGGTGCGCGACGCCGACGTCGATGCGCAGCAACGCTTCGTCGACGAGCATCCGGGCGTGATCGGTGCCTCCGGTTTCGCTGACTTCGCGGAGTGCGACGTGGTGGTGCTGGTGCTGCCGACCAGCGACATCGTCGACGCCGTGGTGCTGGGCGACGACGGGTTGCTCGCGCATCTCCGTCCAGGCACGGTGCTGATCGACATGGGGTCGAGCGTGCCGACCCGCACACAGCGGCTCGCCGAGTTCGCTTCGGAAAAAGAAATCTTCGTCGTCGATGCACCGGTGAGCGGTGGAGTCGCGAAGGCCGAGCAGGCAGCGCTTGCCGTCATGGTCGGTGGCGACACCGAAATCGTCGACAGAGTGCGGTCGTTGTTGCAGGAGACCGGACAGGAGATCATCCACGTCGGGGCGGTGGGCGCGGGGCACGCGGCCAAGGCTCTCAACAACTTGCTGGCCGCGAACAATATGCTGGTTGCCGCGGAGGCGCTGCTCGTCGGATCCAAATTCGGCATAGCGCCGGAAACGCTTCTCGCAGTGCTCAACGCGGGAAGCGGCCGAAATCAGGCCACCGAGACGAAGTACGAGAAGTTCGTTCTCTCGCGCACATTCGACTCCGGATTCGCTGCGTCGCTGATGCGCAAGGACGTGGGCATCGCGCTCGATCTGGCACACGATCAGGGGATCGCACCGGTACTGGGCGAGACCGTCGGACGTGTGTGGAACGCGGCGGTCGACGCCCTCGAGCCGGGCGTGGACCAGACCGCCGTGGTGCGCTACCTCGAACAGACGCATGCGGTGTCGCTCGAGACCACCGCTGTAGTCGACCAGAGGTAGGCACCCGGTCGGCCGGGTGGTCAGCGCAGGACGGTTCCGCCGTCCACGTTGACCACTTGGCCGTTGATCCACGATCCGTCGTCGGACATCAGGTACGCGACCATGCTCGACACATCCGCGGCTTCTCCGAGCCTCGTGCTGCGCGTGCGCGCCAGCATTCCGGCGAGGAGCTCGGGCGGTGCGCCCTCCCGGATCTCGTCGGTCAGGATCAGACCCGGGGTTATTGCGTTGGCGCGGATGCCCTCGCGCCCCCAGCGTGACGCGACGTGGCGTGCAAGAGCGTTGATTCCCGCTTTCGTGGCGGAATACGCCGGGCGTTGCGGGTCGCCGGTGAACGAGGCGATCGAGGACGTGTAGACGATGACGCCACCGCCGCGCTCGAGCAGGAGCGGCACGGAATGGCGGGTCACCAGCATGTGGCCACGCAGATTGACGGCGACGGTGCGGTCCCACACCTCCAGATCGATGTCCACAACATCGGAATCCTTGCTGACGGCGGACATGTCGCCGGCGTTGATGTGCACCGCATCCAGCCCGCCGAACGCTTTGGTGGTCGCTGCGAGAAGGCCCCGAACCGAATCGTCGTCGGAGATGTCGAACTGCACCGCCAGTGCGTCGCCACCGAGTTCGGTGATGGTACCGGCCGTCCGCTGCGCACCCTCGAAGTTCAGATCCCCCAGAACAACTCGGGCACCTTCCCTGGCGAGGCGGCGCGCGGAGTCCGCGCCGAGTCCGGTCGCAGCGCCTGCCACGAGTACGACCTTGTCTTTCAACCCGTCCATTTACTTGCTCTCCTACTCGGTTGTCCATAGTTCCTCGGGCAAAACGGATCCCATACCGTATGTCGCCACGCCATAGATGTCCTTACCCGTGACTACGGATGGAGCCGATCGCACGTACCAGACGGCCGGGTCCAGATCGGCAAGGCGTTGCTGCGCTACCTCGTAGGCCGCCGCTCGTTCTTCCGTCGACTTGGCTACACGTCCGACGTCGAGGGCTTTGTCGAGTTCCTCATCGTCGATTCCGGTGTAGTTGCCGCGCGAATCAGAGTGGAAGACGCTCCACAGCGATGCATCCGGGTCCAAGATTGTGGCCGACAGAATAGCCATATCGAAATCACCGGCTGCAAGGCGTGGCACACCGGCTACGAATTCGACGATCTCGATCCTGGCGGTGACATTCTCGAAAGTGCTCAGCTGCGCCTGGACAGCTTCTGCGACCGCCTTGTTCTCGATGGAAGAGTACGCGAGGAACGTGAAGTCGACCGGATTTCCCTCAGCAGCCAACGCATCGAACAGCTGCTCGGCGGCATCACGGTCCTGCTCGTGGAGGGCCATGTCCTTGTGGAACGGGGAGACCTCCGGAAACAGTGTTTCGGGAATCGATCCCGTGCTGTTGTAAACGGCGGCATCTATTGCCTCGAGATCGAGTGCGAGCGATACCGCACGTCGGGCACGCACGTCATCGAACGGTGCTTTCCGCGTGTTGAATGCGAGGAATTGGCCACCGCCGGTGGGGACGGTATAGGTCGGATATCCGGCAGCTTCTGCTTTCGACAGGGTGAACCAGCTGGCCTCCATCGCAAGGTCGGCACTGCCGGTCGTGATCGCGTTGAGACGCTGATTGGTGTCGGGGACCGTTCGGATGGTCAGTGAATCGAGATATGGCTTGGGTTGATCCCAATAGTCGGAGTTTCGGGTGAGTTCGATACGGTTCTGCCGGCTCCAGGACGCCAGTCTGAACGGTCCGGCACCGATCGGATTCTTGTCGAACTCGCTCTGGCCCTTCTGGAGAGCGTCGGGTGACGCGATCCAGTTCATTCCGCTTGTGACCAACGATTGAGCGAAGTGCGGGTTCGGTGCGGCCATGACGACTCGGAGAGTGAGCGGATCGACGACTTCGGTCGAGGCGACCTGCGCAGCTTGGGTGAGAGATGGTGACCCGATCTTCGGATCGCGCAGGCGATCCCAGTTGTATTTGACGGCTGCGACATCGAGGAGTGTTCCGTCGGTGAACGTAAGATCCGGACGAAGAGTCAAGGTGAACGTTGCGCCGCCGTCCTCGCTGACGAAGCCCGTTGCCAGGGTGTGCTCGACCTCGAAGGTCTCGACGTCGTTCGTCATAAGCGTTCCGTAGAGCGCGTTGCCTACAAGACTCTGCGCCATCCATGCATTCACCATGGTGGCTGGGTCCAGGCTGCGTGGCTCGCCACCCTGAATCGCTTGCATCGAACCGCCGGGAGTCGGTTCCGCGTTCGCCTTGGGGTCGCCGGTACCGCGAGTCTCGGGAGCGCTGCATCCGCTCACGACGAGAACCGTCGAGCACAGCATTGCAAGCACGAAGACCGTGAAACGCCGGTGTCGAATGGTCATGCCGGAAACCTACAGAACGAAGCTTCCCTGGTAAAGAATTT
Organism: Actinomycetes bacterium; assembly: GCA_023417985.1. Lineage (GTDB taxonomy): Bacteria > Actinomycetota > Actinomycetes > Mycobacteriales > Mycobacteriaceae > Rhodococcus. The sequence goes on along the minus strand of JAEZDV010000139.1, from coordinate 13,776 downwards.
GGTTCTATTGTTCAGGGAATATTATTTCGAGGGCGCGATCGAGCCGTCTCATCGACAAGGGCGGGATACATGACCGAAACGCAAGATCTGTTGATACCAGGCACATATGCGCGACTCGCGCCGGATCGGCCCGCGATCGTGATGGCGTCGACCGGTGAGACCGTGACCTATGCGCAACTCGAGGAGCGTTCCATCCGCTTCGCGCGAGCACTCCGATCCCGGGGTCTGCGGCCCGGCGACCACATCGCAATCCTGATGGAGAACAACCGGCCGCTCCTCGAGATCTGCTGGGCCGCACAGCGATCCGGTCTGTATTACACGGCGATCAACCGGCACTTCAAAACGGGTGAAGTTCAGCATGTGCTCCGTGACTGCGGTGCCGTCGCGCTCGTCAGCAGTGAGGAAATGTCCGAGGTGGTCGAAAGCCTCGACCTCTCCCGGATTTCGGTGCGGGTGTCGGCGGTCGGTTCACTTCCCGGGTTCGAGAAGTACGGCGACGTGCTCCAGAGCGAATCGGCGGATCCGCTGGAAGACGAGGTGGAGGGGCGGGAAATGCTGTACTCGGGTGGCACCACCGGCTTTCCGAAAGGTGTGCGTAAACCGTGGCCCGGTACCTTCTTCGGTGATCCGGCGTGCGCGCCCGTCCTCATCGCTCGTGGGCTGGTGCGCAACGGATGGCGCGAGGACGTCGTCTATTTGTCACCCGCTCCGCTGTACCATGCTTCCCCGCTGGTCTTCTCGATGTCCTGGCACCGCCTTGGGGGCACCGTCGTGGTGATGGAGAGTTTCGACGCCCGTACGTGTCTCGAGCTGATCGAGAAGTATCGGGTCACGGATGCGCAGTTCGTGCCCACGATGTTCGTCCGCATGCTCAAGTTGCCGCAAGACGTGCGTGAACGATACGACGTGTCGAGTCTCCGGGAGATCATGCACGGAGCGGCGCCCTGTCCCGTCGCGGTCAAACAGCAGATGATGGACTGGTGGGGGCCGATCATTCACGAGTACTACTCGGGTACAGAAGATGTCGGTGCCTCTGCGATCTCCCCCGAAGAGTGGTTGTCGCACCCCGGTTCGGTGGGTAGGCCGATGCAGGAGTGCCACATCGTGGGGGAGAACGGAGAAGAACTGCCGCCGGGGGAGGTGGGCGTGGTGTACTTCGCCGGCGGCCGTGCCTTCGAGTACCACAACGATCCTGAGAAGACCGCGTCGATCACCAACGACAGGGGATGGCGGACCCTGGGAGATGTGGGGTATCTCGACGACGAGGGATACCTCTACCTCACCGACCGCAAGGCATTCATGATCATTTCCGGAGGTGTGAACATCTATCCGCAGGAGACCGAGAACCTCCTGATCGGTCATCCCGCAGTTGTCGATGCCGCCGTGATAGGCGTCCCGGACGAAGAAATGGGAGAATCCGTCAAAGCCGTTGTACAACTGACTGATCCTCACGCGGCGAGTTCTGAACTCGAAGCTGAGCTGATCGAGTTCTGCCGAACGGAACTCGCCGCCTACAAGTGTCCTCGCACGGTCGACTTCGTTACCGAACTGCCTCGCGATCCCAACGGGAAGCTGTACAAGCGCCGGCTCCGCGACGGGTACTGGGCCGGCCGCGAATCCCGCCTCGTCTGACGGCCCGGCCGAGGCGCCGGGGCGGCGTACATAGTGTGCGCCGCCCCGGAGTCTCGGATGAAGTGCTGTTCTACCGGCGCGCGTCGATCGCGATGTCGAGCACGCCGAGGTCGGCGCCCAGTTCGGCGACCGTAGCACGCACGACTGCAACGTCTTTCGAGAGGAACTCGCCTACAGCGCTGCGGAACTCGGCAACCGAGCCGCGCATCGCGATGTTGCCCATCACTTTGCATGCGGAACTCGCATGAGGAAGCGCCTCGAAGAGCGCTTTCTCGTCGAGGCCGAGGCGGCGTCCGAGCTCTGCCGCTTCTGCCATCAGGCCGATCTCGGCCGCGAACAGAGCGTTGTTGACCAGTTTGACCCGCTGTCCGCTGCCGCTTTCGCCGACATGGATCACCGGGTCGCCGTAGCTCTTCAGCACCGGCGTCACAGCGGACACCGCGTCGTCCAGGCCACCCACGAAGAGCGTGAGCGCACCGGCCGCGATGTCGTGTGGTCCGCCGCTGACCGCAGCGTCGACCACCGAGATCCCGAACGGTTCGGCCTCTGTCGTCAACGTCTCGATCGAACGCGGGCTGATCGTCGTGTGGACGACTAGAACAGAACCGCGCGGCATACGGGCGAGCACTCCGTCCTCGAGGCACACCTGCCGGACCTGGGCGTCGGTGAACACACACACCGCGACGATGTCGGCGCCCTCGCCGATGCCGGTGATGTCCGACACCGGTTGCGCTCCGGCCGACTCGACGGCAGATCGGGTCTCGTCGTTCCGCGCCAGCGCACGTACGTCGTGACCGCCCGAGACGAGACGACCGACCATGGGCAACCCCATGCGTCCGGCTCCGACGAAATGTACTGCGCTCACCGTGGGTACTCCATCATCTCGAGTGTCGCGTCGGCCGCGGTCAATGCGGCGCCGGGGGTCATGCCGGCTGTCTCGGCGATCTCCGCGATGTGCCCCACGTCCTTCCGCAGAAGCTCACCCGCGTGCTGCGCGATCCGGTCGAGAGTTCCACCGGCCGACACGACCCGTCCGAGGGCGAAGCTGTTCGCGGTGCCGTTGGCGACGACCTCACCCAGACGTGCAGAGTCGATACCGAGCGCCGCACCGAGTTCGAGGGTGCTCGCTGCCGCGGACAGGTTCGCGGTGAAGAGCAGGTTGTTGAGCAGTTTGGTGACCTGGCCTGCGCCCAGTTCTCCGAGGTGAACGACCGGGTTGCCGTAGGTCGAGAACACCGGGCGGCACTTCTCGACGATGTCGCTGTCGCCTCCGACCATGACGAGCAGAGTTCCCGCGGCTGCGCCCATCCCGCCGCCACTGACCGGCGCGTCGACGATGGAGACACCGCGCGGCGCGGCGATTTCGGCGAGTTCGCGGCAGGTTTCCGGGTGGATCGTGCTGTGGATCGCGATGATTGCGCCTTCACGCAGCCCCTCGAGGAGGCCGTTCTCACCGGTGATCACTTTCCGAACGTCGTCGTCCCCGACGACGCACAGGCACACCAGGTCGCTCGCGGCGGCGAGCTTCGCGGGCGACTCCGCGTAGTTGGCAGCGGTATCGGCATACGGTTCGAGCGACGCGGGCCGGCGAGCCCACAGCGTGGTCTCGAAACCTGCTTCGACGATGCGGCGGGCCATCGGCCCACCTTGACTTCCGAGCCCGATGAATCCGACGCGCATCATCGAACCTCCTTACCGTTCGTCTCGGTCATGGCGTTGAAATCCTTCGATCGCGCGCGCTCCTCGATGCAGTCCTCGAGGAACGCGAGCACGTGGCGGTGATAAGCGGGCGCGGCGTAACCGATGCTGAGGTTGTGCCCGCCTCCCGGTTCCACATGCAGCTGTACACGGGGTGCCTGTGTGAACATCGCGGCCACCTCGTCGAGCGCGGAGGGGTCGTTGCGCCAAACCTTTTCGTGCTCGGCCGCGGTGAAGTTCACCGGTACCCGGACCTTCGAGGCGAGCGCAGGGAAGTTGTCGCGGGGCCAGGACGCTGTGACGACGCCTTCGTAGGCGGGGGTGGACGAGGCGATCTTTGCGCCGCCGAGCATGTCTTCCGGGTAGATATCCTCGGGGGTCCACAGAAGTTCGCCGACCCCGCGGGCGTTCGCGTACCGATCCTTTCCGCCGAAGATGTCGGCCGCGAGCGCGTGATGCTCGCGTCCGGTGCCCGAGAGCTCGAGACCAAGGATGTCGTGGTTGCGGTTGTCGACCGCCATCCGCATCGTCAACTCGCTGCCGACCGAGTGCCCCCACAGGAATACTCCGGCGCCGCGCGATCCGGAGCCGAGGATCGCATCGGTGGCCGCGTAGGCAAGCTCGACGCGACGGGCGGGTTCGGTCATGTCCTCCCGATGCGGGCGGGACGAGCCGTAGCCGGGACGGTCCAGCGCCAGCACCGTGAAACCTTGCGCCATCGCCTGACGCATCAGCGACAGTTCGGGATGGCCGGGGCAATCCCAGTACACGGATTTGGCGGCTCCACCGTGCAGCGCGACGATCACGGCGCGGGGCGCGTCTGCCTCAATGAGCAGGCCGGACATCGGGATGCCCTCGACATCGACGACGCGAGAGACGGGTGAGACGCCTCCCGCGCCGTCGACGCGGGCCTCCTCGATCGGTGAGGTGTGGGGGTGTGCGGGCATCAGGACTCGCTCCGGAGCAACATGGCGCTGCCCGGGGTGAGTCCGCCGCTGCTGACGACGGCGACGCGCGCGTCGCGAACCTGCCGCTCACCGGCCTCGCCGCGCAACTGGGTGACCGCTTCGTGGACGAGGCCCATACCGTGCGTGCGGCCGTGCGACAGCTGACCGCCGTGCGTATTGAGCGGGAGGATGCCGTCGCGGGCGATGTTCTTTCCGCCGTCGAGGAAGTCCTTCGATTCGCCGATCCCGCAGAAGCCAAGGGCTTCGATCCACGACAACGCGTTGAAACTGAATCCGTCGTATAGCTGAGCGACGTCGACGTCGTCGGGACGTAGCGAGGTGCGCGTCCACAGGTGTGCGGCGGGACCGAGTACCTGCGGCTCGTGGGTGAGGGTGCTCTGATCCCACTCGATTCGTTCGACGATCTGCGTTCCGACCGCTTCGACGCGGATCGCGGGCCTGGCGAGATCACCGGTGGTTTCGGCTGCGGAGACGATGACGGCGACGGCTCCGTCGCAAGGGACGTCGCAGTCGTAGAGCCCGAACGGAGTGGTCACGAGACGTGCGGACAGGTAGTCGTCCATCGTCATCGGATCTTTGTAGATCGCGGTCGGGTTGAGCGCGGCATTGGCTCGCTGGTTCAGCGCGATCCAGCCGAGGGTCTCGCGGGTCGTCCCGTAGCGATGGAAGTGCCGCTGGGCGTTCTGGGCGAGGGTGTGTGCCGCGGAGCTGGCACCGAACGGCATCATCCAGCTCGTGGTGCGCCCGCCCGTCGGAGTGATGTCGCCGGAGCGCATCATTTCGCTGTAGGTCGACTCCCACAGCGTCCGGTAGCAGAGCACGTGGCGGGCGAGTCCGCTCGCCACCGCGAGCATCGCGGCGATGACCGAGCCGCTGGGACCGGGCGTTTCGAGCCCGCCGTTGAACCACGTGGGGCGCAGACCGAGTGCGGATTCGAGGGCGCCGACGCCGCCTTCTCCGAAGCCGACGAGGGGTCCGGCGCCGGGGTAGGTGGAGAGGCCGTCGATGTCGTCCATCGCCAGGCCGGCGTCGGCCACGGCGCGCTCACATGCCTGGATCGTGAGGGCGATGGGGTTGACCATCATCCGGCGTCCGATGTCGGACATGCCGACCCCGCTGATGGCGACCTTGTCCTCGAATTTGTCCTGTGTGACGGGGGGACGGATGTGGAAACGGATCTGGTCCGGCTCGATCTCGTCCGTCGGCAACGGAGCAGGATCACCCTGCTCCGCCACCGGACGGAAGAGCGGCAGCCAGACATCGCCGTCGGCTTCGAAGACGACTTCCATGCGCATACCGAGTTCGAGTTGCTCTGCGTCGCACTCGATCGCATTGGTCGTCAGCCGCACCCGGGGATCTTCTTCGAGTGCGACCTGCGCGATGACGAAGGGAGTGGGTAGCCCGGGCAGACCGAAGCGGTGGTTGACCGTGAATCCGATGAGCGTGGCGTATCCCGAGACGACACGCACACCCATCTGTTTCCCCCGGCAGTAGCGGCAGATCGGCTGAGGAGGATGGATGAGAGCCGAGCACGACTCGCATTCCTGTACCCGCAACCGCCCGTCCGCGCCCGATTTCCAGAAGAATTTGTTTTCCAGGGTCAGCTGGGGGAGGGGACGGCCGGAGGCTTTCGCCGCCGTCTCCCCTGTTCCAGCTTTCCCTGATTCCTGATCGACCACCGCTGTGTCAGCCACTTACCCGCGCGTCCTTACTTCTTTGCCGTGATGGGTGCTGCGAGTCCCTCTTCGTCGACACGGACCTGCAGCTTTTCCAGGGTCGCGTCGAGGCCGGGGCCGATCCGCTTGCCCGGCGTGAACGTTGCGGGCAGATGCCGCATGCCCTGGATGACTCCGATCGAGTCGTAGTGAACCGTGTTCTCCGCATCGCATGTGTAATCGGGCATGCGATCGAACACGGCGATCAACATCCGCTTGAACACCGTCCGTGCCAGGTTCGAGCCGATGCAGCGGTGCACGCCAAGACCGAAACTGAAGTGGCGGTTGCCTTTACGCTCGATATCGACCGTGTTGGGTTCGTCGAACAGAGCCGGATCGCGGTTGGCCATCGCCCACGAGAGCCAGACACGCTCGCCTTCCTTGACCTGCGCGCCGCTGAACTCGCAGTCCGCGGAGAAGGTACGTCCGTCACCGGGCGTCGGAGAGAAGTAGCGCAGGAACTCCTCGGTGGCGCTGTCGAGCAGGGCGTCGCGTTCGTTGCTGAGGCGCGCGCGCTCGGTGGGGTTCTCGCCCAGCCATTCGAGTGCGTGCGCGGTCAGCGCGGTGGTGGTGTCGAAGCCGCCGCCGATGAGCAGGCTGAGGATGCCCAGCAACTCCATGTCGTCGGGCTTCTCGCCGAGCACCTCGACGTCGGCGATCGCGTTGATCAGTCCCGGGCGGGGGTTCTCCCGGATCTCGAACAGATTGGTGAGCAGGTCGATGCCCATGGTGCGGTGAAGCTCGCCGATGCGTGCGATGTCGGGGGAATCCGGCGGGGTGTAGATGGCCGCGTGGACCGGTTCGCAGTAGACCTCCCACTTCTTGATCGGGACTCCGAGCATCGCCAGCGTGATGACCGCCGGCACGACGTTCGCGAGGTCGTCGACGAAATCGATTCGCCCACTCTCGATCTTCTCGTCGATGGCGGCCTGCACGACCTCATCGATGATGGGGATCCACTTCTGGATGGCCGCGGGGGAGAGATACGGGTTGAGGAGGGCCCGGAACTCGCGGTGCTCCGGATCGTCCATCTCGAGGATGCCGCCGCGAACGCCGGATGCGCGTTCGGCGGTGGGGATCATGATGCCTTTGTAGCCGCGACGCACACCCTTGATGTCGTGGTCGTTGGAGACGTCGGGTGAACGGGCGATGTTGAACACCTCGTCGCTACCCGCGGCGACCCAGTGGCCTCCGTGGGTGTCCGACCATGCCATGGGGCATTTGGACTGCATTTCCTCCGTGATCGGCAGGAAATTCTCGCGGTAGTCGGCGGCGTGCCGGTCGAAATTGAAGACCGGGGTCCGGTGGGATTTGTCGGCAACGACGTCGTCGACACTCATGGTTTCCTCTCTGACGCTTCGATTGAGGGGTTCGAAACGCTCCTGGTCAGGAGATTTGGATGGCCTGCTCCGGGCAGGATCGCGCGGCTTCCCGCACAGCCTCCTCGAGATGGGCCGGTACCTCTTCGACGACGGCCGTGGCGTGACCGTCGATTTCACTGAGTTCGAATACCTCCGGTGCCGCCATGGCGCAGAGGGTGTGCCCTTGGCAACGTTCGGGATCGACTTTCACCTTCACGATATTTCCTCCCGGTTGAAGTTGAAATTGGTTGGCGCCCAGATATTCCCACTACCACCCCGGGAAAGTCCCGCGCGCTGTGACGGTCAGATGCGGAAGTCGTACCACTTCAGGTATCCGCCACCGTCGACACGCATCTGCATGCCCGTGACGTAGCGCGACTCGTCGGACGCGAGGAAGAGCACCATGTTGCTGGAGTCTTCGGGCTCGATGTACGGGATCGGCATGGCCTGCTGGACACCGAAAACGGGCTCGGCGTCGGCGCGGGTCGGATGCTCGAGGTCCGGACGGAACGAGCGGTACATCGGTTCGCTCTGCAGCATGTCCGTGTTGCAGTTGGTGGGATGCAGTGCGTTGACCCGGATCTTGCGCGGTGCGAGATGCGTCGCCAGTTCGTGCACCAGTTGCGCGATGGCACGCTTGGAGAATACGTAGGCGACCCCGCCCAGATCCTTACCGGGGACGTCGACCTTGGCCACATCCATCAGGGCGGCCGTCGAGCCGGTCGCGATGATGGATCCACCCTCGGTGAGGTGCGGAAGCGCCGCATGGATTGCGTTGAGGGTGCCGACGAGGTTGGTGTCGACGACATCGGCCCATGCCTGCGTCTGCGGTTCGCCCTTCATGCCGGCGACACCGGCCTGGGCTACGACGATGTCGACCTTGCCGAACTCGGCAAGACCCTGCTCCAGCGCGGCCTTCACCTGCGCGGCCTCACGCACATCGGCCTGGACGGCGACGACACGCCGGCCTTCCTTCTCGACGAGCCGGACCGTCTCTTCGAGATCTTCCGGGGTCGCCATGGCGTACCCCATCGAATCGATGTTCCGGCAGATGTCGACGGCGATGATGTCGGCGCCCTCGGATGCCAGTTTGACTGCGTGACTGCGGCCCTGGCCGCGAGCTGCGCCGGTGATGAATGCGACCTTGCCTTCAACACGTCCCACGAGATGTCCTTTCGACGGTGTTTCGGCCGGATGGTTTCCGGCCGAGCGGAACCGGCACCTCGCGGGGCCGGAGCGGGTCTAGGTGTTGCGGCCGCCGTTGACCCCGAGGATCTGACCGGTGATGTAGCCGGCCTCTTCGGAGATCAGGAAAGAACATGCGGCGGCGATGTCTTCGGGCTTCCCGGCCCGCCGGACAGGGGTGCGCTCGATGTGGTCCTCGATGGTTCCGCCGAGGAGTCCCTTTTCTTCGGAGCGGCGGAGCATCGGGGTGTCGACGAAGCCTGGTGGGACAGCATTGACGGTGATACCGCTGGGACCGTACTCGAGGGCAAGCGATTTGGTCAGACCGTTGACGCCGGCCTTGGACGACACGTAGGCGGACATGAATTGCTGGCCCGACTGTGCGCTCGACGACGAGATGTTGACGATGCGCCCCCAGCCGGCCTCGAGCATGTCGGGCAGTACGGCCTGCACGCAATGGAAGACACCGCCGAGGTTCACGGCGACGACCTTCTGCCAGGTGTCGTAGTCGATATTGTGAAAGCGCTTGTACAGCTCGAGCCCGGCACCGTTGACGAGGATCGTGACGGGGCCGAGTTCCGCGCGGATTTCGGCGAGCGCAGCGTCCACCTGAGTGCGATCGGAGACGTCGACCTTGTATTCGAATTCCTCCCCGGTGGGGTTGAGATCCAGGACGGCAACCCGGTGCCCGTCCTTGCGCAGGCGCTGGGCGATTGCCCGGCCGATTCCGGAACTGCCTCCGGTGACGACGGCGGTCCTCATGCCCATGCCTCCTCACCGACGATCGTGGTGCGGCGCATCAGGCGTTCGGACGCAGGGTCGTAGGGCAGTGCGCGGTGCAGCATTCCGGTGTTGTCCCACACCACGAGGTCGCCGACGGTCCATTCGTGGGTGTAGCAGAAGCGCTCTTGCGTTGTCCACGCGAGCAATTCGTCGAGGAGTTCACGGCTCTCGTCGGATCGCATACCGACGATGTGATCCGCGGTGGCACCGATGACCAAGGACCGCCGGCCGTCGCTCCGCTCCCAGACGAGGGACGACTCGTGGGGCGGAAGAGCACGCCACCGAGCGACCATTTCTTCGGGCGGATCCGGATGGACGAGACGCTGTGCGGCTTCGAAGCTGTGCACGACGCGCAGACCCTCGTAGCGCTTCTTCTCGTGCTCCGGGAGATTCTCGTATGCCGCGTAGGTGCTTGCGAATTCGGTGCCTCCGCCGATCATCGCCACATGCCGGGCGGTGAGAGTGGTGGCCTTCGCCGGCACGTCGTTGGTGGTGTCGTCGATGTGCCAGTGGAACGTGCCCTTGAGGTACTCGGCCGACGGAGTCTTGGCCGGATCCAGCGAGACGGTGAAGATCTCCTGTCCCGGTGCCGGCATCACCACCTTGCCGAGCTTGCGGCTGAAAGCCAGTTGAGCATCGTCGTCGAGGTTCAGTCCGCGGATGAGCAGAACCCCCCGCCACTTGAGTGCCTCGAGCAACTGCGCGACGACACGGTCGTCGTCGAGGTTGTCGATGCCTGTTACTTCTACGCCCAACGATGGAGTCAGGGCTGTAGTCTGAATCACAAGAATCTCCCTTCCGGATGCGAGAACCATACTCTCGCGCGTTTGAAGGTCGCAAGACCCGGAGCGAGGCCACCGATGTGTGTGAACGCGGGTTACGCCTCGTGGCGCACATCACTTTCGGGCTATCTTCCCGAAGGCGCGATTGCTAGAGTTCTCCGATACAGAGCAAAGAATTCTCGCTGAAGAGAATGATGTTTCCACCGAGTGAGGAGCCGGAATGTCAGTGCAGGACAACGGGTCGACCGCCGTGGCCGACGACGCAACTTCGAGCGGTGTGACGAAGCGCCTGCTCATCGACGGCGAGCTGGTCACCACGGAACGCACATTTGCGTCCTACAACCCTGCGACCGGCGACGTCGTCGGTCACGCTCCCGACGCGGGTGTCGAGGAGGCCGAAGCAGCCATCAAGGCGGCACGCCGGGCATTCGACACCACCACCTGGTCGACGGATGCCGAGTTCCGCGCCAAATGCCTCGACCAGCTCTACCAAGCCCTGCGCGACAACGCCGAGGAGCTGCGCGAACTGACGATCGCCGAGGTCGGCGCACCGCGCATCCTGACCCACGGCAATCAGCTCGACGCACCGATCGAAATCGTGAAGTACTACGCCGAACTCCTCCGGAAGACCTCGTTCACCGAGGAACTGGGCGAGGTCGAGTTCCGTGGGCAGCCTCACCGCCGCTGGGTGGAGAAGGAAGCAGCGGGCGTCGTCGCGGCGATCGTCGCCTACAACTACCCGACCCAGCTGGCGATGGCGAAGCTGCCGGCCGCGCTCGCCGCGGGCTGCACGGTGGTGCTCAAGGGCGCGCCCGACACTCCCCTCGTCACGCAGGCGCTCGCCGAAATCATCGCGAACAACACGGACATTCCCGCCGGCGTCGTCAACATCCTGTCGTCGTCTCAGATCGCCCCCGGTGAACTGATGACCACCCATCCCGACGTCGACGTGGTCACCTTCACCGGATCGACGCCGGTCGGCAAGAAGATCATGGCGGCGGCAGCAGACTCCCTCAAGCGTGTCTTCCTCGAACTCGGCGGAAAGTCGGCACTCATCGTGCTCGACGACGCGGACGTCGCCACCGCGGCCCAGTTCGCGGCCTTCAGCATCTGCTCGCATGCGGGCCAGGGCTGTGCTCTCACCACCCGCCTGCTCGTACCCCGGGCGAAGCACGACGAGATCGTCGCGCACGTCGCCGGAGTCATGCAGCACGTGCCGTTCGGTGATCCGTCGGACCCGAAGACCTACATGGGCCCGGTCATCAGCGAGAAGCAGCGCGAAAAGATCGACGGCATGGTCAAGCGGGCCGTCGACGAGGGCGCGACCCTCGTCACCGGCGGCGAGAAGGTGGATCCGGGCTGGTTCTACAAGCCGACCCTGCTCGCAAATGTGGACCCGGACAGCGAGATCGCGCAGGAAGAGGTGTTCGGCCCGGTCCTGGCGGTCATCCCGTTCGACGACGACGACCACGCCGTGGAGATCGCCAACAACTCCAAGTACGGACTCTCGGGCGGCGTCCTCAGCGCGGACGACGAGCGTGGCATCGCCATCGGGCGCCGGATCCGTACCGGAACCTTCAGTGTCAACGGCGGCAACTACTTCAGCCCCGACGTCCCGTTCGGCGGTTACAAGCAGTCCGGTATCGGTCGTGAGATGGGTGCCGCGGGCCTGGCCGAGTTCCAGCAGCTGAAGGCATTCTCGGTGGTGGTCAAGTGAGGCCACTCGAGGGAGTGCGGGTCGTCGAGGTCGCGATGTACGGCTTCGTTCCCTCGGCGGGCGCGGTGCTCGCCGAGTGGGGCGCCGACGTCATCAAGATCGAGCACGCGGTGACCGGCGACCCCCAACGCGGTCTCCGGCAGACCGGCACCATGAAGGTCGAAGGCGACCCGAATCCGAACGTGGAACATGCCAACCGCGGGAAACGCAGTCTCGGACTGGATATCGCGAATCCGGAGGGCCGTGAGGTGCTTCTCGGCCTCGTGCGCGGCGCCGACGTGTTTCTCACGAGCTTCCTGCCGAGGGTGCGGGCCAAGCTGAACATCGATGTCGACGACATCCGCGCGGTGAACCCGAAGATCGTCTACGCGCGCGGCAGTGCACTCGGGCCTCGCGGTGTCGAATCCGACAAGGGCGGCTACGACATGACTGCCTTCTGGGCCCGCGCCGGTGTCGCCGCGACCCTCACTCCGGAAGGAACGGAAGGGATGATCGCTCCTCCCGGACCGGCTTTCGGCGACACCATCTCGGGCACCAACCTCGCCGGCGGTATCGCAGCGGCGCTGTTCAAGCGCGAACGAACCGGCGAGCCGTCCGTCGTCGACGTCTCGCTCCTGAGTAGCGGTGTCTGGGCCATGGGCCACACGATCGCGTTGTCGGCACACCTCGGCCGTCACATGGAGGCGCCCAAGGCCGGTGGCCACGGATCGCCGCGGAATCCGTTGTCGGGCGTCTACCGGACCGCGGACGACCGGTACGTGTCGTTGGTGATGCTCCAGCCCGGTCGTTTCTGGGCGGACGTGTGCCGCCATATCGAACGGCCGGACCTGATCGACGACCCGCGCTTCGCGGATGCGGAGTCGATCGGTGAGAACACCGCCGAGGCCGTGGCGATTCTGCGTGAGGTGATCGGCGGCAAGCCGCTGAGCGAATGGATCCAGCGCTTCGGCACTCTGTCCGGACCGTGGGCACCGATCCAGGATTCGCTCCAGGTGGTGAGCGACCCCCAGGTCCGGGCCAACGAGTACATCGTCAAGGCCGGGGAACTGGAACTCGTGGCCAACCCCGTGCAGTTCGACGTGGTCGCGCCCGAGAGCGGACCGGCACCGGAGTTCGCTGCCCAGACGGAGGAGATCCTTCTGGAACTCGGACTGGACTGGGAACGCATCATCGAACTCAAGACCGCGGGAGCAGTCACCTAGCCCGCAAGGAGGGGCCATGCCGTACATCGCTTCGATCGGAACGTATCTGCCCTGCTGGGGAACACCGGAGGGCAGAGTTGCCGGTGACGACGAGGATGCCGTCACCCTCGCCGTCGAGGCCGGCCGTGCCGCGCTCGAAGCGGGTGGATCGGTCGAGTACGTCGTCATCGTGAGCCGTGACCTGCCGCTGACGGAGAGCAGCAATGCGGCGGTGCTGCTCGCGGGGCTAGGCCTCGATCCCGAACTCGAGGTGACCGAGCGCCTCGGTGGGGCGCCGGCCACACTCGACGCGCTCGGTTCGGCTCGACCCCGCACGCTCGTGATCGGTGTCGACATCGAACCGGCTGGTGCCGCAGCCGCACTCACCTCGGACCGTGGTCTCCAGGTGCGTACGGCGGCGCGCGTCTCGCGCAGTCTGCCGGTGCGGACCCGGAGTGCTTCCGGAGACATCCATGATTACGGCGACCCGCGGTTGCTCGAAAAGCGCGGGTATCTCGCCTCGTTGTCGACCGCATGGGTGGAAGCACCGGCGATCGTGGCCGGGGTGTCGGCGTCGGAAGCGGGTCGTCTCGCGGCGACCCGTCCCCTCGGTCTGCCGACCACCGGCGCGAGTTCGGCGTTGTTCGCACTGGCGGCGATGGCAGAGGCCGGTACCACCGGGCCCCTGGTGGGGGTAGAGCAGGCGAGTCTGTCGGGTCTGTCGGTCGCGGCGGGTGGTGCGCAGGTCCACCGC
>JAEZDV010000100.1 GCA_023417985.1 Actinomycetes bacterium | reverse complement strand
TGGGGGGCGGGCCCCCCCCACCCCCCCCCCCCCCCCCCCCGCCGTTCACATCGAAGTGTGGTCGGATATCGCCTGCCCCTGGTGCTACATCGGTAAGCGCAGGTTCACCGCAGCCCTCGCCAGCTTCGAGCACCGCGACCGTGTCGAGGTCACGTGGCGTTCCTACCAGCTCGCACCGGAGACCCCGGTGGGGAGGCGCAAGCCCGAATCCGAAGCGCTCGCGGAGATGAAGGGCATGCCCCTCGAGCAGGTTCGGCAGATGTTCTCGCAGGTCTCGGGTGCCGCCGCCGAGGTCGGTGTCGAGATCGACTTCGACACGGTGATCGCGGCCAATACGTTCGACGCGCACCGGCTCGTGCACCTCGCCGGTTCGCGCAGCGAGGACCTTCTCGAGGCGTTGTTCCGTGCGCATTTCGTCGAGGGCGAAGTCGTAGACGATCGCGAGACACTGGTGCGTATCGCCGCGTCGGCCGGACTGGACGCGGACGTCGTTCGCGCGGAGCTCGGATCCGACGCCGCGGCGGAGGCGGTACGTGCGGATCTGCTTGCGGCGCGTCAGCTCGGCGTCACAGGTGTTCCGTTTTTCGTCGCCAACCGCGCTGTCGCGGTCTCGGGTGCCCAGCCCGAGGATGTGTTCGTCGCGCTGCTCCGGCATGCAATCGACGATGTCGACGCGGCCTCGGCCCCACACGTAGCCGCCGACGTGCAAGGTCGGTGAGCGACGGCCGCGTGATGTGTCGGGACGTCTCACGGTGACTGGGACGACACGGCCGCGGCGCCGGACATCGATCGGAGGATCTGTGCGGTGGGAGTGTCGGCCGGGAAGAAGGTCTCGATCGCTATCTCGTCGAGAGTGACGTCGTGCGGAGAACCGAAGACGGTCGTCGTGTACAAGAGCGCCAGATCACCCTGGTCGGACGCGATCACGAGTGGCACAGCCAGATCGTTGGTTTCCGGTATGTCGGACGTGATCTGTGCAGGCACCGGGTAACCAGCCAATTCGTCGAGCAGAGTCCGAAGCTCGGGCATTGCGGTGCGTGACAATTGGCGGCTCACCCGCCGCAGAACGTGCTCGCGCCACTGCACGAAGTTGCGGATTCGCGGAGCCATCCCGTCGGGATGCAGGGCCGCCCGCAGAACGTTGACGGGTGGCACGAGCAGATGGGATGCGATGTCGGTGAGCATCATTTGCATCGGCCGATTCGCCGCGAGCAGTTCCCAGCGAGCGTTGACGGCCGTCGCCGGATTGGGTTCGTGTCCTGCAAGGACCGCTTCGACCGCCTCACGGGCAGCCCCGAGATCTGCGAGCGAATGCTCGGGATGTGCCGGCGCGTAGCCTGCTGCGAGATAGAGCCGATTGCGCTCGCGGAGCGGAATCTCGAGTTCCTCGGCCAGTCGCTCGATCACGCCTCTCCCGGGTATCGATCGGCCGGTCTCGACGT
This sequence comes from Actinomycetes bacterium, assembly GCA_023417985.1. GTDB lineage: Bacteria > Actinomycetota > Actinomycetes > Mycobacteriales > Mycobacteriaceae > Rhodococcus. The sequence continues at coordinate 9,224 of JAEZDV010000100.1, read as the reverse complement.
AACTGAGATGACGTGTCGACAAGTCGGCGGCAATCGACACGTCGAGCTGGGACCGCCCGCGACGTTGACGCCACGACCGCAGCAGGGATCCGGCATTTTCCGTGTGCACGGCGGGGTGTACGGCCATGTGAACCACCCTGCGCGTCACAGCGCGGTGCCGCAATGACCTCCGACGTTATCGACGTGCCGCGCGGAGGTGGCGCAGGCTCGGGAGTCGCAGGAATCTGCGCCCCGCGACGGATCCGATCGGTTGCGGGAACCGAGAGTGAGGGAATTGTCATGACCGAAACCACCACGAATACGGAACGAATCGCACTCGCCGACGCGGTCGAGCGGTATGTCCGATTCTGGAATCCGGATGCTGCCGTCGACCTCACCGCCGAGGCCCTCGACGACGATGTCGAATATTGCGCCCCCATCGGGACACTCACCGGTTCTGCGGCGCTCGTCGACTTCCAGCGGCAATTCGCAGAACGCATGGGAAAGTACGAATTCCAGCTGCGCTCGGAGCCGGACCTTCATCACGACCGCGCCAGGGTGCGCTGGGAAATCGTCACCCCGGATGCGCATCCTTTTGCCGAGGGAACCGACGTGCTCGTCGTGGACGACCGAGGGAGGATCCGTGCCGTGACGGCATTTCTGGATCGTGCCCCTGAAGGGTTCGATCCGCAAGATCACCGCTGAGGGGTGATCAGTCCGTCGAGGTATTTCTGCGCGATCCGGCGCTGGAGCCGGCGAGCGAGGGGGGCTGCGAGCCGGGTGTACCAGCGTCCGGGCCGTGAGAATGCCACCACGCGGCCCACCACCCGACCGTCGGGACGATGTTCGACGAGGAAGCTCTCTTCACCGATCTCCGGATGGCCGGAGAGAGTTCCGTAGGTGAATCCGCGGCGGTCCGGGGTGTCGACGACCTCCACCACCCGGCACCATGCGGGCAGTCGCAGCGGACCGACGCCGAACCCGAGCTGCACTTCGACGCCGACTGCCGGCGGAGGCGTGCTCCGGGCGACTCGGAGTCCTGCACTGCGGTGCATCTCCCACGCGAACAAGCGGGTAACGGCGGTGTCGAACACGGCATCGCCGTTACCCAGTTCGCGCTCCACCGCGAGGTGGCGGTATCCGGGAGGAAGCACGCCCAGTGAGGCGCCGACCTCCGGGTAGGTCAACTCGCGCCCGGAGTCCCCGGTCATCAGGACTTCTTGACGTCCAGCACTACCTCGAACTCGAGCAGCGACGCTCCGGAAGCGACGGGGTTCTTCGCTTCGCCCGCGTGGGCGGCACGGGCGCCACCGTCGCGCCACGCCGCGAAGTCCTCTTCGGTTTCCCACTGGGTCACCACGAAATAGCGGTTTTCACCCGCCGTGGGACGAAGCAGCTGGAAACCCAGGAATCCGGGGGAGTTCTCCACGGTGTGGGCCCGGTTGGCGAACCGCTTCTCCAGTTCCGGTCCGGCACCTTCGGGGATTTCGATTGCGTTGATCTTCACGACTGCCATGGCCGCGAGACTACTCCGCTAACTTGGGCGACTGTGTTGCATGACGAAGGTGGTAGCGGTCGGCCGATCCTGTTGTTGCACGGGCTCATGGGCAGCGCCCGGACGTGGCGCCGGCACGTGCCGTGGCTCCGGGAACAAGGTCACGTGTACTCGTTCGATGCGGCCGGCCACGGCCGCCCGGCCCCCGCGGACCTCGATACCGATGCGTTCGTCGCAGATGTGGCGGCGCACCTGCCCGACGACACCGAACCGTTCGTCGTGATCGGGCATTCGATGGGCGCGCTGCACGCGTGGTGCCTGGCTGCCGCGCATCCCGCAAAGGTCGCCGCGCTCGTCCTCGAAGACATGGCCCCCGATTTCCGGGGCCGCACCGCCGAGAACTGGGCGGCAATGGTCGGGCAGTGGCCGCAGCCGTTCCCCACCGAGGACGCGGTGGTCGAGTTCTTCGGACCGGTCGCCGGTCGCTACTTCCTCGATTCGTTCACCCGTCGCGCGGACGGCTGGTACCTGCACGGTGACGTCGCGACGTTCCGGGACATCTCCGAAGAGTGGGGCCGCCGGCATTTCTGGGACGAATGGACGGCGCTCACCGTTCCGGCCCTGCTCATCGAAGGCGAGTTCACGATCACGCCGCCCGGTCAGATGCGCGAGATGGCGACACGCCCGGGAACCGACTACGTCCGCATCGCGGGTGCGGGACATCTCGTGCACGACGACCGGCCCGACGAATACCGCGCCGTCGTCGAGCGATTTCTCACCCGCTTGTCGTGATCCGGGCGGACCCGATCTCGTCCGTCTGAGCAACGCTCCGGGGCCCGGCTTCCCCCGCGAGAGCGAAGAGACCGTTATCGGTTTGTTCGACGAGTCCGTCGACGAGCAGCGAATGCAGCGCCCGGTCGCGCTGGCCGGGGTCGGTGAGCCACACGCTGTCGAGCACGGGACGTTCCACCGGGCCCGTGCTGTCGCGAAGGACGGCCATCAGGCGTCCACGAACCTGACGGTCGGTGCCGGCGAACTTCTGCACGCGTTTCGCGGGACCGTCGTGGGCAGGACGGCCGGCCTGCACCCAGGCGCATTCCGGCAACGGGCACCGGCCGCAGTCGGGGGTGCGAGCGGTGCAGATCGTGGCGCCCAGTTCCATCAGGGCAGCGGAGAACGTGGCGGCTCGTGCCCGGGTGCGCGGCAGCATGGCTTCGACGTCGGCGAGATCCCTCGTGGTGGAGGGATTTCCCGGTTCTGCCCGACCGTGCTCGGCGCGTGCCACGACCCGGCGGACGTTCGTGTCGACCACCGGAACACGGTGCCCGTAGGCGAAGCACGCAACCGCCCGCGCGGTATAGGCGCCCACGCCGGGCAGCGTCAGGAGTACATCCACGTCTTCGGGAACCCGGTCGTCGTGCTGCGCGGTGAGCACCCCTGCGCATTCGTGCAGACGCAACGCGCGGCGGGGGTAGCCCAGCTTTCCCCACGCGCGCAGAACATCGGCCTGGCTCGACGCGGCCATCGCCGACGGCACCGGCCAGCGCTGCACCCATTCCTCCCAGACCGGTTCCACGCGCACGACCGGGGTCTGCTGCAGCATCACCTCGGACATCAGGATCTGCCAGCCCGTCACCCCGTCGCGGCGCCACGGCAGGTCGCGTGCTTCCGCGGCGTACCAACGCACCAGCGAAGTGGCGTCAACAGGCATTTCTTCTCCTTCTGCCCCGAGTGAGGGACTTTTGTGCACGGCAGTGGGACCACTGCGTGAGGGTTGCGAAGGTCCTGGGTGAATAATGCCCTTATGCCCAATTCAAACCCGATCTCCGCGTGGAAAGCTCTGACCGAGGGTAATCAGCGGTTCGTCTCCGGTACCCCGCTGCACCCGAGCCAGGGGATCGACCGACGGGCCGAACTGGTCAACGGACAGCATCCCACCGCGGTGTTGTTCGGTTGCGGTGACTCCCGTGTCGCCGCCGAGATCATCTTCGACCAGGGCCTCGGCGACATGTTCGTCGTCCGGACCGCCGGTCACGTCATCGACAGCTCGGTTCTCGGCTCGATCGAATACGCGGTCGAGGTGCTCGGGGTCCCGCTCATCGTGGTGCTCGGGCACGACAGCTGCGGCGCCGTCGGTGCCACCCTGACAGCGCTCGACACCGGTGAGGTTCCCCGCGGTCACATCCGCAGCATCGTCGAGCGGGTCGCCCCGTCGATCCTGATGGGCCGCGCGGACGGCCTGTCCACGGTCGACGAACTAGAGGGTCGACACGTCGTCGAAACCGGTCGGCTCCTCACGGATCGGTCCCGGATCATCGCTGAACGGGTTGCCGACGGACGGTGCGCAATTGCCGGCGTCACCTACAAGCTGGACGACGGCCATGTCCGGTTGCAGGGGCACATCGGCGACATCGGTGTGACCTCGGACTGAGCGACACGCCGGGCGCTATGCCGCGGCGGGTCCGGCCGGGCACTTACCGTGTGAGACGTGCTTGAACCCACCGGCCCGCTGCCCCCTGAGATCTACCGGCGACGACGCGTCCTCGCGATCACCGTCGTGGTGGTCGTGCTGGCGTTGGTCGTGTGGCTCGTCGTCGCCCTGACCGGTGGCAGCGACGCCGAACCGGAACCTGCCGCAGCCGAGTCCACGCTGACCTCGACGACGAGTTCGCCCGACACCTCCGCGGAGAACGCGAGTGACGAGAGCGACGGGGAGGCGACCACCTCGTCGAGCGGGTCGGATTCGGACGGAACGACCGCCACGAAGCCGGAAGGCGAGTCCGAGACCACGCCGTCCGGCACGGCAGCGTCGTCGGAGTCGGCGCCGCCCGGGCAATGCCCCGACCAGTCGCTCGCGGTGCGGGTCACCGCGGACGAGCCGAACTACAAGGTGGGTACCGAGCCCGGGTTCACGATCGTCATCACCAACATCGGCACCACCGGATGCGACCGCGACCTCGGGGCCGGGCTGCAGCAGGTGCTCGTCTACAGCCTCGACGGGAACGAACGGCTCTGGTCCAACACCGACTGTTTCGCGGAGCCGACCACGGATATGCGCACGCTGCAGCCGGGCGATCAGGCCGCCTACTCCGTCAAGTGGGCCGCCTCGACCTCCGAGCCGGGGTGTGAGTCGCCGCGCGAGCCCGTCGGGCCCGGTGCGTACACGGTGGTCGGTCAGCTCGGCGGTCTGCGGAGCACGCCGGAGCCGTTCAACATCGTGCCCTGAGCGGGGTCAGTCGTAGTGGTTGATGGCCGATTCGGCCAGCCGTGAGAGTCCCTCGCGGATGTACCGCGCCCAGAGCGCACCGATCCCGTCGACCGCCTGCAGATCCGCAGCGGTGGCCGCCAGCAGGCCCTGCAAGGTGCCGAACGCGCCCACCAGACGATGGATCTGCTGCGACTGCAGACGTGGCACGCGGTGCAGCACTCGGTAGCCGCGGGGGCTCATGGGTGCGTCCAGCGCCTCGATGGTGTTCGGATAGCCGAATGCGCGGGACAGTGTGGTCAGGTCCAGAAGGTCCGTGTCGCTGAGGCCGGCGAGACGATCCAGCGCCCGTTCCACGTCGAGTGTCGAGGGTGCGTCGTCGCCCGACAGGTAGTCGCGGACGATGAGCTGACGCGCCAGCTGATTGTCGCCGACGAGTTCCTCGAGCTGCAGCGCCAGTTGCCGTCCGTCGGTACCGAGCTCGAGGACGTCCTGTTCGATCTCCACCGAGAGCCTGTGCATCATTTCGAGCCGCTGTGCCACGGTCAGGGCGTCGCGCAGCGTGACGATGTCCTCGATCTCCACCACCGAGAGTTGCCGCGTCACGTCGTCGAGCCGGGCCTTGTATCGCTCGAGGGTCGAGACGGCTTGGTTCGCGCGCGAGAGGATCGTGGCGGAGTCGTCGATCACGTGGCGGCGACCCGCGACGTACACGCTGACGATGCTCATCGACTGGCTCACCGACACCACGGGATAACCCGTTTCGATGGCTGTGCGCTCCGCTGCCCGATGCCGGGTACCGGACTCGACCGTCGGGATGCTCGGGTCGGGCACGAGTTGGACGTTGGCACGAACGATGCGCTTGCCGTCGGTGGACACCACGACGGCGCCGTCCATCTTCGACAGCTCACGCATGCGCGTCGGGGCGAACTCGACGTCCAGTTCGAATCCGCCGTCGCACAGCGCGGCGACCTTCTCATCGAATCCGAGAACGATGAGTCCACCGGTCCGGCCGCGCAGAATGCGCTCCAGCCCGTCGCGTAGGGCTGTGCCGGGCGCGAGTCGGGCGATGGTGTCGCTCAGCGTCGCGGACCGCGCCGACTCGGTCATGTGGCAGATTCCTTCCGTTTCCCGGACCCTGCGGTCGTGGTCACATTCGGGGAGGGAAGAAAAAGACCCCTGTGACCGCGCAACTACATTACTTGTTCATGAGCAGTACCTGGACTTTGCCCGACGACCTCGCTGTACCCGAGTTCCCCGCCGACCACCCCGGTCCCGGCGCCCCCGTACCTCAGCACTGGTCGAAGTGCTTCGGATGCGGGGACGAGCAGCCCACCGGCTTGGGGATGGAGTTCACCACCGGTGAGGGACTCGAGGTGATCGGCCGGTTCGAGGTCGCGAAGCGCTACCAGGGCGGTCCGGGCTTCATCCACGGCGGCATCCTGATGACGGCGTTCGACGAGGCGCAGGGCATGGCGTGCAACGCCGCACTCCGGTCGGCCGTCGTGACCGCGCATCTGGGCACCGACTTCGCCCGTCCCATTCCCCTCGGCTCGGTGCTCGAACTGCGCTCCCGCGTCGAAGGCACGGTGCGCCGCAAGGTCTACACGCGCTCGGAGGCGCGGATCGTCGCCGGTCCGCTCGCCGATCCCGACGTGGTCGTGGGTTCGTCGTACGGATTGTTCATCGTCGTGGGCCACGAGCATTTCGCCAAGGGCAAGGATTTCGTCGACGGTATGCCCGCCGGCGACCAGGACATCTCCGCCGTCTGACACCGTCTGGAAGGTCACGACTGGACGTCGGGCAGTAGCGGGACGCCCGGCCGATGGTCGCGGCCCAGCAGCGTCGCCGACGTCACCGAGCCCGCACCGAACCGGCCGTGCAGGTCGTCGAGGACGGAATCGAGTGCGTGCCGGTCGATGGGTGCATGGGTGAGCCGGCGCGGTTCGCCGGCGCATTCCGTACCCGGTACCGACGATCCGTTCGGGACTCCGGCGTCGAACGGCAACTCGAGTTGCTCGTTGCCCTCCTTGTCGAGGTTGGTGACTGCGACGCCCACCAGCGTGACGCCTCGCTCGGCGATGAGCGGGCGGGCCGACGCGAGGAGTTCGCGGGCGGTGTCGCCGATCAGGTCGGTTCGGGCAGTGGGGCTGCCGAGCGTGTGCGAGCGCGTGACGCGGGTGTAGTCGGCGAAACGTAGCCGCAGCACCACGGTGCGGCCGAGACGATGTGCGCGCCGCATCCGGCGGCACACCCGGTCGACGAGCAGTTGCAGCGTCGCGTCCACCGACTCGTGGCTGTGTGGTCCGCGACCGAGGGCATGTTGCGCGCCCATCGAACTTCGCCCGCGATGCCGGACGCGTCGTGGATCGTGACCGAGCGCGAGGGCGTGCAGGTGACGTCCCGATGCCGTGCCGAGCAGCGCGACGAGATCGGATTCGGCGTGGAGCGCGAGGTCGCCGACCTTCCGCAATCCGTGGGCGTGCAGTTTCGCGGCGGTGACCTTTCCGACGCCCCACAGTCGTTCGACCGGCAGCGGATGCAGGAAGTCGAGTTCGGCGTCGGGGGGAACGAGCAGAAGCCCGTCCGGTTTCGCGACTCCGCTCGCGACCTTGGCGAGGAACTTCGTACGTGCGACGCCGACGGTGATGGGCAGGCCCACCTCACCGGCCACCGTGCGGCGGAGTCGCGCGGCGATCTCGACAGGCTCGCCCGAGATGCGGCGCACGCCGGACACGTCGAGGAACGCTTCGTCGATCGAGATGCCCTCGACGACCGGCGTCGTGTCGTCGAACACTGCGAACACGTCGCGCGACGCCTTCGTGTACGCCTCCATCCGGGGCGGAACGGAGATCACCTCGGGGCAGAGCGCCCGTGCCGCGCGGCCCGACATCGCGGTTTTGATTCCGTAGGCTTTCGCCTCGTAACTGGCGGCGAGCACCACACCGCCGCCGACCACGATCGGCTTTCCCCGCAGCCACGGATCGTCGCGCTGCTCGACCGACGCGTAGAACGCGTCGAGGTCGGCATGCAGGATCGAGGCTTCACCGGACACGAACATATGTTCGCATGCGGGTGCGACACGCTGCCGCGGATCAGCGGGCCAATGTCGACAATGCATGCCCAACATTGGTGACCTCGGTGGATTTCATCCCCTTCGGAACGCCTTCGACGCCCCGGGGGACCACGCCGCGGGTGAACCCCAGCCGGTTCGCCTCGGCGAGCCTGCGACCCGCTCCGGCGACACGCCGCACCTCGCCGGCGAGGCCGACTTCACCGAGCAGCACGGTGCCTGCGGGTACGGGCTGATCTCGCACCGCGGATGCCACTGCCAGCGCCAGCGCGAGGTCGGCGGACGGGTCGGTGATCCGCATACCGCCCACGGTGGAGGCGTAGACGTCGCAGTTGCCGAGCTTGCCGAGCCCGCAGCGTCGTTCCAGCACCGCGAGGACCATCGCGACCCGCGCCGAGTCGAGTCCGCTCACGGCGCGACGTGGCGACGGGTTGTGGGTGGGGACAACCAGCGCCTGCACTTCGCCGAGCAGCGGACGCTTTCCGTCCATCGTCACGGTGACCGCCGTGCCGGGGACCGCTTCGTCGCGGTGCTGCAGGAACAGCCCGGACGGATCGCTGACCCCGACGATGCCGTTCTCGGTGAGTTCGAAGCAGCCGACCTCGTCGGCGGCACCGAACCGGTTCTTCACTCCGCGCACCATCCGGAGCGTGGAGTGTTTGTCGCCTTCGAAGTGCAGCACCACGTCGACGAGATGTTCGAGCGACCTCGGCCCGGCGACGGCACCGTCCTTCGTGACATGGCCGATCAGGAGCACGGGCACGCCGCTGGACTTCGCGAGCGAGGTCAACGCGCTCGTCACCGCGCGGACCTGGGTGACTCCGCCGGTGACGCCGTCGACGTCGGCAGCGAGCATCGTCTGCACCGAGTCGACGACGAGGAGCGTCGGGCGAACCTGCTCGACGTGCCCGAAGATGGTGGCGAGGTCGGCCTCGGCCGCGAGGAACACCCGGTCGTGGACCGCACCGGTGCGGTCGGCCCGCAACCGAACCTGTCCTGCCGATTCTTCCCCGGTGACGTACAGGGCACGCTCGTCGCTACCGCGCTGTGCCCACCGGTGGACCACCTCGAGGAGCAGCGTCGACTTGCCGACGCCCGGTTCTCCCGCGAGCAGGACGACCGAACCGGGCACGATGCCGCCGCCGAGCACGCGGTCGAGTTCGTCGACACCCGTCGACTTCGCGTAGGTGGCCTTCCCGTCGATCTGCGAGAGCGGGGTTGCCGGAGTGGACGGCAGCACCGCCGCCGCGCCGGCACGCGCGAGGGTGGTTCCGGCTCGCGCCGCCACAGCCGTGGGCTGCGGTGCGGCTTCGTCCATGGAGCCCCAGGTGCCGCACTCGGGGCAGCGGCCGACCCATTTCCCGACGGTGTGCGCACAATCGGAACAGCGGTAGAGCGACTTGGTTTTTGCCACTGCCGGAGGATAGTGGCCCGCCCCGACAGGAAAGACCCCGGTCGAGCAGGTGCTCGAC
>JAEZDV010000099.1 GCA_023417985.1 Actinomycetes bacterium | reverse complement strand
CCCCCCCCCCGCGGGCGGCGGGCCCCGGGGCCCTCGGTGTCTTCGGGCCACGACACCGCCCACGCCGGAGCCTCGGACCTCACCGCGGCCCGCGACGCCCTACTGGCCGGCACCTCACGGAACCGGCGCCTCGATACGCCCGCTCTGCGTCACGCACTCGTCGACCTGCACGAATTCTGGCTGACCACCAAGGGCGCGGAGCTGGGCATCAAGCACGACTGCGGCTTCGCGATCGTCGCGGTCGGGGGCCTCGGCCGACGCGAGATGCTGCCCTACTCGGATCTCGACCTGATCCTGCTGCACGACGACATGGACAGTGCTGTGGTCTCCCGCGTCGCCGACAAGCTCTGGTACCCGCTGTGGGACGCCCACATCAAACTCGACCACAGTGTCCGCACCGTCCCTCAGGCACTGCAGGTGTTCTCGTCGGATCTGACAGCGGCGCTCGGCATGCTCGAGGCCCGGCACATCGCCGGCGACGTGGAGCTGAGCAACCTGCTGATCGGCGGGGTCCGGCGCCAGTGGCGCACCGGGATCCGCTCGCGGTTCGACGAGCTGCTCGAGATGACCGAGACCCGATGGCAGCGCAGCGGGCAGATCGCGCACCGCGCCGAACCCGACCTCAAGAGCGGTCGCGGAGGGCTGCGGGACGTACAGCTGCTCAATGCTCTGTCCGTCGCGCAGCTCACCGATGGCATGCCGGGTCTCGGTCCGGAGGTACCCGGCGGCGGTCTCGCCGCCGCGCACCGACGGCTACTCGATGTGCGCACCGAACTGCATCGCGTCGCAGGGCGCGGCCGCGACCAGCTTCGCGCCCAGGATGCCGACGAGATCGGGGCGGCACTCCGCATCGGAGACCGGTTCGACCTCGCCCGCGTACTCACCGAATCCGCACGTACGGTGAGCTATTCCGTGGACGTCGGGCTCCGGACCGCCGCGAACTCGCTGCCCCGCAAGGGATTGTCGAGGCTGCGGCGCGGACCGGTGCGCCGCCCTCTCGACGAAGGCGTCGTCGAGCACGGGGGAGAGGTGGCGCTCGCCCGCGACGCACATCCTCGGCGCGACCCGGGGCTGATCACCCGCGTCGCGGCCGCCGCCGCCCAGGCAGGCCTGCCGATCTCCGCGGCCACGCTGACCCGGTTGGCCGACAACGCACCCGAACTGCGCGAACCGTGGCCGCGCGAGGCGCTCAACGACCTGCTCGTCCTGCTCGGTTCCGGGCGACGTGCGGTGGACGTCATCGAATCTCTCGACCGGACGGGTCTGTGGGGCAGGCTGCTGCCCGAATGGGGTGCGGTGCGCGACCTGCCTCCGCGTGACGCCGTCCACACCTGGACCGTCGACCGGCACCTCGTCGAAACCGCGGTGTATGCGAGCGAACTGACCACCCGTGTCGCGCGCCCGGACCTTCTCGTGCTCGGTGCACTGCTGCACGACATCGGGAAGGGGCGCGGCGGCGACCACAGCGTCGTCGGAGCCGAACTGACCCAGCAGATCGGCCGGCGGATGGGATTGTGGCCGTCCGACCTCGGCATGCTCACCGCGATGGTGCGCCACCACCTGCTGCTGCCGCACACCGCCACCCGCCGCGACCTCGACGATCCCGAGACCGTGGCGTCGGTCGTCGAAGCGCTCGACGGCGACCCGGTCCTGCTCGAACTGCTTCACGCGCTCGCGGAGGCCGATTCGCAGGCCACCGGGCCAGGCGTGTGGGGTGACTGGAAAGCCTCGCTGATCCGGGAACTGGTGCGGCGGTGCCGCATGGTGATGGCCGGTGAGGAACTGCCCGTACCCGATCCGATAGATCCGGAACTGGCGGCGCTGGCCGTGGAGGGCGCAACGCACGTCGCGCTCGATCCCCGCGAGGACGGCCGGAGCTACGAGGCCACCTTCATCGCTCCCGACGAACGCGGCCTGCTGTCGGACGAGGCGGGCGTCCTGGCCCTGCACGGGCTTCGGGTGCTGTCCGCGTCGATCGGCAGCCACGCCGGCAGCACCGTCAACACCTTCGTGGTGGTGCCGCGATTCGGTGCACCCCCGGAGGCGAGTCTGCTCCGGCAGGAACTCGGACGCGCCCGCTCCGGCGACCTCGATCTCCTCTCCGAACTCGACGCGAAGGACCGCGCCGCGCGGGAAGGACGCACCCCGGAGCGGCCCGAGCGGGCCGTGCCCGGCACCTACGCCCAGGCGCCGCCGCGTGTGATCTGGTTCGACGCGTCCGAACCCGGCCAGGTGGTGCTGGAGTTGCGCGCCGAGGACCGCCTGGGGCTGTTGTGCAGGCTGGCCGACGTATTCGAACGGGTGGGTGCCGACGTCCGCTGGGCACGGGTGACGACCCTCGGCACGACCGTCGTCGATGCCTTCGGGGTGGATCTGACCGGGCTCGATACGCGTGCGTCACGCGAGCATCTCGAGCGTGAACTGCTCGCGGTGCTGCCCACCCCGGAGCCGAAGTCCACCGAGGCGGCGTCCTGAACGACCGGTGATCCCACCGGCAGGGTAGCCGCACTCGATGCCCGCGCATCGGGAGCGGTTACCCTGGTTCGCAGCATTGTCCGCATCTTCGTCATAGCCCAGGAGCGCATTCGGTGTTCGAATCCCTTTCCGACAGGTTGACAGGGGTCCTGAAGGACCTGCGGGGCAAGGGACGCCTGTCCGACGCAGACATCGACGCGACGTGCCGCGAGATCCGCCTCGCGCTCCTCGAAGCCGACGTCGCGCTGCCCGTCGTGCGCGAGTTCATCAAGAAGATCAAGGAACGCGCCAAGGGTGCCGAAGTGCACGGCGCCCTCAATCCTGCCCAGCAGGTCGTCAAGATCGTCAACGAGGAACTCGTCAAGATCCTCGGTGGCGAGACCCGCCGGCTGCGGTTCGCGAAGACCCCCCCGACGGTCGTCATGCTCGCCGGTCTCCAGGGTGCAGGTAAGACCACCCTCGCCGGCAAGCTCGCCAAGTGGCTCAAGGATCAGGGCCACACTCCGCTGCTCGTCGCGTGCGACCTGCAGCGTCCCGGCGCCGTCACCCAGCTGCAGGTTGTCGGTGAGCGTGCCGGAGTCTCGGTGTTCGCGCCGCACCCCGGCACGTCCATCGGCGGTGGCGAGAATGCACTCGGTATCACCGCGGCCGATCCCGTCGCGGTGGCCGAGCAGGGCATCGCCGAGGCGAAGAACAAGCAGTACGACGTGGTCATCGTCGACACCGCCGGTCGCCTCGGTATCGACGAGGAACTGATGGCTCAGGCCGCCGGTATCCGCGACGCGGTCCACCCCGACGAGACGCTGTTCGTCCTCGACGCGATGATCGGCCAGGACGCGGTCAGCACCGCCGAGGCCTTCCGCGAAGGTGGCGGATTCACCGGCGTGGTGCTCACCAAGCTCGACGGTGACGCGCGCGGCGGTGCGGCACTCAGCGTCCGCGAGCTGACCGGCCAGCCGATCATGTTCGCGTCGACCGGCGAGAAGCTCGAAGACTTCGACGTCTTCCATCCCGAGCGCATGGCGAGCCGCATCCTCGGTATGGGCGACGTGCTGACGCTCATCGAGCAGGCCGAGCAGGTGTTCGACGCCGAGCAGGCCGAGGCGACCGCCAACCGGATCGGTTCGGGTGAGCTCACCCTCGAAGACTTCCTCGACCAGATGATGGCCGTGCGGAAGATGGGGCCCATCGCGAATCTTCTGGGGATGCTGCCCGGTGCCGGGCAGATGAAGGACGCGCTGGCCAACGTCGACGAGAAGCAGCTCGACCGTATCCAGGCGATCATCCGGGGTATGACCCCGGAAGAGCGGGCAAACCCGAAGATCATCAACGGCTCGCGCCGTCTCCGCATCGCCAACGGCTCCGGTGTGAAGGTCTCCGACGTCAACCAGCTCGTCGATCGATTCTTCGAGGCCCGCAAGATGATGACTGCGATGGCCGGTCAGATGGGTATCGGCGGTCGTAAGAACCAGCGGTCGAAGAAGGGCAAGAAGGGCAAGAAGGGCGGACGCGGCCCCACCCCGCCGAAGGTGCGGGGCGGCTTGCCCGGCGGATTCCCGGGCTTGCCCGGCGGACTGCCGGGTGGCATGCCCGACCTGTCGAAGATGCCGAAGGGTCTCGACGAGCTGCCTCCGGGCCTCGAGGGATTCGACTTCTCGCAGTTCAAGATGCCGAAGAAGTAACTCCCGTGACACGGGGGAGCAGGGCGCCGTTCGCGGTCCGGGGGAAGACCCTCGACGGTGAACCAGTCGAACTGTGGGTCGGCTCGGGCGGAATGTTAGCGTCCGAGCCGATTACCCGCGCGGAGCCGATCGCGGCCGGTGGGTGGGTCCTGCCCGGACTCGTCGATGCCCACTGCCACGTCGGTATCCGCTACGGCGGAGGAGTCGAGGATGCCGAGGGTGCCCGCGCGCAGGCCGTCGTCGAACGGGACGCGGGGGTCCTGCTGCTCCGGGACGCCGGATCTCCCGCCGACACCCGAAGCTTCGACGAGGATCCGGACCTGCCGCGCATCGTCCGGGCAGGCCGCCACATCGCGCTCCCCAAGCGCTACATCCGCGGTCTGCCGGTGGAACTCGAGGACGAAACCCAACTCCCCGCCGAAGTCGCGCGGCAGGCTCGGGCGGGAGACGGCTGGGTCAAACTCGTCGGCGACTGGATCGACCGGGGAACCGGTGATCTCGCGCCGCTGTGGAGCGATGCGATCCTCGTCGACGCGATCGCCGCGGCACATCGCGAAGGTGCACGCGTGACGGCGCATGTGTTCGGCGAGGATGCGTTGCCAGGTCTGCTCGCGGCAGGAATCGACTGCATCGAGCACGGCACGGGCCTGACCAACGAGACGATCGAGACCATGGCCGTCGCAGGCACGGCGTTGGTCCCGACCCTCGTCAACATCGAGAACTTTCCCGAGATCGCCGACTCCGCAACGCGTTTCCCCGTCTATGCGGCACACATGCGCGACCTGCACGCCCGCGTCGGATACACGATCGGAGCCGCCCACGAGGCCGGCATCCCCATCTACGCAGGAACCGACGCCGGAGGACATGTCCGGCACGGCCGGATCGCGGACGAGATCGCTGCCCTCGGTCGCGTGGGTCTCGGCCCGACCGAGGCCTTCGCCGCGGCGAGCTGGGCGGCACGCACATGGCTCGGCCACCCCAGCCTCGAACCCGGAACGCCCGCCGACTTCGTCGTCTACGCCGACGATCCGCGGCGGGACCCGGCGACGGCGTCGCCGGACCTCGTCGTCCTCCGAGGAGCGGTCGTCGGACGGAGCCGGGCACTCGCGTGACCACCGGTTTCGTCCTTTGCCCGGCCGTCTGGCAGAATGGACCGCTGTCGTCGCATCCGGTTACGTACCGCGCGGCGGTCACAGGTTAGAGGCAAAACCGGGCGTGCCAAAAGGGCACGTCGTCCGAATTGCACGTGACATGCGCCTTGCGCGCCTCGAAGGAGAAAACAGCCATGGCTGTGAAGATCAAGCTCACCCGTCTCGGCAAGATCCGCAACCCGCAGTACCGCGTGGTCGTCGCGGACTCGCGCACCCGCCGCAACGGCCGTGCGATCGAGACGATCGGCAAGTACCAGCCCAAGGAAGAGCCTTCGCTGATCGAGATCGATTCGGAGCGCGCACAGTACTGGCTGGGTGTCGGCGCACAGCCGACCGAGCCGGTCCTCAACCTTCTCAAGATCACCGGTGACTGGCAGAAGTTCAAGGGCCTGCCGGGCGCAGAGGGCACGCTGAAGAAGGCAGAGCCCAAGCCGTCCAAGCTCGAACTGTTCCAGGCCGCTCTCGCGCAGGCCGAGAACGAGCCGGCCGCCGCCGCGACCACCCCGAAGAAGAAGAAGGCTGCCAAGGAAGAGGCCACCGAGGCCGAGTCCACCGAGGCCGCCGAGTAATGAGCACCGTGGTCGCCGACGCCGTCGAGCATCTCGTTCGTGGAATCGTCGCCAACCCCGACGACGTTCGCGTCGACCTGATCACGGGTCGACGGGGACGCACCGTCGAGGTCCACGTCAATCCCGACGATCTCGGCAAGGTGATCGGCCGGGGCGGACGTACCGCCACCGCGCTGCGGACCCTCGTCACCGGCATCGGTGGCCGGGGCATTCGTGTCGACGTCGTCGACACCGACCGATAGGCGTACGCAGGTGGAGCTCGTGGTGGGCCGTGTGGCGAAGTCGCACGGCATCAAGGGTGAGGTGGTCGTCGAGGTTCGCACCGACGAACCCGAGGATCGCTTCGCCGTGGGGGCGGTCCTGAGAGGCCGTAAACCCCGCGAGAAGAACCTGCAGGACTACACGGTGGAAGCCGCCCGGGAGCATTCCGGGCGGCTTCTGCTGCGCCTGAGCGGAGTGGTCGACCGCACTACGGCAGATGCGTTGCGCGGCACCCTGTTCGTCGTCGACAGCGCCGACCTGCCGCCGTCCGACGACCCCGACGAGTTCTACGATCACGAACTCGAAGGGCTGACCGTGCGTATCGTCGCGAACCGGCCCGACGGCGGCACCGTCGTGGGCACGGTGCGCGAGGTCCTGCACACCGCCGCCGGGGAACTGCTCTCGCTTCGTCCCGCCGACGACGAACGTGCCGAACTGCTGATCCCGTTCGTCACCGAGATCGTGCCGACCGTGTCACTTGCGGACGGCATCGTCGAGATCGATCCGCCCGAGGGCTTGCTCGACCCCGACTTCGGGGAACCCCCTTCGAAGGCGTCACAGCGGAACGGCAAGGGAGACAGGTAGTTCCGTGCGACTCGATGTCGTCACCATTTTTCCGGAGTACCTCGCGCCGATGCGCGCCGCCCTGCTCGGTAAGGCCATCGACAAGGGCCTGATCTCCGTGGGCATCCACAATCTTCGCGACTGGACGCACGACGTCCACAAGGCGGTCGACGACTCGCCGTACGGCGGCGGCCCCGGCATGGTCATGAAGCCGACCGTCTGGGGTCCTGCGCTCGACGACGTGCTCGCCGCTCCCGGCGGGGACACCGACCCCGATGTCCTCCTCGTCGTGCCCACCCCTGCAGGACGCCGGTTCGACCAGGCCACCGCGCAGCGCTGGTCGCAGGAGAAGCGCATCGTCTTCGCATGCGGGCGATACGAAGGCATCGATCAACGAGTCTTCGACGACGCCGCGCGCCGGGTGCGCGTCGAGGAAGTGAGCATCGGGGACTACGTCCTCATCGGTGGGGAGGTAGCGGTCCTCGTCATGGTCGAGGCTGTGGTCCGGCTCTTACCCGGTGTTCTCGGCAATCAGCAGTCGCACCAAGAGGATTCGTTCTCCGACGGACTCCTCGAAGGACCCAGCTACACGCGGCCGGCCAGTTGGCGCGGACTCGACGTCCCGCCGGTGCTGCTCTCCGGCGACCATGCGAAGGTTGCCGCCTGGCGCCGGGAGCAATCACTCGCCCGCACCCGCGAACGCCGCCCCGACCTGGTCCCCGACGAGAACTGATCGCCGGGCGGCATTCTCACGCGGCCGGTCACCGGTCGGCCGAGGTGCCCAACGCCGTCTCCACAGCCAGGGACATCGTCTCACGCGCATGACGGGCACTGCCGTCGTCCGTCACGTCGTAGAGCGCCAGGTCCGGAAGGATTCCCATGGCGAACCGGGGATCGCCGTCCTCGTACGTGACCTCTTCCCGCGACGTCACAGCGACGACGAAACGATGGTCCGGGCCGAAGAATCCGGTGGACAGGTGCACCCACTCGCCGTCGACGCAGCACATCCATCCTTGTTTCACGCCCAGACCGGTGACCCCGGGCAGACCCTCGGGCAGGCCGAACGTCTGGTCGTATCCGTCCGTCCCCGTGGGTGTGAAGTCCGTCAGATACCCGATGATCCGTGCGCTCGCCTCGGCGTCGAGCCCGCCCCGGCCACCGAGCACGTCGTCGTACCACGTGAGCAGATCCGACGCCGTGGTCGTGGTGTTCCACCACCACGACGAGTAGGGCGGCGTCGTCCCGGTCAGATCGTGCCGTTCGGTGACCCGTTCGACCATGGCAGAACCGCCGTGCTGTTCCCAGAGCAGGCTCGCGGCTGTGTCGTCGGACGAGCGCAGCATGCCTTCGATGAGGTCGTAGTCGTCGTCGCTCAGTGCCACTTCGCCGGTCGACTCGCGGTAGAGCAGGTCGTCGGCGAGAAACAGCTTCACCACCGAAGCCGTCTGGATCGGTTCGTCCACTCCGCCTATCGTGCGTGCGCCGGTCTCGCGGTCCAGCACGGCAATGGTCATCTGCGCACCTCTGCGCTCAGCGAGGGTCGCTGCCGCGTCGATGCGGGTCTTCAGCGCATCCGCGTCGAGCGAGGACACGCCCAACTGCACGGCGACCTCGGCGTGGTCGAGATCGGTCCCACCCGGCTGGAGTGCAGCCAACGCCGGCACGATTTCTTTCGACCCATCGGTCGGCGACCCACACGCCACCAACGTTGCTGCTGCGAACAGCACCGTTGCGTACGACCGAGCGCCCGTCCGGCGTCCCCGATTCATCGATTGCTCCTGTATGCCATTGTGCGGCGCGCAGCACACTCCGTCCGCGCGTCCCTCGTCGATGCTCCGGATCCGGCGCGATGTGGCGGCGGGGGAGCTTCGCAAGGATAAATGTAGGGTCGATCGTCGTGACAACCGAACCCGACACCGTGATCCGGCGAATCGCCGACGAACTCGACGTCCGCGAACACCAGGTGTCCGCGGCGGTGGCACTGCTCGACGGGGGCGCCACCGTGCCCTTCGTCGCGCGCTACCGCAAGGAGGCCACCGGCGGACTCGACGATGCCCAGCTCCGCACCCTCGAAGAGCGGTTGCGGTATCTGCGCGAACTCGACGAGCGCCGAGCTGCGATCCTCGAATCGATCGAGGCCCAGGGGAAGCTCGACGACGAGCTTCGCGCCCAGATCCGACAGGCAGACACCAAGGCCCGGCTCGAGGACATCTACCTGCCCTACAAGCCGAAACGGCGAACCAAAGCCCAGATCGCCCGGGAAGCAGGCCACGAACCCGTCGCCGATGCGCTCTATACGGACCCCACCACCGATCCCGCCGGGTACTCCACCGAGCAACTCGACGGTGCGCGCGCAATTCTGGTCGAGCGCTTCGCCGAAGATCCCGACCTCGTCGGTGAGCTGCGTGAGGCGATGTGGAGCCGCGGCTGCATGAAGGCGGCGGTGCGTCCCGGCAAGGAGACCGACGGCGCGAAGTTCGCGGACTACTTCGAATTCTCCGAGCCGTTCACCCAGCTTCCCTCGCACCGCATCCTCGCGATGCTGCGCGGGGAGAAGGAAGAGGTGCTCACCCTCACCCTCGTTCCCGACGCCGACGAGCCGGAACCGGGGCAGCCGTCGTACTTCGAAGGCCGCATCGCCGCTCGTTTCGGAATCGCCGACCAGGGCCGGGCAGCCGACCGATGGCTGCTCGACACCGTGCGCTGGGCGTGGCGCACGCGCCTGCAGGTCTCGCTGGGCGTCGATCTCCGGATGCGGCTCAAGCAGTCCGCCGAGAAGGACGCCGTCGACGTGTTCGCAGCGAACCTCAAGGACCTGCTCCTCGCCGCACCTGCCGGGTCGCGCCCGACCATGGGCCTCGATCCCGGTTTCCGCACTGGCACCAAAGTGGCGGTGGTGGCCGCGGCCCGCAAGGTCGTCGACCCCGCCCCGATCTACCCCCACCAGCCGCACAACAAGCGGGAGCAGTCCCTCGCGACTCTCGCGCAACTCGTCGCGAAGCACGGCGTCGAGCTGATCGCGATCGGCAACGGCACGGCATCGAGGGAAACCGATGCCCTCGCGACCGAACTGATCGCCAAGCTGGGTACTCCGGGCCTCACCAAGATCGTGGTATCAGAAGCGGGCGCGTCGGTGTACTCGGCCTCCGCGTACGCCTCCCAGGAACTGCCCGACCTCGACGTGTCGATCCGCGGCGCGGTGTCCATCGCGCGACGGCTGCAGGATCCGCTCGCCGAACTGGTCAAGATCGATCCCAAATCCATCGGCGTCGGCCAGTATCAGCACGACGTGTCGGAGACGATGCTCGCCCGATCGCTCGGTGCCGTGGTCGAAGATGCGGTGAACGCGGTGGGGGTCGATGTCAACACCGCGTCGGTGCCGCTGCTCTCCCGCGTCTCCGGTGTCACGTCGTCGCTCGCGGAGAGCATCGTGGCCCACCGCGACCAGAACGGCCCGTTCCCGAGCCGTAGGGCGCTCAAGGACGTTGCGCGACTCGGACCCAAGGCTTTCGAGCAGTGCGCCGGGTTCCTCCGCATCCCCAACGGTGACGACCCACTCGACGCGTCCGCCGTGCACCCCGAGGCCTACCCCGTGGTGCGACGGATCGCCGAGCGGAGTGGGACGGCCGTGCGCGAACTGCTGGGCAACAGCGCGACGCTCCGTACGGTGCGTCCCGCCGACTTCGTCGACGACAAGTTCGGGTTGCCCACGGTCACCGATATCATCGGGGAACTCGAAAAGCCCGGTCGCGACCCCCGCCCGGAATTCAAGACCGCCACGTTCGCCGTGGGTGTCGAGAAGGTGGGTGACCTGAAGCCCGGCATGGTGCTCGAAGGCGTCGTCACCAACGTCGCCGCGTTCGGTGCGTTCGTCGACGTGGGCGTGCACCAGGACGGTCTCGTGCACGTCTCCGCGATGTCGCGCAGCTTCGTCAAGGATCCGCACGACGTCGTCAAGTCCGGCGAAGTGGTCAAGGTGAAGGTTCTCGAGGTGGACGTACCGCGTCAGCGCATCGCCCTGACCCTTCGCCTCGACGACGAACTGCCGTCGGCTTCGCCCGACGGGTCCGACGACAAGGCACCCCGCGGCGGCGGACGCCGTGGCGGCCCGGCCGGTAGCCGCGGCCGGGGCAGCACGCCCGACCGGGGCAACGGACAGAACGGCCGGAACCGCGACGGGCAGTCCGGCCGGCGGGCCGAAGCCCCGAGTTCGGGTTCCATGGCAGACGCGTTGCGGCGGGCAGGATTCGGAAAGTAGTCGCAGACCGGTGCGGGGTCGCGTTGTTCCGCGGAGTGGCCCCGCACCTGCGATGCTGAGTTGTATGGATCGGCTGCCGATCGTGCGGTGACCGGGATGATCGATTGGTTCCGCAGAGAAATCGTCGAGCAGGGACGCTTGCCCCTGCTGTGCTTCCTCATCGGTTTCGTGGTGGCGTTCGTGTTCATCCGGGTGAGCGTGCGATTGATCCGCGCGAACGTGCGGTGGTGGCCCGGCAACGTCACCCCCGGTGGACACCACGTGCACCACGTGGTGTTCGGGGTGGTCACCATGGTGCTGGCCGGGGGCGGCTTGATCGGTTTCTACGAGAAGGGGAATTCGGCCGTCGGTGTCGTGTTCGCAACACTGTTCGGGATCGGCGCCGCGTTGACCTTGGACGAGTTCGCGCTGATCTTCTACCTCAACGACGTCTACTGGGACGAGGAGGGCCGCGTCTCGGTCGATGCGGTCTTCGTCGCGGTCGCTGTCACGGGCATGTTCCTCGTCGGGCTCCGGCCGCTGGACCTCGGTGACGCCACCAACTTCGAGGACACCGGCGACCTGATCGGCCGGGGACTGCTGGTGGCGGGTGCGGTGATCGACCTGCTGCTGGCAATAATCGTCCTGGCCAAAGGGAAGATCTGGACGGGGCTCGTGGGGTTGTTCTTCGCTCCTCTCCTGTGGGTGGGTGCGCTCCGTTTGTCCCGTCCGTCGGCGCCGTGGGCACGGAGGCGGTACGCGCCCGACTCACGCAAGATGACTCGGGCGCTCGCCCGGGAACGAAAAGTGCGTCGCCCCGTGATCCGCGCGAAGATCATCGTGCAGAATCTCGTGGCGGGGGCTCCGACAATCGAGACGGTGCGCGGAAGCATGGAGAATTCGAAGGCCGTGGCCGAGGAGGTCCTCGATCGGGAGGTCCATCCCGCGCCGCCGCCGCCCTCGATTTCGCCTCCGGCGGCGTCGTCTGGCACAATTGACGGGTTGCCCCGTTAGGGCACGCCTACCTGACCTGGGTACGAACCGGTCGAGCCCGCCTCACGGTGGTCGCCGCCAGGTTCCTCTGCTCGAGCAAAAAAGAGGATGTAACCGATGAACACCCTGGACTTTCTGGACGCAAAGTCGCTGCGCGACGACATCCCGGACTTCCGTCCCGGCGACACGCTCGACGTGCACGTCAAGGTTATCGAGGGCTCCAAGGAGCGCGTGCAGGTCTTCAAGGGCGTCGTGATCCGGCGTCAGGGCGGTGGCGTTCGCGAGACCTTCACCGTCCGCAAGGTCTCGTTCGGCGTGGGTGTCGAGCGCACCTTCCCGGTGCACAGCCCCAACATTGCGAAGATCGACGTCCTCACCCGCGGTGACGTGCGTCGCGCCAAGCTCTACTACCTGCGCGACCTCCGCGGCAAGGCTGCGAAGATCAAGGAAAAGCGCTGATCTCCACGCGCTGAACCAAGCGTTCGACAACCCGGCCCGGACATCCGTCCGCGCCGGGTTGTTGCCGTTCGGAGAGTGTCCGGCCGCAGACGCTAGGCTGTTCGGCGTGGCAGATTCTCCGAGCGATCCGGCCGGTCCGGGTGCGCACCGTTACAGCGACGACGCCGTCGCCCGCAACCCTCGAACCTCGGGTTCGCATCACCGGCGGGAAGACACCGATTCGGGCGCCGGGTTCTCCCGCAAGGACGACAAGAAGAAGGAAAAGTCCTTCTGGCGTGAGCTACCCATCCTCATCGTCGTCGCACTGGCACTGAGCTTCCTGCTGCAGACCTTCGTCGCGCGCGTCTACCTCATCCCGTCCGAGTCGATGGAACCCACGCTTCACGGATGCCCCGGATGCACCGGTGACCGGATCGTGGTGGAGAAGATCAGCTACCGGTTCAGCGATCCCCGTCCGGGTGACGTCATCGTGTTCAAGGGACCGGACTCCTGGTCCGCGGGATACACCTCCACCCGATCCGAAAACGTCGTCATCCGCGGTCTCCAGGAGGTCGGCTCACTCGTCGGGGTCGTGCCACCCGACGAGAACGACCTCGTCAAGCGTGTCATCGCGGTCGGCGGCCAGACCGTCGAGTGCTGCGACGATCAGGGACGTGTCCTCGTCGACGGGAAACCGCTCGACGAACCGTACGTGCAGATGGACTACCCGTTCACCCCCGG
>JAEZDV010000048.1 GCA_023417985.1 Actinomycetes bacterium | reverse complement strand
ACGGCAGATCGCCGACGGTCGCCCCTCCCCGGGCCTCGCCGCGACCCTGCGCGGTCAGGGCATCGGGTTCCTCGTCGTGCGCAACGACCTCGATCCGGAGACGTCCCCGGCAGCACGACCGGCGCTGGTCCACCGCGCACTCGACGAGTCGCCCGGCATCGAGCGGGTCGCCCGATTCGGGGACGACATCTTGTTGGCGAGCGCCGACGGATTCGTCACCGATGCCGACCTGCGTCCGGTATATCCGGCGGTGGAGATCTACCGGGTGACCGCACCCGCCGCGGCCCCCACCGGGCCGTACATGGTGGACGCGGCGGATGTGCCCGTCGTCCAGGGCGGGCCCGAATCGTTACTCGCCGTCAATACGGCGGACCCCGACCGGATCGGGCCCACCCTGCTCGCCGCCGATGCGGAACTCGCGCGCCGGCCCGTCGACGAAGTCACCGTCACCGACACCCCCACCGACCGGGAGACCGACTACGGCCAGGTGGATCACCATTCCTCGGCGATCCGCGCGGCCGACGACCCGCGGCGCACCCACAATGTGGTGCCCGACTATCCGGTGCCCGGCGCCGAACTCGTCCGCGCCGAGTGGGAAGGCGCGCGGATCACCGTGTCGAGCGCCGCCTCGGATGCCACCCAGCTCGGCGGCACCGCGGTGGGCAGCGGTCCCGCCGCGGTCGTCGACGGCGACCCCACCACCGGCTGGCACAGCAACGGCCTCGAATCGGCCGTCGGCCAGTGGCTGCAACTCGACCTCGACACCCCGATCCACGCCGGCATGCTGCAACTGACGACCAGTTCCGGCGCGCTCGGCGATCCCGTGCGGTTGCTCGAGGTGTCCACCGAACGTGGCAGCACCGCAGTCCGCGTCGACGAACCCGGGCGACCTCAGACCGTCGCGCTGCCGCTCGGGACGACGTCGTGGATTCGCATCACCTCCACCCACACCGAAAGCGGTTCGCGCGGCAACCAGTTCGGGATCGCCGAACTCGCGGTGGACGAGTTCACCGACGGCCGTACCCCCGAGCGCCTCGACATCCGCCGTCGCATCGTCGTCCCGGGACCGTCCGAAGGCGTCGAGGTCCGCGGCTGGGATCTCGGACAGGAGTTCCCCGGGCGCGGTAGCTGCGTCGACACCCCGGACCGGGTGCGGTGCGCGCGTGGCCTCGCGACCTCGACGGAAGAGCCCAACACCTTCACGCGGACGCTCGAGGTTCCCGCCGCGACCGTCGTCGAACCGGACCTGTGGGTGCGTGCGCGGCCCGGTCCGGCACTCGACGACGTCGTCACCCGCACCGATCGCGTGATCGCCCGCGGCGACGCAGAGGTCGTCGATCTGCAGGGATCCGCCTTCGCGGCCACCGACGGCGACCCGCGGACATCGTGGGCCGCCGACGAGGGGTCCCTCGAACCCGGTGGCCCGCGCCCGACACTGACGCTGGAACTGCCTGCACCGCAACGCGTAACGGGTCTGGACATCGCGACGTCGCTGGGGACGCTGCCCGTCGCACCGCAGGCCGTCGCGGTGAACCTCGGCAACGGTCCGCAGGTACGTGAACTGGACGAGGGCACCACGTCGCTCGAACTCGCCCCGCATGTCACCGACCGGATCACCCTCACCCTCGTCCGTTGGGACGACGTCCTCGACCGGACGGTGCTGGGCTTCTCGAAACTCGCTCCGCCCGGCATCGCCGAAGTGACCGTCCGAGGTGAGAACGGCCCGATCGGCGCGCAGGATTCGATCTACGACAGGGAAGTGACCCTCGGCTGCGACGCCGGTCCGGTCGTCACCGTCGACGGCCGGCAGTACCGCACGTCGGTGACCGCGACCGTCGGCGATCTCGCCTCCGGAGCGGAAGTGCCGGCGACGTTGTGCGACACCGACGTGGTGAGTCTGGACGCCGGCCGCGTCGACGTCGACGTCGCGCCGGGCACCGCGTTCATCGTCTCGCGTCTGCAACTGACCGTGCCCGGTGCCGACCTTCCGGCCGTATCGCCGGTGGAGTTGGAGAAGGGCCGGTGGTCGCCCGCGCTGCGCGAGCTGACGGTGCCCGCCGGCGACGAGGACCGGCTGGTGGTGATTCCCGAGAGCACCAACGTCGGCTGGACGGCTCGCAGCACGGACGGTCTCGACGCCACCCCCGTCGTCGTCGACGGCTGGCAGCAGGGCTGGATCCTGCCGGCCGGCGCGGAAAGCACGCTGACGCTCGAGTTCACGACCGACCGCTGGTACCGGCTGGGGATCTTCGGCGGCCTAGCGCTGCTGGTGCCGTTGTTCGCGCTCGCCCTGTGGCCGCTGTCCCGTCGTCGCGGCTCCGACCCCGGTCCCTCGTCGCGAACCTGGCGGTCACCGGCGGTCGGGTTTGCCGGTGTGCTGGCCGCAGCGGTGGTCGTGGCAGGCGCCGCAGGTGCTGCGGTGGTCGTTGTCGGTGCCGCCGGGGTCGTCGCCGTCGCACGTCGCCGGGGACGGCGCGCGGCGTCCCGCCTGCTCGTAGGCACCGCCGGCGGCGCCACCATGATCGCGATGGCGTTGCTGTCCACCGGGCCGTGGCGCTCACCCGACGGATACGTGGGGCATTCGTACCTGATTCAGCTCGCGGCGCTGGTCGGGCTGGTCGCGGTGGGCCTGGCGGCCCTGCCCTTGCGGGATGCTTCCCAACGACGGAAGGCGTCGCGGGCGGGTACCTCGACGAGCGCGTAACTGGCCGACGCGATCGCGGTGCTGAGCACCAACGTCACAGCGAGCACCGACCAGAAGTGGCCCTGGAAAGGCGCGATCCCGAAAACCGGGAACACGATCGACATCACCGCCAGGTGCCAGATGAACAGCCCGTACGACCAGCGGCCCACGGCCAGTGCCAGCGGACTCGCAAGGATCCGGTGCCGCTCACGTGGGGCGAGCACCAGGGGTGCGAGCAGCGCGAAACTCATGATCGCGCCCAGCACGATCTTGTTGGTGTACTCCCACGGTTCGAGGTCGGTGAGCGTCTTCGGCCCGGCCAGCGGAGTAGCCGCCAGACCGAACGCCACCACCGCGATCACGGCCATGAGAGATCGGCGTTCCGCGATCCGGTGCAGCCACGTCCGGGGTCCTGTCACGAGTTCGGCCAGGAGAATTCCCGCGACGAACCACGGCACGTACCCGGGCAACCAGTTCTCGTGGTTGATGTGCTCGGGAGTCGGCACCGGCAACCACACCCACGCCAGCGACAGCACGCTCACTCCGAGCAGCAGCGGAACCCGGAACCTCGCGGACGGGCCACGCAATCCGGTGATCGCGAGCGCGGCCAACGGCAGCACCGCATAGAACGCAACCTCGACCGACAGGCTCCACATCTGGGTGAGCCCTTCGGTGAGCGTGAGCGGCACGAACACCTGTGTGAACGTCATGTTCGCCCACCACACAGTCGCTCCGCCCCCGGCACCGGGGAGCAGCCACAGCACCAGGATCACGGCGATCCAGTAAGCGGGCAGGATGCGCGTCGCGCGCGACACCAGGTATCGGCGGGTCGACGGTCGCGAGCCGAGCCCGCGCACCTCGGCGGCGTGCGGACGCCACAGCAGGAAGCCCGACAGGGCGAAGAACAGGGCGACGGCAAGATCCATCCGTCCCCAGACCCGGCCGATCACCGGATCGCTGACCGCACCGGTCTGGAATGCGACATGGGTGACGAGCACAGCTACGGAGGCCAGCCCACGCATGCCCTCCAGCGCTGGGAGAAAGCCGCTCACGCCGGGGTCGGGGGGCCTGATACTACTCATCGGCGACCAGTGTGCCCGCCTACGCACGCCCGCGTAAATGCGGGTTCGTCACGAGCGGCGAGCATCTCGAGTCCGTGGGCTGTTAGTGTCTGGGCTCACGTGGCGTTCGCGGGTCGGATGCCAAGGCGATCCGTGCAGCCCTGCTGCCGGTGGGGGTACTCGATGACAACCCGTTGAGTGAGGAGAGACAGCATGGCTGAGCGTTCGAGCTCCGGCCGGATACTTGCGTTGGTTCTGATAGGCCTGGGGGCATTCCTCCTGGTAATCGCAATTCTCGTACCGACCTACACTGTCGGCAAATTGGCGACCACGCCCCTCGACCTCGAGGTGACCACGATCGCCGAGGGCACGGGCGACATCCTCAATTCACGAGCGCTGCTCGCAGGCAAGGCACAGGTCGACACGGACGTCCCGATCGTGGCACAGCGTTACGTCACGGTGGAGGATCCGTCGAACGGCGACATCATGACGCTCCAGGCAGGTCAGACGGTGCGCCGTCTCGACATGCAGGGCGACACCGGCCTGGTCTCGGCGACGGTCGACCGCGTCACCATCGACCGCGACACCGCGATGCCGGTCTCGTCGGACGAGTTCGCCGACCGGGTCAGCACGGTGCAGACGACTGCCGACGCTCCGCCCACCGATCTCGGCGACCGCGGTGGCCTGCAGTACAAGTTCCCGTTCGACGTCAAGCAGGAGTCGTACCCCTACTACGACATCAATGCCCGCGAGACCTTCCCCCTCGATTTCCAGGGCGAGGAAGAGATCAACGGCATGACGGTCTATCACTTCCGTCAGGAGGTCGGCCCGATCGACCTGTCCGAGGCCGACCCCGAGGTCCCCACGTACAAGCTGAGCCTCCCCGCCTCCACCTGGGGCGTCGGTGAGGGCGACGAGCCGATCACGATGATCCGCTGGTACAACAACGTCCGCGACCTGTGGGTCGACCCGGTCACCGGTGTCGTGGTCAAGGGTCAGGAAGCGCAGAACCAGTACTACGCACGCGAAGCGAACACCCCCGAGGTGACGATTCTCGACGTGACGCTGCCGTTCAACGAAGAGACCGTCGAGTACCAGATCGGACAGGCCAAGGACGGGCAGGATCAGCTGTCGCTGTTCGGCCGCACCCTGCCCATCATCCTCGGCATCCTCGGCGCCATCTTGCTGATCGTAGGCATCGTCCTCGGCTTCCGCGGCGGACAGAACGGTGGCCGTCGTGCCGCCACCGCCACTGGCCCGTCGCCGACCGACCCGGCGACCACCACCGTCGGACCCGCGCACTCCGCGACATCGCAGCGGGACTACACCGACGACCGCACCGAGGTCATCCCGCGCACCGATCCGGATGCGGACACGCAGCAGCGTGACTGGACCACCGATCGGACGCAGGAGATCCCGCGGACCGACCTGCGTAAGCCTCCCCAGTAGAGCCGCAGTTCACTGCACACCTCGCGCATCGCCCCTCACCGTCAACGGTGGGGGGCGGTGCCGTTTTCTGCCTCCGGCGCCGGCACGGGTGTTCCGGCCGCACGCACAGCCAGGACGGCCACGACCGCGGCGGTAGCTGCCGCCACGCCGACCGCGATCCCGACGAACTGTTCGACCGTGGAGGCGACTGTCAGCATCAGAACCGCCTCGACAGCGAGACCGGCCCACGCGACCAATGCGAGATGCGTCCGTTCGCCCGCGATCGCCGACAGCAGCGCACCCTGCAGCACCGACAGGCACGCGCCCTGCAGGGCGAACATCCACAGCAGCGACTGCACCGGCCGGTACGCGTCGCCGACGAGGAGCGGGACGAGCGGCGCGCACACCGCGGCTGCCGCGACCAGCGCCGCGCCCAGTCCCACGAGGACCGTGAGGGCGGACCGTACCGCCGCCGCGGATTCCGCCGGATCGGCCATGCGTGGATACAGCACCACGCCGACCGCCTGGGGCAGCCAGAACGCCACCTTCGTCGCGACCGCCCCGAGGGCGTACAGGCCCGCGGAGTCGGGATCGAGCACCACCCGCGCGAGCAGCAGATCCAGCGACGTCAACGCGATCAGGGCGAGTTGCACCTGGGAGGCGCGCAGGACTGCACCGGCACTCGGCACCGGAACACGTCCCGGCTCCGCACGGTCACCGCGTCCGACGAGTGCGGCCGCGAGGACGGCGGTGACGCCGGTGCCCACCGCGCCGGCGAACAACGCGGCTCCCGGTCCGCCGCCGAGCATCAGCACCACGACCGCCGGAACCACCTTGGCGACGCCAGCGGTGGCCAGGACGATGCTGAGCGCGCCGAACCTTCCACTTCCCTGCAGAAGTCCCTGTTCACCCGCGAGAAGGACGAGCAGCGGTGCGGTCACCAAGGATCCGGCCGCACCCGCGACGCTGGTGTCGAGCGCCCACGCCACCACCGGAACGAGCACCAGCGCGACGACACCCGCCGCGGCCGCGCACCGGAAGCCGAGTCGACGGAGCACCGCGACGCTGCTGCCGTGCACGGCCTCGCGGGCCACGACCGTCTGCAGCGCGAGCGCCGGGACCGCCAGCACGAGCTGAGCGGCGAGAAGGCTTGCGAACTCGCCGTATCCGGCCGGGCCGAGCCAGCGACCCGCGGGCAGGTGCAGCAGATACGCCGCGATGTTGGCGGTCATCGCCCCGACGGTCACCATCGTCATTCCGGCGGCAGCCGACCGCCGCGTCGTCTCGGGTCGAGGCATCCGCCCATCCTCGCATCAGCAGGGACACCGTATTCTGCCGCCATGCTCACGCCGGTATCCTCGCGTTCGGTCGCACCGGTGTCGGTGCGCGCCTTCGCACCGGCGTTGTGGTCGCTGCTGCTGACGTTCGTCGTGCTCGGCCCACTCCTGAACTCTTCCGGGTACCTGCTGCTGCGCGACGCGGTCAGCACGCCGCGTTCCTTCCTCACCGACTCTGCTCTCGGATTGTCCGACGCGGCAGCGCGCGCGGTCCCTCAGGACGCACTGCTCGCCTGGGTGACCACCGTGATCGACGGGGGACGCGCGGTCACCGTCATCCTGGCGCTGTCGGTGTGGGCCGCCGGGTGGGGGACGGCGCGACTCGTGGCCGCCGTCCTGCCGCGAGCGGGCGTCCCCGGACAACTCGTCGCGGTCACGGTCGCGATCTGGAATCCCTACGTTGCCGAACGGTTGCTGCAGGGGCACTGGAGCCTGCTCGCCGGGTATGCGGCGCTGCCCTGGGCGATGTGCGCGGCGGTGACGATCCGTCGTCGGCGGCGCGGTGGGTGGCCGGCGCTGGCGCTGAGCCTCGCAGCGGCAGGGCTGACACCGACCGGGGTGCTGCTCGCCGCCGTCGGGGCTCTGGTGGTGCTCGCCGTGCCCGGGGGACGCGTCTCGGTGCCCGCGCGGGTGGCCGGCGCGGTCGCCCTCTCCGTGTGCGCGTCGATGCCGTGGCTGACCGCCACGTTCCTGACGGGTGGAGGAAGCGAGGCCGATCCGGCCGGTGTGCGGGCGTTCGCCGGGCGGGCGGAACCGATGCTCGGGACCCTCGGGTCGCTCGCCGGGCTCGGCGGTATCTGGAACGCTGAGGCAGTACCGGAGTCACGGACCACGCCGTGGGCGCTCCTCGGGACGGTGCTGTTGCTCGTCGTCGTGGGCTGCGGGGTCCCGGCGCTGTGGCGTCGCCGTCGTCATCCGGTGGTCGCCTCGGCTGCGCTCCTGGCCGTGGTGGCGGTGCTGGGACCTGCGGCGGCCGCGACGAGCTTCGGGCTCGTGGCCGGTGAGTGGTCGATGGAGAACGTGCCGGGCGCTGGCCTGCTCCGGGACACCCAGAAATGGGTGGCGCTGGCGATGCCGGGCTACGCGCTGGCCGCAGCGGCAGGTGTCGGGGCGCTACGCCGCAGGTTCTCCGGCCCGGCGCCGGTCTGGGCGACCGCAGTGATCGCCGCGCTCCTGCTCGCGCTGCCCGACCTGGCGTGGGGTGTCTCCGGGCAGATCCGGCCCGTGCATTATCCCGACGGGTGGCAGAAAGTCACCGAGTCCGTCACCGCGCGCGACGGGGATGTGGCCGTGCTGCCCGGCGGCATGTTCCGGATCTTCGATTTCTCCGGGCCGGCCGCCGTCCTGGACCCCCCGCCTGTCCTGGACCCCCTGCCGCGCATGGTGCGTGCCGACGTGTTGCAGACCGGCACGCTTCTGGTGGCGGGCGGCGCCGTCTCCGGTGAGGGCCACCGTGCCGTGGAAGTCGAACGACTCCTGCTGACCGGCGCACATCCGTCGGCACTCGCCGCGCAGGGTGTGGGCTGGGTGGTCGTCGAACACGGCACCCCCGGCGACCACGGCGAGTCGCAGCGGACCCTGGCTGCACTCGAGCAGGTGTACGGCGACGACGACCTGAGCCTGTACCGGGTGGACGGGGTGACCTCTGACGCATCGCCGCACCGCGCGTCCGCCGTCGCGGCGCACCTGGTGTGGCTGCTGATGTCAGTGTGCGGCGCTGTGGGCGTGCTGGTGCGACGGTTCGCCCGCGCGCGGAAACAGCCCTGAGACGGGGCGACCGCGAGTGGTGCGCGACAGGACGTCGAACACTCCGTCGCCGGTGGCCTCCCACGAGAACTCCCCGGCCCGGATGCGGGCCTTCGCACCGAGCTGGCGCAGCCGGTCGGGATCCTCGAGCAGGTCGGCCACCGCATCGGTCAGCGCGGCCGGAGAATCGACCAGCAGGCCCGTCACCCCGTCGATGATGGAGTCGGTCAGACCCTTGGAACTGCGGTATCCGATGGTGGGTACGCCGTGCTGGGCGGCTTCGACCACCGCCAGACCCCACCCCTCCTTGCGGGAGGGCATCAGGTGCAGCCATGCGCGGGAGAGGAGTTCGTGTTTCCGGTCTTCGGGGACGTGGCCGTGGAAGGTGACCGCGTCCGCGATGCCGAGTTCTGCCGCCGCATCGCGCAGGTTCTGTTCCCACCAGCCGCCGCCGATGAGGTCGAGGTGCAGGCCGGGGATGCGTCCGCGCAGTGCGGCGACAGCACCGAGCGCGTCCTCGATCTGCTTGTGGGGTACCAGCCGCGACAGCACGCACAGGCTCGGATGCTCGGTACGGGTGTGGTCGTCTCCGGGTACGACCCCGGCGGGGATCGCGTCCGCGCCGTTGCGCACCACCGCGATGCGTTCCCGGTCGACACCGAGCGCACGCAGTTCGTCGGCCGACGGGAGCGACACCGTGAGGTACTGGTTGCGGCGGTGGATCCGCGGCGACAGCGACGACTCGATCCACCATCCGAGCTTGGCCATCACCCGTCCCGCGACAGGCCACTGTTCCCGGTGGCAGTGGTGCACGAGGAGGGTGACCGGGGCTCCGGCGACCACGCGGGCGAAGAACGGGATACCGTTCTGGGTGTCGATGACGGCGTCGGGGCGGATACCGGCCAGCGGACCGAATCCCAGCCGCCCTGCCGCGATCGCGGCGAGGGCGCGCGGGTACACGGTGAGCCGGCCGCCGCCGCGGCTGATGTCGATGCCGTCGACGGTGTCGCGTCTGGGCGCACCCGGATACGACGCGGTGCGCAACGTGACCTTGATACCGCGCGCGGCGAGTTGGGCGCCCACCTGTTCCAGGTACCGCTCGCTGCCACCCCCTTGAGGGTGTCCGGTGTCACGCCAGCAGAGCAGCAGTACCTCCTGCACGCGAAGCCCCCAATGTGTTGCAGACGTCCCGAAGGGGACCGGTGGGTGACCCGGGAGGGCCTAGGTATGACAACGAACACCCTAACGGGTGCGGGACCGGCATAGGTATGGAGATCTCCCTCGAGCGCCACACTAAGGTGGTTCGACGTGCCTTCTCCGACCGCGCCCGACTCCCGTGTGACCCGGCTCTTCGCACGACGCGCGACGCTGCGACGGTCGGTGGCCCTGCTGAGCAGTTTCCGGTTCGAGCAGACCGCGCCCGAGAAGTTCTACGGCGGCCTCGCCCACGACACCGTCGACCTGATCGGGGATCTGTACACCGGTGCTACCGGCACCGGGCTGGCGGGTACGACGGTCGTCGACGTCGGCGGCGGACCCGGATACTTCGCGGATGCCTTCCACGCGGTCGGGTCGCAGTACGTGCCGATCGAGCCCGATCCGTCGGAGATGCACGCGGCCGGGCTGCGGGTCGGTGGCGCGATCCGCGGGTCCGGACTGGCGTTGCCGCTGCGCGACGGTTCGGTGGACGTGTGCTTCTCCTCGAATGTCGCCGAGCATGTACCGGCACCGTGGGTGATGGCCGACGAGATGCTGCGCGTGACGCGGCCGGGTGGGCTGATGGTGCTGTCGTACACGCTGTGGTGGGGTCCGTTCGGCGGTCACGAGACAGGGCCGTGGCACGCGTTCGGGGGTGAGTACGCGGCCCGGCGGTACGCCCGCAAGCACGGGCGCGAACCGAAGAACAGGTATGGGAAATCGCTGTTCGAGGTGGGTGCGAGCGACGGTCTGCGCTGGGCGCGGTCGACCACCGGCGGCACCCTGCTCGCCGCGTTTCCGCGTTACCACCCGCGATGGGCGTGGTGGCTCGTGAAAGTGCCGGGACTGCGGGAAATCCTGGTGAGCAACCTGGTTCTCGTGATGCAGCGCCGGTGACCTGCACGGGACCCGGGCGCACATCACCTAGGGTCGCGGTATGACCGCACTGGCCCTCGACGTCGGCGGCACGAAACTTGCCGCCGCCATCGTCGCCGACGACGCGACACCACTCGAGCCGAAGTCCGTGCCCGTGCCTGCCGCGGGTGTCTGGGATTCGTGCGCCGCGCTCCTGCGGGATGTCGCCGGCACCGAGCCCGTGACGGCCGTCGGGATCGCCGCGGCCGGCCCGGTCGACGCCGTGCGCGGTACCGCAGCGCCGATCAACATCACCGAATGGGCCGCCGGGTTTCCGCTGGCCGACGCGGTCCGCAGCCTCTTCTCCGGTGCTCGTGTCCGGCTGGCGATGGACGGCGCCGCCGCAACGCTCGGCGAACAGCGCTTCGGTGCCGGACGAGGCGTGGCCGATCTGCTCGGCGTGGTCGTCGGTACCGGGATCGGAGGCGGGCTGGTTCTCGGCGGCCGGATCGTCTCCGGCCGCACCGGTAATGCCGGGCACATCGGGCACATCGTGTCGGCGTACGGGACCGCGGTGTGCGCCTGCGGCGGTATCGGTTGCATCGAGACCGTGGCGAGCGGGCCGTCGGCAGTGCGGTGGGCGCAGGCACACGGTTGGGAAGGTACGGACGGCGCGGCTCTTGCAGCCGACGCGCAGGCCGGGGTCGGTGTCGCGGCGGCCGCGCTCGAGCGCGCAGGAACCGCATTGGGCCAGGTCATCGCATCCGCCGCAGCACTGACGGATGTCTCGCGTGTGGTGGTCGGCGGCGGGTTCGCGCAGTCCGGTACGCACCTGTGGAGACCGATGCTCGCGTCGGCCTCGCGGCACGCCCGGCTGGGATTCCTCCGCGAGTTGCAGATCGTGCCCGCCGAACTCGGTGCGCTGGGCACGCTCGCGGGCGCATCGCTACTCGCCGCAGGTCACGACTAGATAACCAATTCCTGCTCGCCCTCCGCGCTGCCCTACCCTCTGACGTACCAACTCGTCCAGCGGATCGATCGGCGGTACCGGGATGCGGATTGCTGAGATTTTGCGGAACAAGGGTTCGGGAGTGTGCACCGTCCCGCCCGAAACGCCGATCTGCGAGTTGCTCGGCGATTTCGCGCGCTACAACATCGGCGCGACGGTCGTGGTCGAGAACGACGCGGTGGTCGGCATCATCACCGAGCGCGACGTGGTGCGCAGCCTCAACCAGCGCGGGCCCTCGATCCTCGCCGACACGGCACAGAACCTCATGACCACCGAGGTGGCGACGTGTCTGCCGAGCGACACCGTGGACAGCCTCGCCGAGACCATGACCGACCGGCGGGTCCGTCACCTGCCGGTCGTCGAGGACGGACGCCTCGTCGGGATCGTCAGTATCGGTGACGTCGTCAAGAGCCGTCTCGACGAACTACAGGCCGAACGCGATCAGCTCGCGTCGTACATCCACGGCGGTTGACGGGCTATCCGTCCGAGTCCGGGGCACTCTGCCCGTCGTCACCGTCCGCGGCAGTCTTCTTGGGCCGATCGAGGACACTCACGCTCATCCCGTAGGGCAGGAACCGTACCGACCTCGTCGGGTCGGTGTTGCCCTTGAGTGCGCGCAGCGCATCGAGTTCGGCCGGATAGACCTGATCGACATGCACGACTCCGTCGTCGTCGCAGGTGTAGACGACCCAGACACCCGCTCCGGTCTCGCCCGTCGTTTCGGGTTCGGGGGCGCCCTGCGGGGAGCGGGGACGCTCCGGCGCGTCGAGGAACGACAGGACGCGGTCCTTGAGCTGCCTCAACTCCTCACCGGCCTCGCGGACCACTCGGTCGAGGTCGTCGGGGTCGAATCCGAAGGGGTTGTTCTCCGCCATGTGTGCTCTCCTGCCGTTGGCCCCGTGACCGAGCGCCACGGCCACGTGACCGCCGTCGCGTGACCCCGGGCACTGTCCAGTGTGGTCAACTCCCCGGGTTCCCGCCACCGTCCGCCTCAACCTTCCCAAGCACCTGTAACCTGTTCTAGTGTTCGGGGTCACAGGCGGGGGCCTCCGGAAAGCCGGCACCGAACCACGAACCTGCCTTTACACGAGCAACCAGCAACTGGTGAGGATGCGGACATGACCGACTACGACAAGTTGTTCATCGGCGGCCAATGGGTGGCACCGTCGACCGACGAGAAAATCGAGGTGTTCTCCCCGGCGACGGAGGAACGCGTCGGATCGGTTCCCGTCGCCGGGCCGAGGGACGTCGATGCAGCAGTCACCGCCGCGCGTCGCGCGTTCGACGACGGCCCGTGGCCGCGCATGTCCCCGGCCGAACGCGGCCAGGTCATCGCGAAAGCCGCCAAACTCCTCGAAGAGCGTGGCGCCGAAATCGCATCGCTCGTCTCGTCCGAGATGGGCCAGCCCGCCGCCTCGGTCCAGATGATGCAGATGACGCCGTCCCTCGGGACGCTCAACTACTATGCCGGACTTGCCGATTCGTTCCAGTGGACGGACGAGCGGACCGGGCCGTTCGGACGCTCGCGCGTCACCCGCGAGCCCGTCGGTGTCGTCGGAGCCGTCATCGCGTGGAACGTGCCTCTGTTCCTGTGCGCCAACAAGCTCGGACCGGCGCTGCTCGCCGGCTGCAGCGTCGTTCTCAAGCCTGCACCGGAGTCGCCCCTCGCGGTCAACGTCGTCGCCGAAATCTTCACGGAGGCCGGACTTCCCGAAGGCGTCCTCTCGGTGGTGCCCGGTGGCGCGGAGACCGGCGAATACCTGGTCTCACATCCCGATCTCGACAAGATCACCTTCACCGGGTCCACGGCCGTCGGCAAGCACATCGGCGAGATCGCCGCACGCAACCTCAAGCGGTG
This sequence comes from Actinomycetes bacterium, assembly GCA_023417985.1. Lineage (GTDB taxonomy): Bacteria > Actinomycetota > Actinomycetes > Mycobacteriales > Mycobacteriaceae > Rhodococcus. The sequence continues at coordinate 3,675 of JAEZDV010000048.1, read as the reverse complement.
CTCCCTCGAACTCGGCGGCAAATCCGCGGCCATCGTCCTCGAGGACGCCGATCTCGATTCCACCATCGCGATGCTCGTGATGTCGGGCCTGATGAACACCGGGCAGGCCTGCGTCGGGCAGACCCGGATCCTCGCGCCGCGGTCCCGATACGACGAGGTGGTCGAGAAGATCGTCGCCACCGCCGCGTTCTTCCCCGTCGGACCGCCGTCCGACGAAGGTGCGCAACTGGGCCCCCTGATCTCGGCCAAACAGCGCGAACGCGTCGAGGGTTACATCGCCAAGGGGCTCGAAGAAGGTGCCCGCCTCGTCCTCGGCGGCGGTCGCCCCGCCGGCCTCGACAGGGGCTACTTCGTCGAACCCACCGTGTTCGCCGACGTCGACAATTCGATGACGATCGCCCGTGAGGAAATCTTCGGTCCGGTCCTGTGCATCTTGCCCTACGACAGCGTCGACGAAGCAGTGAAGATCGCCAACGACTCCGAATACGGCCTGGCGGGATCGGTCTACACCACCGATATCGAGAAGGGCCTGGACATCGCGTCGCGCGTGCGCACCGGTACGTACGGAATCAACTGGTACGCATTCGATCCCGGTTCGCCGTTCGGTGGCTACAAGAACTCGGGCATCGGCCGCGAGAACGGCCCCGAGGGCCTCGAAGCGTTCTGCGAGACCAAGTCCGTGCTCTACCCGCCCGGCTACCAGGACTGACCCGGCGCTCTGAGCGAAGCGAAAGGGTGGCACTCGGTCGGAAGACCGGGTGCCACCCTTTTCGCTGAGCCGGAGAATTTCCGGATGGTCAGATGTACATCGCGGGATCGATGAAGGTCGTCGGATCGACGAGCGGCTCGTGCTGCCGACGTGAGCGCACGGTCGCCGGAATGCCGGTTGCGATGGAATCCGCCGGCACGTCGTGTGTGACAACGGCATTGGCTCCGATCGCACTGCCGTCCCCGATGACGACGGGTCCGAGGATCTTCGCCCCGGCTCCCACGGTCACGTGGTTACCCAGCGTGGGGTGCCGCTTCTCCTTGAGAAGCGACCGTCCGCCGAGCGTCACTCCGTGGTACAGCATGACGTCGTCACCGATCTCGGCGGTCTCGCCGATGACGACGCCCATCCCGTGGTCGATGAAGAAGCGCCGCCCGATGGTGGCGCCCGGGTGGATCTCGATGCCGGTGAGGAACCGGGTCAACTGCGCGAGCACCCGAGCAGGCCCACGCAGGGCAGGCACCGCCCACATCCGGTGCGCGACCCGGTGGGACCAGATCGCGTGGAGGCCGGAGTAGACGAGTGCATTCTCCGCGTTACTGCGCGCGGCGGGATCCTGGCCGCGCGCAGCCTGCAGATCCTCACGAACGGTCCGGAGGATAGCCAGCACTGAATCAGTCCCGGATGTGCTCGAACAGCGGCGTCGAGATGTAGCGCTCTCCGAAGTCGGGCACGACGACGACGATCAGCTTGCCCGCATTCTCGGGACGCTTCGCGATCTCGAGGGCAGCCCACACGTTGGCGCCTGCCGAGATGCCACCGAGGATGCCTTCTTCGGTGCCCAGCCGGCGGGCGACCTCGATGGCGTCGTTGAACTTGACGTCGATGATCTCGTCGTAGATCTCGCGGTCGAGAACGTCGGGCACGAAGTTCGCGCCGATGCCCTGGATCTTGTGCGGTCCGGGCTCACCGCCGGTAAGGATCGGCGAGTCGGCGGGCTCGACACCGACGATCTTCACGTCGGGCTTGCGTGCCTTGAGTGTGCGGCCGACGCCGGTGAGGGTGCCGCCGGTACCGATGCCCGCAACGAAGATGTCGACGGCGCCGTCGGTGTCGTTCCAGACCTCTTCACCGGTGGTGCGCTCGTGGATCGCCGGGTTGGCGGGGTTGCCGAACTGGCGCGCGAGGATCGCATTCTCGGTGTTCGCCACGATCTCCTCGGCCTTGGCGACGGCACCCTTCATGCCCTCGGAACCCGGGGTGAGGACGATCTGGGCACCGTAGGCGCGGAGCATGACGCGACGCTCGGTGGACATCGTCTCGGGCATCGTGAGGACGACGTTGTAGCCGCGCGCAGCACCGACCATCGCGAGCGCGATGCCGGTGTTGCCGGACGTGCCCTCGACGATCGTGCCGCCGGGCTCGAGCTCACCCGACTTTTCCGCGGCATCGATGATCGCGACACCGATGCGGTCCTTGACGCTGTTGGCCGGGTTGTAGAACTCGAGCTTCGCGGCGACGGTGGCGCCGGCGTCTTCGGTGAGCCGGTTCAGCCGCACGATCGGCGTCCGGCCGACCAGCTCGGTGACGTTGTTGTAGATCCCCATGGCGGAGTCCTCCTCGTGGCCACTGCCGCGGCCCTTGTCGATCCAGCTTTGTGGTCTATTGCACCATCCCGTCGTCGCGTGCAGACGCGGAGGTCTCAATGCAGTACGAACGTATCCGCTAGTCGTCGTATTCCCCGAACGGATCGACGAACCGCTCCCACATCAGCGACACAGTTGCCGGTCGCTCCTGGTGCGGGAACGACCCCGCTTCGTCGACGGTGGCCGTGCGCACGTCGCGCACGAGTTCGAGGGCGACACTCTCGTACCGGCGGTACCCCGCGCGTACTCCGTTGACGACGAAGGTCGGCACACTCACCTCGGGGAGAAGATGCGCGACACCTGTGAGACCGACCCCCCGCTCGGAGGGCCGCACCCACCGCCCTGCACATGCCCGTGACAGGTTCTGCTCGTAAAAGATCCGGGGGTCGTCGGTGGCGGCACGTGCCACGGCAGCAGCTCCCAACGGGCGCGGTTGCCACTCCGGGCCGAAGTGGTGCCGCACGGCGCGGTCGTTGTCGAGCGTCTGCTCGAGAGTGTGCCGCTCGGTGAGAGAGACGCCTACGAGCGTGAGGGTCTCGACGCGGGTCGGTGCCGTGACCGCCATGTGGAGACCGACGATTCCGCCCAGCGAATTGCCCATGACATGCACCTTGCCCGCGCCGAGGGTGTCGAGCAGGCCCAGGACCCGCGCGGCGCTCACACTCGGAGGGTGCGCCCACGGGCCGGATTCGTCCATCGTCGAACCGCCGTGCCCGGGGAGGTCGACCGCCACGACCCGGTACCGCGCGGCGAGTATCTCGGCAACGTGCCGCCAGTCCGCGACCCATCCCCCGAGTTTGTGCAGCAGGACGACCACCGGTGCATCGGCATCGCCCACGGTCCCGGGCCCTCCGAGGTCGACGTAGTGCACCCACCCGTCGTCGGCGCGGATCCGGCGGCCGACCACGCCCGGCCACAAGGGAACCTCGTACGTCTGGATCTCCGTCACGTCGTGTCTCCTTCTGAGCCCCGATCCGAAACACCCCGATCCGACGCCTGCGACGACCGCCAGGTCGCGGTTCGGCGTCGCACGTCGGCGCGGAGGTTGCCGATGAACAACTCCACGTCGACGCGATGCAGGTTTCCGCCGGGCAGCACGACGGAGTCGAGGGCCCCGGGTTCGACCGGCGTCACCTCGAGCACACCGTTCCTGCATCGCGCGCTCACCCGAACCCGGTCCAGGTCGCGGCGCGGCGCCTGTGGAAGCACATGTGCGTCGGCGTCCGCCGCCGGTCGTGTCACCGCGAACGTCAGCGGGTTGACACAGGCGGACGCGGCGGACGGCACCGACGGGTACCCGGCCAGCACGGAGGTCCACCC
>JAEZDV010000030.1 GCA_023417985.1 Actinomycetes bacterium | reverse complement strand
CGCGGAGACCACGGGTCAGTTCACGGCCGACATCGAGTTTGACGTCGGCGTCCGACATGAGCAGAGCCTGCGCGTCGGTGTTGACGGCAATGAACTCGACTCCTTTGAGTCCCTGTTCGATCATGCGGTTGACCGCGTTCACGCCGCCACCGCCGATACCGACGACCTTGATTACGGCGAGGTAGTTGTGCGGGGGCGTCATGGGCTCTCGCCTTCCTGGGTTTTCGGGTCACGCTTCGATCAATCGTTGTCGCCGCCACCGTGAAAACCCTCAACCATAGCTTGAAGGTGATGTCAAGTGCGCGACTGGTTCGAAACGCTATGGCACCGCAACGGGGATTTGCTAGTGGACTCGCCGGAGAGAGCACACGAATTTCGTGCCGGTTCTCTCAGCGCACCGTCGGGAGGTCCGGACTTGCGACATCGAACTGCTGACCCGGCTGGGTGAGCAGCGGAAGAATCACCGCTGCCTTGCGTTCCGATCTTTCCACACTTCCCCACACCACGATCCGGCCGTCCACCAGAACCAGGGAGATATCCGTATCCGAGCGGGCCTCCACGGTCTCCACCTGTACCCGGAGTTCGGGCGGCAAGGTCTCGAGCACCTGCACGGCAGCGACGGTCGCGGGATCGCCGGTACCGGGATTCGCGGTGACCAGACGCGGAGTCAGCAGCGGCGGGGGCTCGACAGCGAAGTCGACACCCTCGACGTCGACCGAGTGGGTTCCGTCGGACGACTCGAAGTACAGCACCGCCGCGCGTTCGGTCACGGTGACCCGCACCGTCGACGGATACTCGCGCTGCACGCGGACGGACGCGGCACGCGGAAGGGCGGCCACGCGCTGCGCTGCGGAGGCGGTGTCGACCTGGAGCAGCGGTGTGCCCTCCGAAATCGCAAGCTCATCCAGCACCTCTTCGCGGGTCACCGCACCGAGCCCGTCGACGGCGATGGTGCGGACCGACAACAGCGGCGAGAACCAGGCGACGGCGATCGCGGCCAGCAGGGTCACCACCACGGCCGCGCCGAGGAACACCGTCCGTACCCGGACGGAGCGCCCGGAAGGCCGCCGCGCGGTGTTGCGGTCGCGTCTGTCCCGCGTTCGGGTCGAGGTGGGCGTCACGAGCCGGTCGGCTCCGATCCGGAACCCGCCGGACGGAATCGGCTGGGCCTGCTGTGCAATGCATCGAGGATCTGACGGCCGAGCATGGTGACGTCGCCTGCACCCATGGTGATGACGATGTCACCGGGCCGGCTGAGGTTCGCCACCTGGCGGGGCACCGCGGACAGGTCCGGCTGGTAATGGACGGGCTTGGTGACCGCCCGGGCCACCAGGGCGCCGCTCACTCCCGGGATCGGTTCCTCGCGGGCGCCGTATACGTCGAGGACGACCACCTCGTCGGCCAGATCGAGTGCCGCACCGAACTCGGTCGCGAACGTCTCGGTGCGCGAATAGAGGTGGGGCTGGAACACCACGATCACGCGAGGCCGTTCCGTTCCGGATTCGGTGTAGCGCAGCGGCTCCCCGGCGACCAGTTCGGCGGCGGCGGCCAGCACGGCACGGACCTCGGTGGGATGGTGCGCGTAGTCGTCGAACACTCGCACGCCGTGTTCGCGGCCGGTGTACTGGAAACGGCGGTGGACTCCACCGAATCCGGCGAGCCCCTCGATCGCCTCGTCGACCTGCGCGCCGGCGTCGAGTGCGCCCAGCAGCGCCGCGAGCGCATTGAGCGCCATGTGCCGGCCCGGCACCGAAAGCCGCACGGTTCGCGGTGCGTCCTCGTCGGCCAGGTGGAACTCCGCGACACCGCCGATGTCCTTGGCTTCCCAGTCCAGCAGTCGCACACCGACAGGCACGCCTCGGTATTCGGGATCGGTGCCGAGGACGTCGGATGTGCCGTAACCGAGCACGCGCAGGCCGCGCCGGCCGAGTGCGACCACTCGCTCGGCGAGCGCCGCGGACCCCGGGTCGTCGAGACACACCACGAGCAGCCCGCTTTCGGGCAGGCGTGCGACGAAGTCGTCGAACACCTTGGTGTACGCCTCGGGCGTACCGAAGTAGTCGAGGTGGTCGGGCTCGATGTTGGTGACGATGATCGTGTCGGGGTCGTACTGCAGGAGCGAGCCGTCGCTCTCGTCGGCCTCGGCGACGAACACGTCCCCGCTCCCGTGATGCGCGTTCGTGCCGGACTCGTTGAGTTCACCGCCCACCGCGAAGGACGGGTCGAACCCGCAATGTTGCAGCGCCACAACCAGCATGGAGGTGGTCGAGGTCTTGCCGTGTGTACCCGAGACGAGGAAGGTGCGATGGCCGCGCATCAAGGATGCGAGCACGGTGGGCCTGAGCAGGATCGGGATGCCGCGTTGCCGGGCAGCGACCAGTTCGGGATTGTTCTGCGGGATCGCGGCGAAGGTGGTGACCACCGCGGTGGGTCCGCCGTCGAGCAGGTCGAGAGCCCCGGCGTCGTGTCCGATACGGACCTGGGCGCCCCGGGCGCGCAGCGCGAGCACTCCGCGGCTTTCCTTGGCGTCCGATCCGGACACCTGCCCGCCCCGAGCCAGAAGGATGCGGGCGATACCGGACATGCCGGCGCCGCCGATCCCGACCATGTGCACCCGCTCGAGTTCTGCGGGCAACTGCGCACTCATCGTTCGCTCCTGTTCGGTTCCGTGCCGGCAACGTCCAGCACGATCCGTGCCATTTCCGCCGCGGCACTGCGATGTCCGGCCGCACCGGCACGCCGGCCCATGTCCTCGACTCGCTGACGGTCGCGCAGCAGCGGGACCACCGTGTCGGCGATGTACGCGGGCGTGAGGTCGGCGTCGGCGACAATCATCGCACCCCCGGCGGACGCGACAGGACGGGCGTTGAGTTCCTGCTCACCGTTGCCGTGCGGAAGCGGCACGTACACGGCGGGCAACCCGACCGCCGACACCTCCGCGACGGTCATCGCGCCGGAACGGCACACGGCGGCGTCGGCCGCCGAATAGGCGAGATCCATGCGTTCGAGGTACGGCACGGTGACGTACGGTGCGGTCGCATGACCGGGATGCGGCGGCACACTCACGGTGTTCTTCGGCCCGTGCGCGTGGAGCACCGCGATCCCGGCGTCGGCGAGAGCCCCGGACGCACCCACCACCGCCTCGTTGAGAGACCGCGCACCCTGCGATCCACCGAAGACGAGCAGCACCGGCACGTCGTCGGGAAGCCCGAAGTGGCGGCGTGCCTCGGTGCGCAGTGCCGCGCGGTCGAGGCGGGTGATCGACGACCGCACCGGGATACCCACGATCTGCGCGTCGCCGCGGCGCACGATTCCCGATCCGGGGACCGCGGCGAGGACCCGCTCGGCACGGAGCGCGCCGATCTTGTTCGCGATGCCGGCGCTCGCGTTCGCTTCGTGTACCACGACCGGAATGCGGCGGCGTCTGCGGAACGGTCCGGCGCCGGCGGCCAGGTAGGCGGGCAACGCGACGTAACCACCGAATCCGACCACGACGTCGGCGTCGACCTCGTCGAGGATCTCGCGCGTACGTCGAACCGACGCGACCACCCGCGCCGGCAGTTTCGCGAGGTCGAGCGTGGGTTTACGGGGCAGAGGCACCGGCGGGATCAATTCGAGCGGGTAGCCGCGCCGTGGCACGAGCGTCGTCTCCAGTCCGCGCTCGGTACCGAGGGCGGTGATCCGGGCGCCGGGAACGAGTTCGCGAACGGCATCGGCCACGGCGAGTGCCGGTTCGATGTGGCCGGCGGTCCCACCGCCTGCAACCACCACGGACAGGGCAGACTTCTCCCCACTCACCTACGATTCCCTCGCTCTCCGGTTCGTCCATTCGTACCGCGTGTCGTGCGGGTGGTCTTCTGCCGGGCAACACGGCCCGGTTCGCGCGCAGGCTGGGCCCTGCGCGTCGGGGCACCGTCCACCCGGGCGGGCGCCCGCCGTGTACGGGTGCCCGCGCCGGAGGAACGGCCGCGGTCGTTGCGGGTCGCTCCCCGCGAGTCGCCGCGACGCTGCTGCGGTGCCCGTGGTGTGACGGTACGCGTTCCGCTCCGGGGCGGCAGGTACGGCTCCGGCTGCCGCAACCGCAGCAGGCGGGCGAACCGGCCGTCCTGACCGGCCTGGAGCGCCGCGATCGCCTCGGGCTCGTGCCGGGCAGCATTCGCGATCAGGCCGAACATGAGCAGTGTGGTGGCCGTGGAGGTACCACCCGCAGACACCAGCGGCAGCTGGAGTCCCGTCACGGGAAGCACACCGACGACGTACCCGATGTTGATGAACGCCTGCCCGATGATCCAGGTGGTCGCCGTCGCGGTGAACAACCGCAGGAACGGGTCGACCGACCGCATCGCGATACGGAGTCCGACGAAGGCGAACAGGCCGAACAACCCGATGACCGCGGCACCGCCGAGAACGCCCAGTTCCTCGCCGATGATCGCGAAGATGAAGTCGTTGTGGGCGTTCGGCAGGTAGTTCCATTTGGCGCGGCTCTGGCCGAGCCCGCGACCCCACAGTCCGCCGTCGGCCAGCGAGAACTTGGCCTGCCGCGCCTGATAGCCGATGCCCTGGGGGTCGTCTCCCGGGTTGAAGAAGGCGCGCACGCGCTGCGAGCGGTACCCGGCGGTGACGGTGAGGATCGCCGCGAGCGTCACCGCCGTGCCGAGCATGCCCAGGTACAGCTTGAGCGGCAACCCGGCGAACCACAGCAGCGCGAGCACGATGATGACGAGTGAGACGGTGGTGCCGAGGTCGGGCTGCAGCACGATCAGTCCGGTGACCAGCAGCGCGGCCGGGACCAGCGGAACGAGCATCTCCTTGAGGGTGGAGTTCTCGCCCCGCCGCGATGCCAGGAGGTGGGCGCCCCACAGCGCGAGCGTGATCTTGGCGATCTCGGACGGCTGCAGGGAGACGCCGAAGACGACGAACCACCCTCGGGTGCCCTGCGAGAGGGTGCCGATACCCGGGATGAGCACGAGTACCAGTGCGACGACCGAGGCCGCGAACGCGACGAAGGAGTATTTCCGCAGCACGCGTATCGGTATCTGCAGGGCGATGTAGAAGATCACCATGCCGATCGCGGCGAAGACCACCTGGGAGGTGAACAATCCGTAGGCCGATCCCACGGACACCACGGCCCCGACACTGGACGACGACAGCACCATCACCAGGCCGAGCACCGTGAGCAGCACCGCGATCGTCACCACGAGGTGGAACGACGCGAGAGGCCGGGCCATCCACGCCCCGACCCGTCCGCGTGCCGCCGCGGCCGGATGCTCGGATGCCGGGCCGCGCTTGGAGATCACCGTCCGGTCCCGCCCCGGCGGAGTTCTTCGACGGCGGCGGCGAAACTTCGGCCCCGCTGCGCGTAGTCGGCGAACATGTCGAGGGAAGCGGCGGCCGGTGCGAGCAGCACCGTTTCGCCGGGCTGCGCGAACGCTGCGGCCTCCCGCACGGCGACATTCATCGCCGCGGCCGCGTCGTCGCCGGGCATCGCGATGCGCCTTGGGCCGTCATGCCCGTGTGCGTCGCCGGGGAGCTCACTGGTCATCGGACCATCGTCGCGCGTGTCCACCAGCACGACGGGGACCTCGGGTGCGTGTCGCGCGAGTGCGTCGGCGATTTGGCCGGCGTCGCGGCCGAGCAACACCACCGCCGCCAGTCGCGGCGCGACCTCCACCACGAGATCGTCGATGCGCGCACCCTTGAGC
>JAEZDV010000023.1 GCA_023417985.1 Actinomycetes bacterium | reverse complement strand
TTTCAGAGACCCGCGACCGCCTCGCGGTACGACGCGAACGGCCGCGCCCGCCCGCCGGGGTGCACGAGCGTCCACCGCACCACCCCGTCGGCGTCGATGAGGAACGACCCGCGCCGCGCGAAGCCCTGGGCGTCGTCGAACACCCCGTAGGCCCGGGCGCCGGCGCCGTGCGGCCAGAAGTCCGACAGCAGGTCGAACCGGTACCCGTCCTGCTCGGCCCAGGCGCGCAGCGCGAACACCGGGTCGCAGGACGCCGCGAGCACCCGCACCCCGGCGGCGTGCAGCTCCCCCAGACCGGACTGCAGCTCGGTGAGCTCCGCCGTGCAGGTGCGCGAGAACGCGAACGGCACGAAGACCAGCAGGGTCGCCGACGCCGCCGGGCCACCGACGGTCACGGACGCGCCGTGCGTGTCGGGCAGCGTGAGCACCGGCGCGACCGCGCCCGCGGGGAGCGGACCGCCGGTCACGTCGTCAGCGGCCGCGGCCGCGGCTGCCGAGCCGCGTGGCGGACCAGTCCCCCGCGATGGAGAACGTGCTGGTCGCGTGGAGGCCGGCCGTCGTGGCCGCCTCCTCGATGTCGTCGTGGCCGACGTGGCCGCCGCGGCCGGGCTTCGGCGTGAGGACCCAGATGAGCCCGCCGTCGTCCAGGACCGTCATGGCGTCCATGAGGGTGTCCGCCAGGTCGCCGTCCTCGTCGCGGAACCAGATGACCACGCCGTCGACCACGTCGTCGTAGTCCTCGTCGACCAGCTCGGCGCCGGTGATGCCCTCCAACTCCGAGCGCAGGTCCTCGTCGACGTCGGCGTCGTACCCGAACTCCTGGACCACCTGCCCCGAGGTGAACCCGAGACGACCCGCCCCCTGCGGGGTGTCGCCCGTGCTGGATGCCACGTCCCGACCCGTTCCTTCCGTCCGGGCCGCCGTCCCGTGGGCGCGGCGGCCTGCCTCTCGATCACCGAACGGTAGCCCACCGCACCGCCGCCGCGCCTGGCCACCCCGGCGCGGCGGCGGTCCGCCGCGCGCGGACGTCGTGTCGTGACCCGCGCCACGTCCGGGGGCCTGGTCAGGCACGATTTGTCACGGACGTCACGCAACCCGGGGTGTGGACGGGGAGACTTTCACGTCCCGGGGGGCGGACAATGGTCCTACTACCCGCCCGGTGGCGAGGCGCACCGAACGTCGCGCGCACGCCGGCGGGCCGAGATGCGCACCGGGGCCGACCGGCCCCCGCGTGGAGAGGCGAGGAGCACTGGTGGCTTCGAAGGACGAGCGCGGGCCGCTCATCAACGGCCTGCTGAGCCAGGTACCCGACGTGGACCCCGAGGAGACCTCCGAGTGGGTCGAGTCCATCGACGGGCTCATCGACGACAAGGGCGGCCCCCGGGCCCGCTACGTCCTGCTCAGCATGCTGAAGCGGGCGCGCGAGCGGAACGTGGCCATCCCGGCCGACCTGAACACGCCGTACGTCAACACCATCGGCGTGCACGAGGAGCCGTACTTCCCCGGTGACGAGGTGCTGGAGCGCAAGTTCCGGTCCTGGAACCGCTGGAACGCCGCCGTCATGGTGACGCGCGCGCAGCGGCCGGGCGTGGCGGTCGGCGGGCACATCTCCTCCTACGCGTCGGTGGCGACGCTGTACGAGGTGGGCCTCAACCACTTCTTCCGCGGCAAGGACCACCCGGGCGGCGGCGACCAGGTCTACTTCCAGGGTCACGCCTCCCCCGGCGTCTACTCGCGCGCGTTCCTCGAGGGCCGGCTGACCGAGCACCAGCTCGACGGCTTCCGCCAGGAGGTGTCGCACCCGGGCGGCGGCCTGCCGTCGTACCCGCACCCGCGCCTCATGCCGGACTTCTGGGAGTTCCCGACCGTGTCGATGGGCATCGGCCCGATGAACGCGATCTACCAGGCGCAGTTCAACCGCTACCTGCGCGACCGCGGCTTCAAGGACACCACCGACCAGCACGTGTGGGCGTTCCTCGGTGACGGCGAGATGGACGAGCCGGAGTCGCGCGGTTTGGCGCACGTCGCGGCGACCGAGGGTCTCGACAACCTCACCTTCGTGATCAACTGCAACCTGCAGCGTCTCGACGGTCCGGTTCGCGGCAACGGCAAGATCATCCAGGAACTCGAATCCTTCTTCCGCGGTGCCGGCTGGAACGTCATCAAGGTCGTGTGGGGTCGCGAGTGGGATTCCCTGCTCCACGCAGACAAAGACGGTGCGCTCGTCAACTTGATGAACGTCACCCCGGACGGCGACTACCAGACGTACAAGGCGAACGACGGCGCGTTCGTCCGCGAGCACTTCTTCGGCCGCGACCCCCGCACCAAGGAATTGGTCAAGAATCTCAGCGACCAGGAGATCTGGAACCTCAAGCGTGGTGGCCACGACTACCGCAAGATCCACGCCGCCTACCGGGCCGCGATGGAACACAAGGGCCAGCCCACAGTGATCCTCGCCCACACCATCAAGGGCTACACCCTGGGCAAACACTTCGAGGGCCGCAACGCGACCCACCAGATGAAGAAGCTCACCCTCGAGGATCTCAAGTACTTCCGCGACATCCAGCGCATCCCGATCTCGGACGCGGAGCTCGAGAAGAACCCGAAGATGCCGCCGTACTACCACCCCGGTTTCGACGCGCCCGAGATCGAATACATGCTCGAGCGTCGCCGTGCGCTGGGCGGCTTCGTCCCGGAGCGCCGCACCAACGCCAAGCCCCTCGCACTTCCCCCGGAGAAGACGTACGACGTGGTCCGTAAGGGGTCGGGCAAGCAGGAAGTGGCCACCACCATGGCCACGGTGCGCGTGCTGAAGGAACTGTTGCGCGACAAGGAGATCGGCAAGCGCATCGTGCCGATCATTCCGGATGAGGCCCGCACGTTCGGCATGGACTCGTGGTTCCCGTCTCTGAAGATCTACAACCGCAACGGCCAGCTGTACACGTCCGTCGACGCAGAACTGATGCTCGCGTACAAGGAGAGCGCCGCCGGCCAGATCCTGCACGAAGGCATCAACGAGGCGGGTTCGGTCGCGTCGTTCACGGCTGTCGGCACCTCGTATGCCACGCACGGCGAGCCGATGATCCCCGTCTACATCTTCTATTCGATGTTCGGCTTCCAGCGCACCGGCGACGGCCTGTGGGCTGCCGCCGACCAGATGGCCCGCGGATTCCTGCTCGGCGCGACGGCCGGCCGCACCACACTGACGGGTGAGGGTCTCCAGCACGCCGACGGGCACTCGCTGCTCCTCGCGTCGACCAACCCGGCTGCGGTGACGTACGACCCGGCGTTCTCGTACGAGATCGCGCACATCTTCCGCGACGGTCTTCGCCGGATGTACGGCGGCACCGAGGGCGAAGACGGCTTCGGCGGAGAGAACATCTTCTACTACATCACCGTCTACAACGAGCCGTACGCACAGCCCGCCGAGCCCGAGAATCTCGATGTGGAGGGACTGCTCAAGGGCCTCTACCTCTACAAGCGGGGTCCGCAGTCCGGGCCGAAGGCACAGATCCTCGTCTCGGGCGTGATCATGCCGGAGGCCCTACGTGCACAGCAGTTGCTCGAAGAGGAGTGGGGTGTCTCCGCCGACGTGTGGTCGGTGACGTCGTGGGGTGAGCTGCGCCGCGACGGTGTCGAATGCGACCGTCAGGCCCTGCTCGATCCGGGCCGGGAACCGAAGGTTCCGTACGTCGCGTCGGTGCTCAACGACGCCGCAGGACCGTTCGTCGCGGTATCCGACTGGATGCGTGCGGTACCCGATCAGATCCGCAAGTGGGTTCCGGGCGACTACACAGTGCTCGGCGCCGACGGATTCGGATTCTCCGACACCCGTCCGGCTGCGCGTCGTGTCTTCAACATCGATGCCGAGTCCACGGTGGTGGCAGTGCTCGAGGCGCTCGGCCGCGAGGGCACGATCGATCGGGCACGCGCCGTCGAAGCGGCGAAGAAGTACCGCATCGACGACGTGGACGCGGCGCCCGAGCAGACCTCGGACCCGGGCGTCGCCTGATCACGGCAGCACATGCGGTTCGGCCACGGTGACCGGGTGATCCCCAGGTAGGTTCGTTGCATGGTCGACGAGCCCGAACCGGGTCCGAAATCGCGGGTACCGGGCGTCCCATCGGGGCGCCCGGTACCGCCTGCGCGGCCAGACCGCGCACCCCTGCCCGACGCGCTGCTTCGCCGCGTCAAACAGTTCTCGGGGCGTATGTCCACCGAGGCCGTGCACGTCCTGCAGGAGCAACTGCCCTTCTTCTCCGACCTCGATGCCTCACAGCGCGCGACGGTTCAGCTGGTGATCCAGACGTCGGTGGTGGACTTCCTCGAGTGGGTGCGCAACCCCGACAACGATCCGAGATTCAGCCTCGACGCGTTCCAGATGATCCCGCAGGATCTGGCGAACCGGCTGACACTTCTCCAGACGGTCGACATGGTGCGGGCGGCCATGGAGTTCTTCGAGCAGTGGCTGCCCGCTCTGGCGCGGAACGAGGAGCAACTCGTCGCGCTGACCGAAGCGATCCTGCGTTACGGCCGCGAGCTGGGCTTCGCGGCGGCGGCGGTGTACGCGACGGCAGCCGAGTCCCGCGGCGCGTGGGATACCCGGCTCGAGGCGCTGGTCGTCGACGCGGTGGTGCGCGGCGACACCGGTGCCGACATGCAGTCGCGGGCCGCGACCCTCAACTGGGACGCCACGGCTCCCGCCACGGTCGTGGTGGGCACACCTCCCCCCGAAGAGGGGGTGTCGGTGGTGACGACAGTCCATACGATCGCGCAGCGACACGGGCGTGCTGCCCTCGCGGTGGTGCAGGGTGAACGCCTGGTGATGGTCGTCAGCGGCGATCTGCACGGAACGACCGAGGCTGCGGGCTTCCTCGAAGAACTGATGCGGGCGTTCTCGGACGATCCGGTGGTGATCGGCCCGACCACCGCCACCCTCGGTGCGGCTCACGTCTCCGCTGTCGAAGCATTGGCGGGCATGGAAGCGGTCGGCGGCTGGCCCGGTGCGCCCCGACCGGTCCACGCGGCCGAACTCCTACCCGAGCGGGCGCTGCTGGGGGATCCGGCGGCGATCACCGCGCTCGACGACTACATCGTTGCGCCTCTCGCGGCGGCCGGATCGGCACTCTCGGACACTCTCGACGCGTATCTCGACAGCGGAGGAGCGGTCGAGGCGTGTGCAAGGAAGCTGTTTGTTCATCCAAATACCGTGCGGTATCGGCTCAAGCGGATCACAGAAGTGACCGGTCGGGATCCCACAAATCCGCGCGATGCGTACGTGTTGCGGATCGCGGCAACTGTAGGTCGTCTGGCTCGAAGTCATAACGAACTGAAATCTCCAGCACCACCCGTCACACGGTTCACAATCCGCGAATCGGACATGTAACACCACGGGATGCGCGACCGATAGCCGACGACGACGTGGGAATTTGTAAGAACCCTACAAATCCTGGCGCGACCTTTCATTCCCACCGACATCTCGCAAGGGTGCTTGCAGGGTGTTCGCTGATCTTCGTGATTGCGCTGCTTGCCCCCGGCCAGGGGTCCCAAACACCCGGCATGCTTGCTCCGTGGCTGGAGCAGGCCGGTGCGGCCGACCGCATCGCGCTGTGGTCGAAGGCTTCCGGTCTCGACCTCGCGCGCCTCGGCACCGTCGCCACCGCAGACGAGATCACCGATACGTCTGTTACCCAACCACTCGTCGTGGCAAACGCCCTCCTCGCTTTCGAAGAACTCGAACGGTTGGGTCTCGTCCCCGCCGACGTGATCGTCGCGGGCCACTCGGTCGGCGAACTGGCCGCCGCCGCAATGGCGGGCGTCATCGGCACCGACGAGGCGGTGAGTCTGGCCGCGATTCGCGGCCGGGAGATGGCGAAGGCGTGCGCCCTCGAACCCACCGGCATGTCCGCGGTCCTCGGCGGCGCAGAGGACGAGGTGCTCGCGCGCCTCGAAGAACTCGACCTGACGCCGGCCAACATGAACGCGGCCGGACAGATCGTCGCGGCCGGACGTCTCGACGCGCTCGCGGCTCTCGCCGCGGACGCGCCCGCCAAGGCTCGTGTCCGTGCCCTGCCGGTCGCGGGCGCGTTCCACACCCGGTTCATGGCCCCCGCGCAGGATGCGGTGGCCGCTGCCGCGGCGAAGATCGCCCCGAGCGATCCCTCCCGCACCCTGTTGTCCAACTTCGACGGTGCACCGGTCACCTCGGGCGCCGAGGCGCTCGAGCGGCTCGCAGCGCAGGTCACCCGCCCTGTGCGGTGGGACCTGTGCACGGCACACCTGCGTTCCGCCCAGGTTTCCACCGTGGTGGAACTCCCCCCCGCCGGCACGCTCGTGGGCATCGCCAAGCGCGAGATGCGCGGCACGCCCACCGCGGCCCTCAAAACACCCGCGGATATCTCCGCTCTGGCCGAAACACTCGAACTCGGTTAGGTTGCTGCGCGCATCCGTCGCGCAGCACGGGCACATCCCGGGAAAATTCCGGGCCCGGCCGGAAACATTCGGCCGGTTTCACACGACATAGTCGGTACATCACGAAGGGAGCCACGACGTGGCCACTCAGGAAGAAATCATCGCCGGTCTCGCGGAGATCATCGAGGAAGTCACCGGCATCGAGCCCTCCGAGGTGACCGTCGACAAGTCCTTCGTCGACGACCTCGACATCGACTCGCTGTCCATGGTCGAGATCGCTGTGCAGACCGAAGACAAGTACGGCGTGAAGATCCCCGACGAGGATCTCGCCAGCCTGCGCACTGTCGGCGACGCCGTGAACTACATCCAGAAGCTCGAGGCCGAGGGCGTTCAGGCCACGAACGACAACGAGTGAGTCCAACCGTGACCTCCCCTTCTCCTCGGACGTTGCGCAACGTCGTCGTCACGAGCCTCGCGGCTTCGACGTCGATCGCCGGCGATGTGGATGCCAGCTGGAAGGCACTGCTGGCCGGTGAGAGTGGGATCGGAGTACTCGACGGCTTCGTCGACGAATTCGACCTTCCGGTCCGGATCGGCGGCAAGCTGAAGGTGAGTCCCGACGAGTTCTTGAGCCGGGTCGAGGTCCGGCGGATGAGCTTCGCCGAGCGCCTCGCCCTCACTCTCGGCCGCACGGTGTGGGAGAACGCCGGTAGCCCGGAGGTCGACAAGGACCGGCTCGCCGTTGTCATCGGCACCGGACTCGGCGGCGGCGAGACACTCATCGACTCGGTCGACAAGCTGCGCAGCGGCGGCTACCGCAAGGTGTCGCCGTTCGCGGTACAGATGATCATGCCGAACGGCCCGGCGGCCACGGTGGGCCTGGAACTCGGCGCACGCGCCGGTGTCATCACGCCGGTCTCGGCATGCTCGTCCGGCTCCGAGGCGATCGCCAATGCGTTCCGCATGATCTCGAACGGTGACGCCGACATCGCCGTCACCGGTGGTGTCGAGAGTCAGCTCGAGGCGGTCGGTCTCGCGAGCTTCGCAATGATGCGGGCGTTGAGCACTCGCAACGACGATCCCCAGGGTGCGTCGCGGCCGTTCGACAAGGACCGGGACGGATTCGTCTTCGGCGAGGCCGGAGCCTTGATGGTCCTCGAATCCGAAGAACACGCCAAGGCGCGTGGGGCGACGATCCACGCCCGGATCCTCGGCGCGGGTATCACCTCCGACGGCTACCACATCGTGGCGCCGCATCCGGAAGGCACCGGTGCCGCCCGCGCGATGACGCGGGCAATCGAAAGTGCCGGCCTCACCAAGGCCGACATCGGGCACGTCAACGCACACGCGACGGCCACTCCCATCGGCGACATCGCCGAGGCGAGGGCGATCAACGCCGCTGTGGGCAATCACGCAGCGATCTACGCCCCGAAGTCCGCACTCGGACATTCGATCGGCGCAGTCGGTGCGCTCGAAGCAGTACTGACGGTCCTGAGTCTGCGTGACGGAGTCGTTCCGCCCACGCTGAATCTCGAGAACCAGGATCCAGAGATCGACCTCGACGTGGTCAAGGGCGAAGCCCGCTACGGACAGATCGATTTCGCGCTGAACAACTCGTTCGGTTTCGGTGGGCACAACGTGGCACTCGCGTTCGGTCGGGCCTGAGCCGACACGCTCGCCCCACCGTTGCGGGGGGGGGGGGGGGCCGCGCGCCCCCCCC
>JAEZDV010000258.1 GCA_023417985.1 Actinomycetes bacterium | reverse complement strand
GGACCAGCGGCACCACGGGTACGGCGGCGGCCGGTACGATCGCCGCGATCGCGAACGCGATCGGGAAGCCCACTGCGGCGATGAGTGCGCCGAAAGCGGGCCCGACCGCTGCGGCGGCGACGAATTGCCCGGTGTTCTGGACGCCGAGCGCACGCCCTCCCCAATAGGGGCCGGCTATTTCGGCAACCGCCGTGAACGCCAAGCCGTTCGGTGCCGACGTGAGAATCGAGGCGCCGAGCAGGACGGCGATTGCCACCGGTGAATCGAAGAGGGACGACACGGCGAGCGCGGCCATCGACACCACCACCGAAGCGGCGACGAGGCGCAGGGGCCACAGCCTGCTTCCCGCCCGGTCCGACCAGCTCCCGGCCGCGACACGACCCAGCGCGGCGAGGACCTGTGCGACGGTGATGAGCAGGCCTGCGCCGGTTTCGTCCCATCCGCGGTCGGTGATCAGCCAGACGAGCGAGTAGGTCCACACCACGTACTGCGGGACGACCAGCAGAATCGAGGCGGCGTGGATGCGCGCGAGCGTCCAGCTGTTCCGGTAGGGATTCGCGAGCATTCCGGAGCTTTTCGCCTCCGCCCGGTCCGGTCGGGGCGGGTCGAGAATCCCCAGCATGCACGCGAGCGCGGCCACACCGCAGGCCAGCGCCGGAAACGCCAGCGCCCAGGCGATTCCGTAGTTCGCCGCAAGCTGCGGAATCACGAGTGCGCCCGCCGCGACGCCGAGTGGTACCGACATCTGGCGGATGCCCATCGCCAGACCCCGTTGTGCGGGCGCGAACCACCCGACCACGACGCGTCCGCTCGCAGCGTTCGCGCTGACGGCACCGGCCCCGGCGAGGACGAGCAGGATGCCGAGCGCGGGAATCGACGTGGTGAGAGTTGCTGCCGCGGTGGCCGCGGACGCGAGCCCCAGCCCTGCTGCGAGCGCGAGACGCTCCCCGAACCGGTCCGAGATCGCACCCCAGGCGACGAGTGTGAAGACTCCGCCGAAAAGTGGTGCGCCGGCGAGGGTTCCGGCTTGTGCGAGGGAAAGACCCGCCTCGGTGTGCAGGGCGGGGATGAGGAATGCCACCCCGTTGATCACGGTGGCCTGCGCCGCTTGTGCCAGTACGCCGACGGCCAGGATGATCCAGCGCCGTGCTCCGATGTCTCCCGCGTCCATCCGTTCCCACTATCTGGGATTGCGTTCCCGTATCGTGAAATATTGAGCTCACTCTATACGGAGGTCGGCGCCCGCGTCGATCGACGGTGACCGCCGCCCCGTTAGACTTCCCGCATGCGCCTTGGTCGAATTGCAAGTCCGGATGGTGTCGCTTTCGTCAGCATCGAAGGGGAGGGGGACGCTGCGACGGCGAAGGAGATCGCCGAGCATCCCTTCGGTACCCCGACCTTCACGGGTCGCAGCTGGCCGCTCGCGGACGTCCGCCTGCTCGCCCCGATCCTGGCCAGCAAGGTGATTGCGGTCGGCCGCAACTACGCTGCGCACGCTGCGGAATCCGGTAACGAGGTGCCCGAAGAGCCGGTGATCTTCCTCAAGCCGAACACCTCGATCGTCGGGCCGGGCGCGCCGATCGTTATTCCCCGCAACGCGTCTGTCGTGCACCACGAGGCCGAACTGGCCGTGGTGATCGGCAGGCCGTGCAAGGACGTGCCGGCGGCCAAGGCCGGTGAGGTGATCCTCGGGTACACGGTCGCGAACGACGTCTCCGCTCGCGATCATCAGGCCGCGGACGGTCAGTGGACCCGCGCCAAGGGTCACGACACGTTCTGCCCTCTGGGCCCGTGGATCGAGACCGACCTCGACGCGTCGGATCTCGAGATCTCCGCGGAGGTCGACGGGCAGCAGCGGCAGCGCAGCCGCACTTCGCTGATGGTGCACGACATTCCGAAGCTCATCGAATGGATTTCGGCCGTGATGACCCTGCTTCCGGGCGATGTCATCCTCACGGGCACGCCGGAGGGCGTCGGACCGATCGTCGCGGGCGACACCGTCTCCGTCACGGTCGAGAAGATCGGGACACTCACCAATCCCGTGGTGGCCAAGGGGGCCTGACCGGGCGGTCTCCGCTTCCGCGGCCCGCGTCAGGGGATAGCCTGGGAGGGTCTCCCGTCGATCCTCAACCCTGAGCGAGTCATGACCAGCAGCGAAGTACGTGTCCGTTTCTGTCCGTCCCCGACCGGAACCCCGCACGTGGGTCTCGTGCGTACCGCCCTGTTCAACTGGGCCTTCGCGCGTCACTACGGTGGCACCTTCGTGTTCCGCATCGAAGACACCGACGCTGCACGCGACAGCGAGGAGTCGTACCAGGCGATTCTCGACGCGTTGCGCTGGCTGGGACTCGAATGGGACGAGGGTCCGGAGGTGGGTGGGCCCTACAAGCCGTACCGCCAGTCGGAGCGGCGCGGACTGCACATCGGCGTCGTGGAGAAGCTTCTCCAGGCCGGTGAGGCCTACGAGTCGTTCTCGACGCCGGAAGAGGTCGAGGCGCGGCACAAGGCGGCGGGACGCGACCCCAAGCTCGGGTACGACAACTTCGACCGCGATCTGACCCCCGAGCAGCGCCAGGCGTTCCTCGACGAGGGTCGCAAAGCCGTGGTGCGGCTGCGCATGCCCGACGAGGATCTCACCTGGAACGACCTGGTCCGCGGCGAGACGACATTCAAGGCCGGCACGGTCCCCGACTTCGCACTCACGCGCGGCAACGGCATCCCGCTGTATACGCTCGTCAACCCGGTCGACGATGCCCTCATGAAGATCACGCACGTGCTGCGCGGCGAGGACCTGTTGTCGTCCACGCCGCGTCAGCTCGCCCTCTACGCCGCACTGCAGCGCATCGGGGTGGCAGATTTCACACCCGAGTTCGGGCACCTGCCCTTCGTCATGGGCCAGGGCAACAAGAAGCTGTCCAAGCGCGATCCCGAGTCCAATCTCTTCCTCCACCGTGACCGCGGGTTCATCCCGGAAGGGTTGCTCAACTATCTCGCGCTGCTCGGGTGGGGTCTGGCCGACGACCGCGACATCTTCTCGCTCGACGAGATGGTGGCGGCCTTCGACATCGGCAAGGTCAATTCCAACCCCGCGAGGTTCGACCAGAAGAAGGCCGATGCGATCAACGCCGAGCACATCCGGATGCTCGAGCCGGAGGACTTCGCGACACGGTTGAAGGCATTCCTCGTCGAGCACGGTCACATCTCCTCCGACGTCGACGACGCGTTGTTCCGGACCGCCGCCGATCTGGTCCAGACCCGAATCGTGGTCCTCTCCGACGCATGGGACCTGCTGAAGTTCCTCTTCGTCGGCGAATCCGAGTTCGAGTTGGACGAGGCGGCCGCCGCGAAGAACCTCAAGGCGGAGGCAGGACCCGTCCTCGACGCTGCGCTCGCCGCACTCGAGGCGCTCGGCGAGTGGTCGACCCCCGCGATCGAGGAGGCGCTCAAGACTGCCCTCGTCGACGATCTGGGCCTCAAGCCCCGAAAGGCGTTCGCACCGGTGCGGGTCGCGGTGACGGGGTCGCACATCAGCCCGCCGCTCTACGAGTCGATGGAGTTGCTCGGTCGTGAGCGCACCCTCGACCGTGTGAGGTCGGCCAGGTCGGTCGTCGCCTGATTCGAGACGCGATCCGAGACGCCCGTGCAGCTTCCGCAGCGCGGGCGTCTTTCGGTCCGAGCTGATTTAGGGGCTTTGACCAGGCGATTTGTAGTTGGACATGGTGATGGTGTTAGTCTTTCTCTCGGTTCGGGAACGGAGGCCGAAGCGCAGTGCGCAGGCCGAAGGGACAGTCCATTGGGGTATGGTGTAATTGGCAACACAGCTGATTCTGGTTCAGCCATTCTAGGTTCGAGTCCTGGTACCCCAGCTGCGATGCGGAGGTTTGCCCGCCGCGTCTCGGCCAGCTAAGCTGGCTGAGCTTCCCCAGGGAAGCGCATAGAGAAGAAGTTCTCAGGCCCCCGTCGTCTAGCGGCCTAGGACGCCGCCCTCTCACGGCGGTAGCGTGGGTTCGAATCCCATCGGGGGTACCATGAACTGCCCATCGATCTCCGGATCGGTGGGTGTTCTTCTCTGAAAGGCAGGCAGTCCTCCGGGAGTGCCGACGGTAAGCCCAGGCCCCCGTCGTCTAGCGGCCTAGGACGCCGCCCTCACACGGCGGTAGCGTGGGTTCGAATCCCATCGGGGGTACAACCGGAAGACCCTCCGAGCATGGCTCGGAGG
>JAEZDV010000364.1 GCA_023417985.1 Actinomycetes bacterium | reverse complement strand
CGCCCGGCCCCTCGCGGAGCCGGGCGCGAACGAAGAATCAGCGGTTGATGACCGTGCGGGGGTGCGTGTAGGGCAGGTCCTCGACCGGCAGAGGGAAGTGCATGTCCTCGCCGTAGGGCGAGAGCGGGCCGCTGCGCGTGGAGGACAGCTCGGTGACCGCATGGTCTCCGTCCGCCAGCTCCGGCCATCCGCGGTCGACGTACTGTTTCTTCGAAGAGGTAGCCATGCCGCCCATTTTGGCAGGTGAGTTCGTGGTGGGCCACCTCAGGTCTCTAATCTGAAACGGATGACCTCGACCACCCCCGCGCCCGACACCGCACCGGACTCACTCGCCCGATGGTTGTCGAGCCGACGCGACACCGAACTGGCCGCTGCCCTGCACGCGCGGCCCGACCTCGTCGTACCTCCACCTGCGACGATGGCCGTCCTGGCGAGCCGCGCGCAGCAACGCGCGTCGGTGTTCCGGGCCGCCGACGAACTGACCACCGCCGACTTCGGCATCATCGCCGCGCTCGCGCGCCTCGGAGCGGTCGAGGCAGCCGTCTCCCGCACCGAGTTGCTCGGCGCGCTCGACCGCAGCGTCCCCGTCAAGACGACCGACCGGATACTCGGCAAGTTGCGGGCGCTGCTGCTCGTGTGGGGGCCCGCCGAAAGTCTCCGCCTCGTCCCCGCGGCAGTGGACACCGTTCCCTGGCGGATCGGCCGCACCGGCGATGCCGACCTGCCCTCCGGCGAGGAACTCGAGACGATGCTCGACGAGCTCGAGCCGGCCCAGCGCGGCATCCTCGACACGCTCGCCCGGACGTCGCCGGTGGGGCGCACCCGTGACGCCGCTCCGGGAACCCCCGAGGACCGGCCGGTCCAGAAGCTCCTCGCCTCGGGACTGCTCCTCCGGGTGGACGACGAGACCGTGGAACTCCCCCACCGCGTCGGCCAGGCGCTCCGTGGCGATGCGCCCTTCGATCCTGGTTCGTTGACCCCTCCCCGTGCGCCCAAGGCGGTTCGCGCACTCCCCGACGTCAACGCCACCGCCGCCGGCGCCGCACTCGAACTCCTCCGCCACTGCGAGGACCTTCTGTCGACGCTGAGCCGGCAACCCGCACCCGTTCTCAAGGCCGGGGGGCTGGGGGTTCGGGAGCTGCATCGGCTGGCGAAGGCCGTCGGTATCGACGATCAAGAGGCCGCGCTGCTCGTCGAGGTGCTCTCGGCTGCCGGGCTCCTCGCTCGCGGAATCCCCGACCCTCCCCCGCCCGGCGACATCGACGACTACTGGGCCCCGACCACATCCACCGACGGCTGGCTCACGGCCCCCACCGCCCATCGCTGGGCGGTTCTGGCGGGGGCGTGGCTGGACATGCCCCGCCGGCCGTGGATGGCGGGGCGGCGCGACCAGGGCGACAAGCCGATCGCCGCACTGTCCGACGAGGTGAAGTCCACGACCGCCGTCCGCGACCGGCGACTGCTGCTGGAGGTGCTCGCCGACGTCCCCGGGTCCGCACCGGGCATCGCGGAGATCCGGGCCACCGCAGCCTGGCGGCGGCCCCGGTGGGCGGGCCGCTTCGACCTCGACACGGTGACCGAGACGATCCGGGAGGCCACCGCGCTCGCCCTGGTCGCCCACGGCAGCCTCTCCTCGGCCGGTAAGGCGCTTCTGCACGGCGGCGACGCCGAGTCGGAGATCGCCGCGGCACTGCCCGAGCCGGTGGACTACGTGCTCGTACAGGCGGACCTGACCATCGTGGCGCCGGGTCCGCTCGTGCCCGAACTCTCCGACCGGATCTCGCTCGTCGCCGACATCGAATCCGCGGGCGCTGCGTCGGTGTACCGCCTCAGCGATGCCAGCGTCCGGCGTGCGCTCGACGCCGGAGTGGGCGCGGGCGATCTGCACGCACTGTTCGCCGCCCACTCCCGAACTCCGGTGCCGCAGTCGCTCACCTATCTGATCGACGACGTGGCGCGCCGGCACGGCCGTCTGCGCGCAGGAGTCGCGAGTTCGTTCGTCCGCGCCGACGACCCGGCGCTGCTCGCGGAGGTTCTGTCAGCGCCGGTGGCAGCGACCTTGGCCCTTCGTGCGGTCGCCCCGACGGTCGCGATATCGCAGGCACCGCTCGCCGAGGTGCTCTCCGAGCTGCGCGCTGCGGGCTTCGCGCCCGCGGGCGAGGATTCGTCGGGCGCAGTGGTGGATCTGCGTCCCCGCGGAGCACGGGTGACGGTGCCGCGCACCCGGGCGCGGTATGCAGGTCCCACACCTCCGAACGACGAACAACTCGCGACTCTCGTGCGCACCTTGCGCGCCGGAGATCGCACGGAGTCCGCGTCGTCCGGCGCGTCCGCGCGCGGGGACGGCAGCCGTACAGGCGGCGCCGCCACTCTCGCGCTTCTGCAACTCGCGCTACACGCACACCGCAGCATCACGCTCGGTTACGTGGATGCACAGGGAGTGGCGACACGTCGCATCGTCGATCCTGTGGCGGTCGGCGGCGGGCAGCTCGAGGCCTTCGATCCGGCCACGGGATCGGTGCGGAGTTTCGTGTTGCACCGGGTCACCTCCGTCGCGCTCGTCGACTGAGAACCCGCGCACGAATACCCCTGTGCAGGAGTCGCTTCGACGCCCGAACCTAGGCGGAAGCACTGTCGTCACGGACGAGCACGAAGGGGGATGCCGCGATCCGCGACCAGGCCCCACCGGCGAAGGTCATCCCGAGCAGCGTCCCGTCGTCGAGAGTGCGGAACTCGTCCCGGACCCAGCGCCAGGGCACCGGCGCGGCCTGCCTCGGGTCGGCGCCGTACGACACGATCAGGGCGTCCCCGCCGTCCAGCCAGGACGTGTCCACGAAGGTTCGGGTGGGCAGGATGTCGCGGACGGTGCCGCCGGCATCGCGTACCAGATTGACGGCTTCGCCCGCGCCGTCGAACCGCTTACCGTACCAGCGGCGCATGCCCGCGAGCGCGATGGCACGGGGCGCGACCGCACGCAGGATCGCGGGACCGACGAAGACGGCGCGGTAGGTCCCCCGTACCTCGTCCTGGGCGGGAGCGGAGAGTTCGGTGAATCGCGCGCGCAGCCGGCCCAGGGACTGCGGCAGCGTGTCGATCACACTTGCCTGTTCACCGTGCACGAGATCCTCCTTCGACGGCCGCAGGTGCGCGGCGCAGTGTTCGCCGTCACAACCTACCGCCGTCCCCGTTCGGCACGAAAGCGCGGGGGAGATCGGCAGTTCACCGCGAAACTGGCTTTTTCTACAAAATCCGTTATGGTCTGAACTTGTCGAATGTTCGACCATTCCCGAAAGGAAGAAAAATGGCCGACAAGGGCAAAACTCCGAAGAAACCGTCGCAGTCCCTGAAGGAGCGACGTGCAGAAAAGCGCCAGAAGCAGGTCGAGGGCACCGAATTCATCAAGAAGCGCAAGCGGTCCTGAGCACTCCCCGACGCGCGACGATCTCCGGACACGACGTGAACATATCCTCAGCCACCCTCCTCGACGACCTGTACGAGCAGTTCACAGCCATATCCGACCGTGCGGGAGCCGATGGTTCCCCTCCCCCGTTCGTGCACGGCTTCCGGTCGGGGCTGGCACGCGCCCGCCTGTTCGTGCTCGACGCACAGGCCGGTGAGTACTCCCGGTCGGTGTGATTTACGGAGGTTTTCCGGAAATTCGGCGACGAAAGAAAAGAAAGACGGGAATCGAAAAGTGAAGAGAACGATGTCGGCCCTGGACAGAATTCAGGAACGCCTCGAACACGAATTGGATTCTTCACCCGCCCTGTCGGAAAAGGACGCGGGTTATCGCTCCGGCATTTCCGAGGCGCTGGTGTGTTTGATGGAGGTCCGCCGCTCACTCACCGGGTGAGCCGGGCTGCTCCCCCCGGCCCGTGGGTGGCGGACGGTGCCTCCGGTCAGGAGAATAGGAGAGTTCTACTCTCGATCCCAGGAGGCATTCGTGGCCGACGGACCCTTGATCGTCCAGTCCGACAAGACCGTGTTGCTCGAGGTCGACCACCCACGTGCCGCCGAAGCCCGACAAGCCATCGCGCCGTTCGCCGAACTCGAGCGAGCCCCCGAGCACATCCACACCTACCGGGTGACACCGCTCGCCCTCTGGAATGCGCGGGCGGCGGGCCACGACGCAGAGCAGGTCGTCGATGCGCTGGTCAGCCACTCCCGGTTCGCCGTCCCGCAGCCGTTGCTCGTCGACATCGTCGACACCATGGGCAGGTACGGGCGACTACAACTGGTGAAGAGCCCCGTCCACGGTCTCACGCTGGTGAGCCTGGATCGCGCAGTGCTCGAAGAAGTGCTCAGGAACAAGAAGATCGCACCCATGCTCGGCGCGCGCATCGACGACGACACCGTCGTGGTCCATCCCAGCGAGCGCGGCCGCGTCAAGCAGATGCTGCTCAAGATCGGCTGGCCGGCCGAGGACCTCGCGGGCTACGTCGACGGCGAGGCACATCCGATCACCCTCGACATGGAGTCGAACCCCTGGCACCTGCGCGACTATCAGGAGATGGCCGCCGATGCGTTCTGGGCCGGCGGATCGGGCGTGGTGGTCCTGCCGTGCGGGGCCGGGAAGACGATGGTCGGTGCTGCTGCCATGGCCAAGGCCGGAGCCACGACGCTGATCCTGGTCACCAATACCGTCGCCGGGCGGCAATGGAAGCGTGAGCTGATCGCACGGACCTCCCTCACGGAGGAGGAGATCGGCGAGTACTCCGGGGAGAAGAAAGAGATCCGCCCGGTCACGATCGCGACCTATCAGGTGATCACCCGTAAGACGAAGGGCGAGTACCGCAACCTCGAGCTGTTCGACTCCCGGGATTGGGGGCTGATGATCTACGACGAGGTGCACCTGCTGCCCGCACCGGTGTTCCGGATGACGGCCGATCTCCAGTCGCGGCGACGCCTCGGCCTCACCGCGACCCTCGTGCGCGAGGACGGCCGGGAAGGCGACGTGTTCTCGCTCATCGGCCCCAAGCGCTACGACGCGCCGTGGAAGGACATCGAGGCGCAGGGGTGGATCGCGCCGGCGGACTGCGTCGAGGTGCGGGTCACCCTCACCGACGCGGAGCGGATGGCCTACGCGGTCGCCGAGCCGGAGGAACGGTACAAGCTGTGCTCGACCGCACGTACCAAGATTCCGGTGGTCCAGTCCATCCTCGCGAACCACGCGGGCGCCCCGACCCTGGTCATCGGCGCGTACATCGACCAACTCGACGAACTCGGTGCCGCCCTCGACGCCCCCGTCATCAAGGGGTCGACGCGCAACAAGGAACGCGAAGCCTTGTTCGACCGCTTCCGTGCCGGCGAGCTGGGGGTGCTCGTGGTGTCCAAGGTCGCGAACTTCTCCATCGATCTGCCCGAGGCGTCGGTCGCCGTGCAGGTGTCCGGGACTTTCGGTTCCCGCCAGGAGGAAGCCCAGCGTCTCGGCCGGTTGCTGCGACCCAAGCACGACGGCGGTCAGGCTCACTTCTACTCGGTGGTCGCCCGCGACACGCTCGACGCCGAATACGCGGCCCACCGGCAGCGGTTCCTGGCGGAACAGGGGTATGCGTACCGCATCACCGACGCCGACGACCTGCTCGGGCCGCAGATCGGCTGAGACAGACTCGGCGCACGGCCGGTTCCCCCCGGTGGGCGGCAACCCGCGTCCAATATGCTGGACAACGTGCGCCGATTCGAGTTTCCCGTCGACCTGTCCCATGCCAAGGCCGTGAACCAGACACTCGCGGAGGTGCGCAGTCTCCGGCGGTCCGCGGTGATCGTGGCGCTGTTGTGCGGGGCGGGCGCAGCGTGGCTGTTCGTCCTGGGCCACACCTGGTCGTACATCGTCGGTTCGGTCCTGGTGGTGGCAGCGGCAACGTCGGTGTGGGTCGCGCTGTGGGCTCCCCGCAAGGTCGGCACGATCGAGGAGCTGTACCACGACAGCCCGCTGGTTCCGGCTCTGGTCGCGAAGACACGCGCCCGTGGGCTGACGCTCCTCGCGCTGATCGATATCGCCAAACCCGCCGAGGACGTGGCGGACGGCGGGCAGCGGCATCATTACGCCCTGGTCACCCGCGACGTCCAGGCCATCCCCGGGCACCGGGCGAAGGTGGGCGAACGCGTGCCGTGTGTCGCCGTGCTGTCCGACCGCACCACGCGCAACAAATCGGGTGTGTGGCAGATGGTCAGCCCGATGCCGATCTCGTGGGCGACCCGCGATGCGGCGGTCATCGCCAAGGCCGCCGCGGAGATCGACGAAGCCGAGTGGTCTCTGCTGAAGTCCAAGCTGTCGTCCGCAGACGAGATCAACGCCAGCGACGAGCGCCGCGTCGAACTTGACCTGAAAGAGCTTCCGCCGAAACTGCGCTGAGCGCACGGTCCTCACCGCGTGGCGGACGTCCCGCCGACCTGGACTGCCGGCGGGACGGACGATCCCACCGTCGCTATGCGAGGTGCGGCAGAACTTCCTTTTCGAGCAGTTCGATGCCTGTCGTGTCGTACGCCGCCTCGGGGAAGTAGAAGATCGCGTACTCCAGACCCTGCTTCTTCAGCGCCGTGAGGTTCTCGACGATCTGCTCGGGCGTGCCCACCGCGGGCATCCCGCGGAACGCACTCAGCGCGCCGTCCGCCTTCTCGGCACCGACGATCGGTTCGAGTCGTGCCCGCAGCGCCTCGAGCCTGTCCTGCACCTCTCGTTCGGTGCGCCCGATCGCGACGTTGTAGTTGGCCGACCGCACGATCGCGTCGAAATCCGTACCGACGTCGGCGCAGTGCTCCTGCAGAATCTGCGATTTGTGGGCGAACCCCTCGGGGGTGCCGTCGAAGTTGGTGTACTGCGCGTACTTTGCCGCGATCTTCAACGTCACCTTCTCCCCGCCGCCGGCGATCCACAGCGGGATGCCGCCTTCCTGGAGAGGCAGTGGGCGCACGATCGCGTCGTCGACCCGGTAGTGCTTACCGTCGAGTGTCGCCCTCCCCGTGGTCCATGCCTGCTTGAAGATCTGGACCCCTTCGTCGAGGCGGCGTAGACGTTCTCCGGCGGACGGGAATCCGTATCCGTAGGCACGCCATTCCTGCTCGTACCACCCGCCGCCGATTCCCATCTCCACTCGTCCACCGGAGATGATGTCGGCGGTCGCCGCCACCTTCGCGAGGTAGGCGGGATTGCGGTAGCTCATCGCGGTGCACATCTGACCGATCCGCACCCGGTCGGTGACCGCGGCGAAGGCGGACACCAGCGTCCAGGCCTCGTGCGTGGCTTCGTCGGTGGGTTCCGGAACCGTGTGGAAGTGGTCGTAAACCCAGATCGATTCCCACGGGCCACGGTCGGCGCGCAGCGCGAGATCGCGCATGACGGGCCACTGATCGGCCGGGTCGATACCGACGAGGTCCAATCTCCAGCCCTGAGGAACGAAAAGTCCGAAACGCATGTGGGTCCTTCACTCGAAGCGAGGGTCTGTGCCCCTTGGTACCGGGCCAAGTATTCCGGAAGGGTGCGATAGTCGCCTGCCGATCCGGCGGGTGGTAGCAAGCAGGTGGACTTCCTGTCCGACATCTTTTGGCGGACAACACTATTCGGTTCGGTACTGCCGACCCGCATCGTCGAGGCGCGCCCGTAACGACTCGAGGAGCGGTCGTTGCCCTTCGACCAGCTTGGTTTCCGCATCGGACATCGCGATCCAGCGCGCGTCGTCGACTTCGGGAATGGTCAGCGTCTTCCCCGAGCGCGGCGGCCACTCGATCTCGCACGTGTTGCTCGAGACGAACCGGAGTTCGGCCGACGTCTCCCCCGCGTAGACACTCACCACTTTGCCGGACGCCTGGCGATAGCGACCGAGCAACGACAACGGCACGTCCGGGGCGGGAAAGCCGCATTCCTCCTCGAATTCGCGTAACGCGACCTCCCGAGGCTCCTCCTCGGGTCCGTATTCCCCTTTGGGCACCGACCACGCCGCCGTGTCCTTGCCCGTCCAGTACGGACCACCGGGATGCACGAGCCACAATTCCAGCAATCCGGTGGCGTCGAGGCGGTAGAGCAGCAGACCTGCGCTCGTCACCGGCATCGCTCACCTCCGTGGAACCGTCCGGATGCGCCCCGGACTCCGGTCCGCGACGGTGATCCTGCTCGTAGCATCGAGAATATGCGCGCCTCCGGCCTTGCGGATTCGTTCGAGCAACACCGCGTCCATCTCCTGTCGGTCGCGTATCGCCTGACGGGCAGTGTCGCGGATGCCGAGGACGCCGTGCAGGACTCCTGGCTTCGGCTCGCCACAGTCGACCCCTCGGAAATCGATGATCTGCGCGCATGGCTCACCACCGTGGTGGGCCGCCTGTGCGTCGACAGGCTGCGGTCCGCAGCGGCGCGACGCGAGAAGTACGTCGGGCAGTGGCTGCCCGAACCGATCGTGACCCCGCTCTCCGGCACAAGTCCACCCGACCCCCTCGAACAGGTGGTCCGGAACGAGGACAACCGGCTCGCCGCGCTGATCGTCCTCGACGCGCTCCCACCACCGCAGCGCATCGCCTTCGTGTTGCACGACGGATTCGGGGTGCCGTTCGACGAGATCGCGCGCATGCTCGACGTCACGTCGCCGGCAGCACGCCAACTCGCGTCCCGCGCTCGTCGTACTGTCACCGATACACCGCCGCCGACGCCGGCCACCGAGCACGACAACGCCGTCGCGATGCTGATGGCGGCATTTGCCGCAGGTGACATCGACAGCGTGATCGCCGCTCTGCACCCGGAGGCCCGGCTGGTCGCCGATGCCGGTGGGACAACCTCGACCGCGCTCCGGGTCGTGGTCGGGGCCGACAAGTTCGCTCGCTTCTTCATGGGCCTGACGCGCCGCTACGGCGAGGAGTCGTTCGCGGCGTTCGAACCGGTCCGTGTCAACGGTGAACTGGGCCTTCTCAACCACGGACTGCGCGCGGACGGCACACATCGCGGATACCCGGCTCGGGTCGCGGCCTGCACGGTCCGCGACGGCCGCGTGTGGGCCGCCTACGACCTCGCAAATCCGGAGAAGCTCCGTCGCGGCCTTCTCGTGCCCTTGGGGCGCAGCTGAATCCGCGCCCGAAGCCGAAGGACGCCCCTACGCTCGGGAGCATGGAACAACGCCTCAGCTTCGTGACTCTCGCCGTGGACGACGTCGACCGGGCCCGCGAGTTCTACGTGGACGGGCTGGGCTGGTCCGCGTTGATCGAAGAACCCGACGAGGTCGTGATGATCCGTGTCGGCACCCATGTGATCCTCTCGCTCTGGGCCCGAACGGAATTCGAGGCCGAGGTGGGACCCACTTCACGAACCGGCGTTCCACCCGTCACGCTCGCGCACAACGTGGCGACCCGCAAGGAGGTGGACGACGTGCTCGAGACGGCTCGCCGGGCGGGCGCCGATCCGGTCGTCGAGGGCACCGAGCGCGTGTGGGGCGGTTACACGGGTTACTTCGCCGACCCGGACGGCTTTCGCTGGGAGGTCGCATGGAATCCCGGATCGATCGCCGAGATCGTCGTACCCGAGTGACTCACGTCCCCGCCGCCGGAGTCTCGTTCGCCCACGGCACGCGGCACGCGTCGGTGCTGAATCCCTGGTCGTAGATGCCGAGGGCCGAGTTCATGCGGCCGCGCAGGTTCTCGAGAGCGATCTGGTAGGTCAGTTCGACCACGCCCGCAGACCCGAACCTCCGTTCGAGGTCGGCGACCTGATCGTCCGTCACCGAGGCCGCGACATCACCGGTCATCGCGTCCGCGTATGCGATCGCTGCCCTCTCGTCGTCGCTGTACAGATCCGATGTCGAGTAGTCGGCGATGTGGGCGAGCCGCTCGGTGTCGAGACCGTCGAGCCGTTGCAGCATGGTGCCGAAGTCGATGCACCAGGAACACCCGAGCGTCCAGGCGACTCGGTACACCGCGATCTCCCGCACATTCGCCGGCAGCACCTTCGACCCCCGCTCGACCAGCATCTCGTGCAACGCGCTCGCCCGCATCAGCGCGGGGTGGTGCGCGAGGACCGCGAAGGGTTCGGGAACCACCCCGAAGCGTCGCGTCGCGTACGCGTAGCTCGCGCGGGTCGTCAGGCTCGCGCGCTGCGGAGTCACCGGTTCGATTCGTGGCATGACATCCTCCTGGAGTCGTCGCGGTCCGGAACTCCTCGCCGGTTCCGGAAGAGCCGCTCACATGGAGGACGAGGCAGCGGTCCCGAATGTGACATGCCGGGCGCTAGGCTTCACGCGTGGCTGATTCGAGGAGACCGGGGGCAGTACGCACCGTCGCCCGGTTACGACCCTTCGCGTCGACGATCTTCGCCGAGATGACCGATCTCGCGATCCGGCACGGGGCCATCAATCTGGGTCAGGGATTCCCCGATATCGACGGCCCCCCGGAAATGCTCGAAGTCGCACGGCAGGCCATCGCGGACGGAGTCAACCAGTATCCGCCGGGCTCGGGGATCCCGCAGCTGCGTCAGGCGATCTCCGCAGATCGCGCCGCCCGCTACGGACTCGAATACGATCCCGACGGTGAAGTACTCGTCACCGTCGGAGCGACGGAGGCGATCAGCGCGGCCATCCTCGGCCTGGTCGAACCGGGTGAGGAGGTGCTGCTCACCGAGCCTTACTACGACTCCTACGCCGCGGCGGTCGCACTGGCCGGGGCCACACGCCGCACCGTCCCACTGGCTCGGGCCGGGGCCGGTTTCGTCCTCGATGTGGACGCGCTGCGCGCTGCGATCACCGACCGCACACGGATGCTCGTCGTCAACACGCCGCACAACCCCACCGGGACCGTGTACGACGACACGGCGCTGACCGCCCTGGCGGAACTCGCGTGCGAACACGACCTGCTGGTGTTGTCGGACGAGGTGTACGAGCATCTGGTCTTCGACGGGCGGCGGCACATCCCGCTCGCGTCGCTGCCGGGGATGGCGGAACGTACGGTCACCGTGTCGAGTGCCGCGAAGACGTTCAACGTCACCGGATGGAAGATCGGCTGGGCACTCGGCCCACGCGAACTCATCGACGGGGTCCGTGCCGCGAAGCAGTTCCTGACCTTCGTGGGCGGTGCGCCGTTCCAGCCCGCCGTCGCCCACGCCCTGACCCACGAGCAGGCGTGGATCGGCTCGATGCGCGACGACCTGCAGCGCAAACGCACCCTGCTGTCCGATGCACTGGAAGACGCCGGCTTCGGTGTACTCGACTCGGCGGGAACCTATTTCGTGTGTGCCGATCTTACGCCGCTCGGCTACGGCGACGGCATCGCGTTCTGCCGCGAACTCCCGGAACGCATCGGAGTCGCTGCGGTGCCGGTCAGCGTGTTCGTCGACGACACCCGAACGTGGAATCACCTGGTGAGATTCGCGTTCTGCAAGCGCGACGCCGTACTCGAGGAAGCGGTAGGCCGGTTACGCACGCTGCAGGAGGCCGTCTAGACCATGTCACGGCCCACCATTCCGTCCGACTTCGTGTCGCGGGCGGTCCGCACCGGCGCCGACGCCGGAATCGACCTGCAACCCGCCCTGGATGCGGCGCGAATCAGCCGCGCGGTCCTCGCGCACCCCCATGCACGTCTCACACCGGCGCAGGTCAGCCGGTTCACGCAGGTGGCGTGGCAGATCACGGACGACGAATTGTTCGGGCTCGCACCGGGCCCGGTACCTCGCGGGATGTTCCGCGTGATGTGCCTGACGCTGATCCACTGCCCCGATCTCTCGCACGCGCTCAGCCGGATGGTCGAGGTCAACCACGTGGTGCGGTCGCTGCCCCAGTTGTCGCTGACCCCGGGCGAATCGACCACCTATCTCGATGTTGCTCTGCCCGACGTGGTCGACGAGAAGACCCGCGTGACCGTCGACTTCCTGCTGATGCTGCTGCACCGGTTCGCGGCGTGGCTTGTCGGCGGCAGAGTCCGGTTGGAGTCGGTGATGCTGCCGTACGCCGAACCCGACCACGTGCTCGCCCGCAGTTACGACGCGATGTTCGGTGTCCCTGTGACATTCGGTGCCGGGCGCGCAGCGCTGGAGATCCACAATTCGGCACTCACGTCGCCGCTCGTACAATCCGAGGAATCGCTCGACGAGTATCTCCGAGACTCACCCAACTTGATTCTCTCCGAACGTGATTACGAATCGACGGTGTCGGCTCAGGTGCGTCGCATCTTCGAGTCCGGAATCAACGGACGCACCGCGACGGCGGAGGACATCGCGGGAATGCTCGCGGTGAGCCCGCCTCACCTGCGCCGTCTGCTGCGGCAGGAGGGCACCTCGCTCGGGCAACTACGCGAGGAAGTGCTCCGCGATCTCGCGATCGCCGGATTGCGACGCGGTGAACCCGTCGACGACCTCTCGGCCCGCCTCGGATTCTCCGAGCCGAGCGCTTTCCGCCGCGCATTCAAACGCTGGACCGGAAACACCCCGAGCACCTACCGCGCACACCGCTGACGAGCCGCACCCGCCATCGACGCACAACTGAACACATCTCCCGCTGTCATCGGTCACAGAATCTGCACGCTACCCACCCGGGTTGCATAACCGCACCCGGAATGGGAACGTCGGAAGGAGCGAAACTCGTCGACCTGGGGAGAGGGTGAAGCGCCGTTATGCTCGCTGCGGTAAAGGATGAGTATCCGACCCGGAGCCGGACCACATGTGAATCCTTCGCGAGACCGGATCCGGTGGTGTGGGGGGCTGCCACCGAAGGACCGTTGGACGCGGACGCCGTCGCCGAGTACGACCGCCGAGGATTCCATACCGCAGAGGCACTTCTCCCCGCGAGCGATGTGGGAAACCTCCTCGAGGAAACATCCCGGCTCGGCCTGGAACTCGGTGACGACGAACGCGTGATCCGCGAACAGGGTAGCGGGGACGTGCGTTCGGTGTTCGACGTCCATCTCCTCAGCGATCTCGTCGCCTCTATCGTCCGCCGACCCGAAATTGCCGGCATCGCACGGCAATTGCTCGGATCCGACGTGTACGTCCACCAGTCCCGCCTCAACGTCAAGCCGGGATTCCGTGGTGGCCCGTTCTACTGGCACTCGGACTTCGAAACCTGGCACGCCGAGGACGGCATGCCGAAGCCTCGAGCGCTGAGCATCTCGCTCGCCCTGACCGAAAACTACGGGTACAACGGCGGTTTGATGATCATGCCCGGTTCGCACCGGACCTTCGTCTCCTGCGCCGGCGATACTCCGGAGAACTACTACCGCGAATCGCTGGTCACGCACGTGCCGCCGACGGGATCGCCCGACGAAGACCACCTCACCCGGATGGCCGCGGAGTTCGGCATCGCGACGTTCACCGGATCTGCCGGTTCTGCAACGGTATTCGATTCCAATTGCATGCACGGGTCCAACGGGAACATCACTCCGTTCCCGCGCTCGAATCTCTTCGTGGTGTTCAACAGTGTGGAGAACACCCTGGTCGAGCCTTTCGCCGCGAAGAACCCGCGTCCGTCCTATCTCGGAAGCCGCGACTTCACGCCGCTGTCCTGATCGGAAGACCGCAGCGGAATGCCGGGGAGGTGGGCGCGGAACAATATTCCCTATTCGCCCGAATTCTCCCGTCCAGGGCAAAGAAGGGGATCCTCCAGCGGATGCCCGCGGTATCCGCTGGAGGACTTACACCTTCGGTCACGATGCCGACGAGCGGTCAGGCGCGACGCGCCCGAACCGCTTCGGCGAGGCGGTCGAGCTGAACGACGGTGGTCGCCCAGTCGATGCACGCGTCGGTGATGGACTTGCCGTAGTCGAGCTTGTCGGCCTCGCCCAGGGTGAGGTCCTGGCGACCAGCCTCGATGAAGCTCTCCAGCATCAGACCCACGATACCTTCTTCACCGGCTTCGATGCGCTCCGCGATATCGGTGACGACATCGACCTGCTTCTCGTGGTTCTTGCTGCTGTTGCCGTGGCTTGCGTCGATGACGACGCGCTCCGGCAACCCGCCCTTGCGGAGGCGTGCCATCGTGTCGGCGACGGTCTCGGCGTCGTAGTTCGGGCCGGCGCTGCCACCGCGAAGGATCACGTGGCAGTCGGGGTTGCCCACGGTCTGGACGAGGGCGGCCTGCCCGTCGAGGTCGGTGCCGGGGAATACGTGGCTGGCAGCCGCGGCACGAGTGCCGTCGACCGCGACCTGCACGTCACCTTCGGTGGAGTTCTTGATCCCGACCGGCATCGACAGCGCGCTGCACAACTGGCGGTGCACCTGACTCGCGGCGGTGCGGGCGCCGATCGCACCGTAGGTGACGAGGTCGGCGTAGTACTGCGGGAGGATCGGATCGAGGAATTCGCATCCGACGGGCAGGCCGAGGCTCGACACGTCGAGCAGCAGCTTCCGGCCGATGCGCAAGCCGGTGTTGATGTCGTAGCTGCCGTCGAGGTGCGGGTCGTTGAGCAGGCCCTTCCAGCCGAGCGTGGTACGCGGCTTCTCGAAGTACACGCGCATGACGATGTGCAGGTCGTCGCGCAGTTCGTCGGCCTTCGCAGCGAGGCGCCGCGCGTAGTCCATGGCGGCGGCGGGATCGTGGACCGAGCACGGGCCGACGACCACGACTAGGCGGTCGTCGGTGCCGTTCAAGATGTTCACGGTATCGGCGCGACCGGAGCGCACGGTGGCAGCGACGACGGCGTCAGGAGCGTACTCGGCGCGGATCTCCGACGGCGCGACCAACGGGCTGATCCGTACGGTGCGCTGTTCGTCGAGGTCGGTGGTGGAGATTCCGGTGGTGGTAGAACTCATCGGGTTGCATTCCTGTTCTCGGTGAAGGAAGCCGACCCGGAGAAACCCTGAGATCCCGTCGAGCCGGTCTGTATCCGGCTCGTGGGTGAGGAAGTCAGCGCGCGGTCACGCCGACCGACCCACCCAGGGCCGGCCCGCTAAACCAAAAATAGGTGCGCTGCATAGCGACAGACTCTACCAGACGGCTCCGAATCGGCTTTCGCGAGCGACCCCCCCGGCCCACCGCGCACGAACCTCGATTTCCGGCGCCGTGCGGGTATCCTGCTGTGCTGCAACGCAGTACATCTCGAGTTGGGGTACAGCACCGGCCGGTTCCTCGCGGTGTCCTCACCTGCCCCTGGGCCAGCGCCCGTCGCGCAGGATGTCGCTGATCGTGTCGGCGAGCGGACCGGGCTCGCCGACGAGCAGGGCGAAGTGGATCGCTTCGAGTGTCGCGTTGCGTTTCCGGATGACGCTGGTCATGCACCCCTTGGCGAACTCGCCGGCGAGCAGCGAAGCGTCCTGCATGTCGTACAGCTCGAGGATGCGGGCAAGTTCGTAAACGCCCAGCTCCACCGTGCCCGACAGCGGATCCGACTCGGTGGCGTGCGCGAGGCGGCGACGGATATCGGCGAGAAGCACATCATCGGCGGGAAAGTCGTCTCTGTTCACCACCGGATACTAGGTTCCCGGCGCCGGCATGCCCGCCTATCGCCACGGCACTCGCTCCGGGTCGCGCAGCATCCGGCGAGCGGTCGACATGCGATGCACCTCGTCGGGTCCGTCGTAGATCCTGGCGTACCGAGCCCGCCGGTACATCGCCTCGAGCGGTGTGTCCGCCGTCAGGCCCAGCGCACCGTGCACCTGGATCGCCCGGTCGACGACGTCGTGGAGCATTCGCGCACCCCAGAACTTGATGAGGCCGATCTGCACCCGGGCATCCTCGCCGGCGTCCATCACGCGGGCAGCATCCAGGGTCATGAGGCGCGCCGCCTGGATCTGCGCCGCCGACTCGGCGACGTACCGCTGGATCTCCCCTTTCTCCGCGAGCAGCGACCCGTGGGCGAACCGGCGGTCGGCGCGCTCGCACATCAATTCGAAGGCGCGTTGCGCCTGCCCGAGCCAGCGCATGCAGTGGAATATCCGGCCGGGGCCGAGTCGATCCTGCGCGACCAGGAACCCGTTGCCGCGCCCACCCAGCACGTTGTCCACGGGAACCCTGACGTCGGTGTAGCGCACCTCGTAGTGGTCGCTCGGGTCGTACCCCATCGTCGGGACGGACCGGACGATCTCGAATCCCGGTGTGTCGGTCGGGACGATGACAGCGCTGATGCTGCGATGGAGTGGCGTGGAGTCGGGCTCGGTGCGCGCGAACACGGTGCAGAAAGCGGCCTGCCGGGCACCGGTCGTGAACCACTTGTGACCGTTGATCACCCACTCGTCCCCGTCCTGCCTGGCGGTGGTCTGCACGAGTACCGGGTCGGACCCGGCCACCTCGGGCTCGGTCATGCCGACCGACGGCAGGATCTCACCGGAGACGAGACCGGGAACCCATCGCCGGCGCTGCGCTTCGGTGCCGTGCCGATGCAGCATCAGTGCATCCTGCATCGACACCGATCCGACGGCGAGCTGACCGAATTCGGAGCGCCCGATGATCTCGTTGAGGTACACGAAGTCCAGGAAAGGAACTCCGCCGCCCCCGATCTCCTCGGGATGCCCGAGCGCCCAGAGTCCGAGTTCCTTCGCGCGCCTCTTCAATCCGTCGAGCGCCGCGGCGCCGTCGTCGTTCTGGCGCGACAACTCGGCCTCGAGGGGGATAACCTCGTCGTCGATAAACGTACGCATCCGGGTGCACAGTTCGGCCACCCGGCCCTCCGGCCGGTTCGCAGTCATGGGCGCCAATGTATCCGCACACGCGTGCCCTCATATCGCTTTCAGCTGGGCAGGGTGTGGAGGGCGCACCGCCGGGGAACCCTGATGATCCGCCCTGCAATGTGACGAGCCCGGAGGTTTCATGCCAGCAGAAAGTTCAGCGGATCCGACCGCACCAGCCGTAGAACACGAGCACACCTCGGACGGGCACATCGTCGAGACACAGTCGGAGGATTTCGCGCATGCGCGCAGCCTCCCCGTCGACCCCGACTGGTTCAAGACCGCGGTGTTCTACGAGGTTCTGGTGCGGGCGTTCAACGACTCGAACCACGACGGGACCGGCGACCTACGCGGGCTGACGGAGAAGCTCGACTACATCGCCTGGCTCGGTGCCGACTGCATCTGGTTGCCCCCGTTCTACGACTCCCCGCTACGGGACGGCGGTTACGACATCCGCGACTTCCGCGCCGTATTACCGGAATTCGGGACGGTCGACGACTTCGTGACATTCCTCGACGAGGCACACAAGCGGGGTATCCGCGTCGTGACCGACCTCGTCATGAACCACACCTCGGATACCCACGCCTGGTTCCAGGAGTCCCGCGCCGAACCCGACGGGCCGTACGGGGACTTCTACGTGTGGTCCGACACCGAAGACGTGTACAAGGACGCCCGCATCATCTTCGTCGACACGGAGACCTCGAACTGGACGTGGGATCCCGTACGCAAGCAGTACTACTGGCACCGCTTCTTCTCGCATCAGCCCGATCTGAACTACGACAACCCCGAGGTCCAGGATGCGATGCTCGACGTCCTCCGCTTCTGGCTGGACCTCGGCATCGACGGCTTCCGGCTCGACGCGGTGCCGTACCTGTTCGAGCGTGAGGGCACCAATTGCGAAAACCTGCCCGAAACCCACGCTTTCCTGAAGAAGTGCCGCGCCGTGATGGATGCCGAGTATCCCGGCCGCGTCATGCTCGCCGAGGCGAACCAGTGGCCCACGGATGTCGTCGAGTACTTCGGCGAACCCGAGATCGGCGACGAGTGCCACATGGCATTCCACTTCCCGCTCATGCCGCGGATCTTCATGGCGGTGCGCCGCCAGAACCGATTCCCGATTTCGGAGATCCTCGCGCAGACCCCGCCGATCCCGCGCACCGCGCAGTGGGGGATCTTCCTGCGCAACCACGACGAACTGACGCTCGAGATGGTCACCGACGAAGAGCGTGACTACATGTACTCCGAGTACGTCACCGATCCGAGGATGCGGGCGAACATCGGAATCCGGCGACGTCTCGCGCCTCTGCTCGAGAACGACCGCAACCAGCTGGAACTGTTCACCGCGCTTCTGCTGAGCCTGCCCGGTTCCCCGGTGCTGTACTACGGCGACGAGATCGGGATGGGCGACAACATCTGGCTCGGCGACCGCGACGCGGTGCGCACGCCGATGCAGTGGACACCCGACCGCAACGCGGGTTTCTCCCGCACAGATCCGGCACGACTGTATCTTCCGACCATCATGGATCCCACCTACGGGTACCAGGCGGTCAACATCGAGTCGCAGCTCAACTCGACGAATTCGCTCCTGCACTGGACCCGGCGGATGATCCAGGTGCGGAAGCAGCATCCGGCTTTCGGCAAGGCAGCGTTCACCGAGCTCGGCAGCGCCAATCCTGCTGTCCTGTCGTATCTCCGCGAGATGGAATCCGGGCCGGACCGCAACTACAGCGACGTGATCCTCTGCGTGAACAACCTGTCCCGCTATCCGCAGGCCGTCGTGCTGGATCTGTCGAGGTTCGCCGGGTGGATCCCGGTGGAGCTCACCGGATCAGTGCCGTTCCCATCGATAACCGAGGAGGGCTACATGCTTACGCTCCCCGGACACGGCTTCTTCTGGTTCGCTCTGCAACCCGATCCCACGACGGAAGGTGCGGGCACACATCCTGTCAGCAGCGAAGCGGAAGCGGCGGTGCAGCCATGACCGAGAACGAAGGACTTTTCCCGGACGCCGACCTGGAAGCCGGCTTGGCGCAGTGGCTTCCCCGTCAGCGATGGTTCGCCGCCAAGGGACACGCCATCACCGGTGTCCGGATCGTGTTACGGCAGGCGCTCGCCGAAGAACCCGGTTTCGGCGCCGACCACGTGCTGGTGGCGGTCGACTTCGAGGACACACCCGAGCAGATCTATCAGGTGCCGTTGGGCTACCGCTCCCGCCTGCCCGACGAACTGGCTCCGTGGACGATGGCGACGCCCGACGATGCCGGGCACAGTGTGTTCGTCTACGACGGACTCCGTGATCAGGAGATCATCGGCCTGTACGCCCGGAGTCTGAGCAGCGGCAAGCCGAAAGGTCCCGTCGACCTGCACACAGTCCCGGGCGCGGAATTCGAGCTGGACATGCGCGGGCGGGCACTCGGTGCCGAGCAGTCGAACACCTCGGTGGTACTCGGAGAACGTCTCCTCTTCAAGATGTTCCGTCGCCTCACTCTCGGCATCAACCCGGACGTGGAACTGCATCTCGCCCTCAGCGAAGTGGGGTGCCGCTCCGTGGCGCCGCTTCGTGCCTGGATCGACGCGGACGTCGAGGGAGTCCGCACGACCCTCGCGATGGCTCAGGACTTCGCTGCCAATTCCGCCGACGGATGGGCGATGGCGCTCGGAAGCATCCGCGATCTCCTCATCGAGGGAGATCTGCGGGCCGACGAAGTGGGCACCGATTTCGCGGGCGAGTCCTACCGGATGGGGATGGCGGTCGCCGAGGTCCACTCGGATCTCGCCGCCGCACTCGGGGAAGAACAACGGCCCGCATCCGGTCTCGCCGCCGAGATGTCCCGCCGACTCGAGGCCGCCGCCGCCGAGGTCGAGGAACTGGCGGAATTCGTACCCGCGATCCAGGCGCGGTTCGACGAGGCTGCCGCGCTCGGCCCGGTCACGGTGCAGCGCATCCACGGCGACCTCCATCTCGGACAAGTGCTGCGCACACCGGAACGGTGGTTGCTCATCGACTTCGAGGGCGAACCTGCGAAGTCGCTCGTCGAGCGGCGGCACCCCGACACTCCCCTGCGCGACGTCGCCGGGATGCTGCGTTCCTTCGACTACGCCGCGCACCACTCGGTGTGGGAGCGCGAACCCGACAGTGCCGCGGGGCAGCGCGAGTTCCGGGCGCGCGAATGGGCGGAACGCAACTCCGCCGCGTTCTGCGACGGATATGCCGCGACGTCGGGGGCTGATCCGCGGGACATCGGGCCACTGCTGCGCGCGTACGAGATCGACAAGGCCGTGTACGAAGTGGTCTACGAGGCGAGGCATCGTCCGGCGTGGCTGAGGTTGCCTCTCAACGCTATTCGGCGGTTGTCCCAGGACTGAGAAGGCCGTGCGAAAGGGGCGGGTGTGTGCA
>JAEZDV010000350.1 GCA_023417985.1 Actinomycetes bacterium | reverse complement strand
GCCGACCAGAGCCGCACCATCCGGCTCCCCGTCCACCTCGTCGAACAGGTCAACAAGCTCGCCCGCATCAAGCGTGAGCTGCACCAGCAGCTCGGCCGCGAGGCGACCGACGAGGAACTCGCCAACGAGTCGGGTATCCCCGTCGAGAAGATCGCCGACCTGCTCGACCACAGCCGCGACCCGGTGAGCCTCGACATGCCGGTCGGCAACGACGAGGAAGCCCCGCTCGGTGACTTCATCGAGGACGCCGAGGCAACCTCGGCCGAGAACGCGGTGATCGCGGGTCTTCTGCACAGCGATGTGCGGACCGTGCTGTCCACCCTCGACGAGCGGGAGCAGCAGGTCATTCGCCTGCGCTACGGGCTCGACGACGGCCAGCCGCGCACCCTCGACCAGATCGGCAAGTTGTTCGGGTTGTCGCGCGAGCGGGTTCGGCAGATCGAACGCGAAGTGATGGGCAAGCTTCGCGAGGGCGACCGCGCAGATCGCCTTCGCGCATATGCCAGCTGACCGGGCGCGTCAGCGGTAAAAGATCCCCGAGGACCGGGCTGGGTCCTCGGGGATCGTCTCTTTTCGCCGGCAGGGACATTCGCCGGCAGGGACATTCGCAGGCGGTGACCGTTCGGGCCGCTCCCCGTCCGGGGTGCTCCCGCAGCCCGCGTCAGCGCAGCCGGCGCGGACCGAGGTCGAGCGGGTGCGGTTCCGGGCCGATCCGCAGGTGCGCGTCGGTCAGCTCCACCCCCACCGGGGACGCAAGCAGTGGCTCGCACACGAGATCACGCACCTCGGGCAGGTCGTCGGCCAGAGCCGAGATCCGCTGGACGAAATCGACCAGCGCAGCTTTGTGCACCGGCGCGGCGTTACGGTACCCGGACAGCAGCGGCGCCGCCTTGGGTGCGTCGATCAGTTCGGTCGCTTCGTCCTCGGTGAGGGGAAGCACCCGGTAGGCGCGGTCGCCGAGCAGGTCGGAGATCACTCCCGCGAGGCCGAACGAGATGAGCGCACCGAACGACGGGTCGTCCTGAACGCGGATCGCGCAACCGATGCCCTTGACCGCCATCTTCTGCACGTGCAGAAGCGGTTCGCCGGACATCGCCGCGAGGTCGCGGTAGGCGATCCGTACCGATTCCGCGTCGACGAGGTCGAGCCGCACCCCGCTCAGGTCCGGGCGGTGGCGCCACTGGGCGCCGGTGGCCTTCACCGCGACCGGAAATCCGATCTCCTTCGCTGCGGCGACCGCCTCCGACTCGGTGGTCACCGTCCGGAAATCTGCGATCTGCACGCCGTAGCAGGACAGCAGCAGCGCCGCCTCCGTGTCGGAGAGGTACCGGCCCTCGGGACTGGTCTCGAGCCACCCGTGGACGAGGGTGCGGGCGCGTTCGGGATCGATCCCGGCCGGGCGCACGACCTGCGACTGCGGCCGGCTGCGCCACTTCGCGTACCGCCACGCTCGCGCGAGTGCCTTGGCGGCGCGTTCGGGCCCGGGGTACGACGGCACAGACCCCCGGGTGGGGTTGCCGGCGGAATCGCGGACGGCGAGAACGTCGGGGATGCCCTCGGTCGCGAGAAAGGTGGTCACGACGGGTTTGTCCGAGCCGGAGACCGCATCCCGCAGCGCCTGCGCGAACGGCTGGACGTCGACGGCGACCGGCGGCACGAACACG
Source organism: Actinomycetes bacterium (assembly GCA_023417985.1). GTDB lineage: Bacteria > Actinomycetota > Actinomycetes > Mycobacteriales > Mycobacteriaceae > Rhodococcus. The sequence goes on along the minus strand of JAEZDV010000350.1, from coordinate 4,922 downwards.
GCGATCACCGCGTCGATGTTCGACGAGTCCAGTGCGCGTGCCACCGCCTCGGCGAACTCGTCCGGGCTCGCCTGCGGCCCGAGATCGACCGACTCGGGGGCCAGCAACCCCTCCCCTCGCGCCGCGTCGACCGCGAGCACACCCAGCGCGGTGGAGTTGCCGATCACCGCGACACGCGGACCGGCAGGGAGCGGCTGATACCCGAACAGGAGCGCCGAGTCGAACAGCTGCGCAATCGATTCGACCTGCACGACACCCGCCTGCTCGAACAGATTGCGCACCATCGTGTCGTCCATCTCACCGGTGCGTGCCGCGAGGGCGGGCGGTACGGCGTGGCGCCCACTCTTGACTGCCACGATCGGTTTGCTCCGCGCCACCCGCCGGGCGATACGCGAGAACTTCCTCGGGTTGCCGAAGCTCTCGAGGTACAGCAACACGACCTCGGTGGCAGGATCGGTGTCCCAGTACTGAAGCAGGTCGTTGCCGGACAGATCCGCGCGGTTACCGGCGGAGACGAACGACGACAGTCCCACTCCGGTCTTCGCGGCCTCGTCGAGGATGGCGATGCCCAGGGCGCCCGACTGGCAGAAGAACCCGACGTTGCCGGCCGCCGGAAGCACCGGCGCCAGCGTCGCATTGAGCTGGATCGACGGATCGTTGTTGGCGACGCCGAGAGCATTGGGGCCGATCAGACGCATGCCGTGGGAGCGGGCGGCCAGCGCGAGCCGACGTTCCGCGTCTCGGCCCTCCGGCCCGGTCTCACCGAATCCCGAGGACACGACCAGCAGGGCCTTGACGCCTTTGGCGAGGCAGTCGTCGAGAACCGCGTCGATGGACTCGGCCGGCACCGCGGCGATGGCGAGGTCCACTTCGTCCGGGATGTCGCGCACCGTCGGGTAGGCGCGCACGCCGCGCACGGAGCGGTGTTCCGCGTTGACCGGGTACACCGGTCCGGTGAACCCACTCCGCAGCATGTTCACGAGGACCGCGTTGCCGACCTTGCGACTGTCGGTGGATGCGCCGATCACCGCGACGCTGCCCGGTCCGAGGATGTTGCGGACGCTGCGCGCTTCGGCGGCGCGTTCGCGGGCGTTCCGCACCGAGACGAGAGCTTCGGTGGGATCGATTGCGAACTCGAGTCGGACGACGCCGCCCTCGAAACTGCGGCTGACCTGGTATCCCGCTTCGCGAAACACGGTGATCATGTGGCGGTTCTCGGCGAGCACCTCCGCGACGAAGGTGTGCAGGCCGTTCTCGGCCGCCGCGCCGGCCAGATGCTCGAGCAGGATCGGGCCCAGACCTCGTCCCTGGTGGGCGTCGGCGACGGTGAAGGCTACTTCCGCCGACAGACCGTCGCCCTCGCCGGGAAGCCCCTCGTACCGTCCGACCGCGATGATGTCGTCCCCGAGCAGCGCGACGAACGCGACGCGGGTGTGGTGATCGACGACGGTGAACCGGAAGAGGTCCTTCTTCGAGATCGTGGGATACGGACCGAAATAGCGCAGGTAGCGGGTCCGTTCGGACAACTTGGCGTGGAAGGCGATGATGCGGTCGGCATCCTCGGGAACGATCGGCCGCAGGTGCACCACCCCGCCGTCGGACGCGAGCACGTCGGCAACCCAGTGGCGGGGATAGTCGCGGGCGACGGCCAGCGCGTGCTCGCGTGCCGCATCCGCGGCGGCTTCCGCGTCGCTCTTCGCGGGCGCGACGCCCGGGTCAGCCGGTACTCGCTGGGATTCAGTCACGCGGGTCCTCCGGGTCCAGGCCGAGCAGCGGAAACGCTGCGCGGCGCGTGGCGATGATCGCCGAATCGATGCGGGTGAGCGCCCGGTCGAGGGACGCGACCCCGGTTTCCGGGGTGCCCCCAGGGCCGTCCCAGGGCAGGTAGGACACGTCCGCACCCTCCCCCATGACGGTTGGGAGGTCGATGCCGGGTGCTAGGGCGCCGACCCGTTCGCGCCAGTCTTCCGGTACGGCGGTGTCGAGGTCGACCTCCCGGTCGAGTGCCGCGGTGATGAGAGGCGTCCATGCCCGCGGCACGACCCGGACCAACCCGTACCCGCCTCCGCCGACCGCGAGCCACCGGCCTTCGCAGTGCCGGTCCGCGAGGTCGCGCATCGCGAGATAGGACGCCCGCTGGCCGTCCACCGTCAGAGCCAGGTCGGCGAGGGGATCCTCGCGATGGCTGTCGGCGCCGCATTGACTGATGAGGATCTGGGGGCGGAACGCAGCGAGCGCGCCGGGAACCACCGCGTGAAAAGCTCTCAGCCACAACGAATCCACGGTCCCGGGCAGCACCGGCATGTTGATCGAGGTGCCCTCGGCATCGCCGGCGCCGATCTCGCTCGACCATCCGGTGTTGGGCCACAACGTCGCCGGATGCTGGTGAAGGGAGATCGTCAGCACTCGCGGGTCGCCGAGGAAGGCGTGCTGGACGCCGTCCCCGTGGTGTGCGTCGACGTCGACGTATGCGATGCGTTCGTAGCCGTTGTCCAGCAACCACGAGATGGCGATTGCCGCGTCGTTGTAGACACAGAATCCGGCCGCCCAATCCGCCATCGCGTGGTGCATACCGCCGCCGATGCTCACCGCGCGCCGGGTCCGGCCCGATGCGATCTCCTTGGCAGCGACCAGGGTGCCACCCGCGAGAGTCGCACTCGCTTCGTGCATGCGGGGGAAAATCGGATTGTCGTCGGTGCCGAGACCGTGCGGGGCGTCGGAGACAGGGTCGGTGCCGGGTTCGACAGCACCGGCACGTTTGACGGCGTCGACGTAGGACGCCGTGTGGATCCGCAGGAGGTCGGCATCGTCTGCGGGAGAGGGATGGACCGTCTCGACACCCTCGAGCAGCCCCAGACTTTTGGACAGAGCCATGGTGAGATCGAGGCGCGTGGGGTTCATCGGGTGTGTCGGTCCCCACCGGTAATCGAGGTAATCGGGGCTCCACACCACCACTCGATCACGGCCCAGCTGTGTCGTACCGCCCGCAGCGGTGGAGCTAGTGGTCATGGACACAGACGCTACTGGTCGGGGGCGGGACGCGCGAGCAGCCGCGGGCGACCCCGCTGCCCTATTCGCACGGTTAGACTTGGCGCAGACGAAGGGGTGTGAGAGTGAAGGACCTGGTCGATACAACGGAGATGTATCTCCGGACGATCTACGATCTGGAAGAGGAAGGCGTCGTGCCGCTGCGTGCTCGCATCGCCGAACGCCTCGAGCAGAGTGGACCCACCGTCAGCCAAACGGTCGCCCGCATGGAGCGGGACGGTCTGTTGCGCGTCGCCGGCGATCGCCATCTGCAGTTGACCGAGAAGGGCCGCGACCTCGCGGTGTCGGTCATGCGCAAACACCGCCTCGCAGAACGGCTCCTGGTCGACGTCATCGGCCTCGACTGGGAGAACGTGCATGCCGAGGCGTGCCGCTGGGAGCACGTGATGAGCGAAGAGGTCGAGCGGCGCCTCGTCGAGGTGCTCAACAACCCGACCACCTCCCCGTACGGAAACCCGATTCCGGGTCTGGCACAACTCGGCCTGGACAAGGATGCGGCGCCCGACGAGAAACTGGTCCGGTTGACGGAGATCGCCAACGGCAAGCCGACAGCCGTAGTGGTGCGGCGACTGGCGGAATACGTCCAGTCCGACCCGGAGGTCATCGCTCGCCTGCGCGAGGCCGGAGTCGTTCCGGACGCGCGCGTTACAGTCGAGACGCGCCCGGGCTCGGTGACCATCACGGTGGCCGGGCACAACAGCTTCGAGCTTTCCGATGAGATGGCCCACGCAGTGCAGGTGAAGCAGGTCTGATGCAGACCTCTTCACAGGCCTGTGCGGGCCTGTGAAGAGGGGATTCCCAGCGTGAGACTTCTGGTGACCGGCGGTGCCGGGTACGTGGGCAGCGTGTGCAGCACAGTGTTGCTCGAACAAGGCCACGAGGTGGTCGTCGTCGACGACCTGTCCACGGGGAATGCGGACGCAGTTCCCGCGGGTGCCGAGTTCGTCGAGGGCGACATCGCGACGGTCGCGACCGACGTACTCGGCACCGGCGAAGACGGTCCACGCTTCGACGGCGTACTGCACTTCGGGGCACAGTCGCTCGTCGGAGAATCCGTCGAGTGCCCGGAGAAGTACTGGCAGGGCAATGTCGTCACCACGTTGACGCTGCTCGAAGCGATCCGGCGCTCGGGCACTCCCCGCCTGGTCTTCTCCTCGACCGCCGCGACCTACGGCGAGCCCGACGAGGTGCCGATCGTCGAGGATGCTCCGACCCGGCCCACCAACCCGTACGGCGCGTCGAAGCTCGCTATCGATCATGCGATCTCGTCGTACACGCATGCGCACGGACTGGCGGCGACGAGCCTGCGTTACTTCAACGTCGCCGGTGCGTACGGCGGCGCGGGTGAGAACAGGGAGATCGAGACCCATCTGATTCCTCTGGTTCTGCAGGTAGCGCTGGGGCAGCGCGACCACATTTCGGTGTTCGGGACCGACTGGCCCACGAAGGACGGGACGGCGGTGCGCGACTACATCCATGTGAAGGATCTGGCCGATGCGCACGTGCTGGCGCTCACCCGAGCGGAGCCGGGAACCCATCGCATCTACAACCTCGGCAGCGGTGAAGGGTTCAGCGTCCGGGAAGTCATCGCCGCATGCGAACGCGTCACCGGACTGTCCATCGCGACGGTCGATGCCCCGCGACGCGCCGGCGATCCCGCGGTGCTGATCGCCTCGAGCGACCGCGCCATGACCGAGCTCGGGTGGACACCGAAGCACACCGATCTGGACGAAATCGTGTCGGATGCTTGGGATTTCATGAAGAGTCTGGGTGAGCGTTCACATGCCGCACGCCGCGGCATCTCGTGATCGCGCAGAGTCAGCAGAGCCGAGTCACCGGCCGGGCCCGTCCTGCGGTAGCTCGACACCGAGTCT
>JAEZDV010000295.1 GCA_023417985.1 Actinomycetes bacterium | reverse complement strand
GCTGAGGACCATCTCGGGGATGGTCCGCCACGTCATACCTTCAGCAGCCTCGCGAGGTTGCCGCCCATGACCAGCTTCTGATCCTCGAGGGGAAGATGCTGGATGTGGTCGATGTAGCTGGTCGGTTCGGCCAGGCCCTCGGGGTGGGGGTAGTCCGATCCGAAGAGCACGTGGTCGGCGCCGATGAGGGCCGTCAGCTTGCTGAAGTCCTCTTCCCAGAAGGGGCTGACGTAGATGCTCTTCTTGACGGCGGCGACGGGATCTTGCATGCCGAAGCCCTCGGGAGCCTTCTTGAACGTGTCGCCCAGGGTCTGCAGCACGTGGGGCAACCAGGATGCGCCGTTCTCGATGACTGCGATCCGCAGTTCGGGGAAGCGGAACAGCGCGCCGTGGCACACCCAGGATGCGACGGCGTCCTGGATCGGACGCCATTCGCTGACCATGCGGAACGCGTTGGTGACGAACGGCAGCATCTCGTCGCCGGTGCCGTCCCATTCCTGGTTGTAGCGGGCGTAGCCGCTGTCCGACGAGTGCTGGGTGACCAGGACGTCGAGTTCGACGACGCGCTTCCAGAACGGGTCGAACTCCGGCAGTGCGAACGAACGGGGTCCCTTGTATCCCGGCACCGGGGCCGGGCGGACGAGGATCGCCTTCGCGCCGCGCTCGACACACCACTCCAGCTCTTCGATCGCCTTCTCGACGATGGGGAGGCTGATGACGGGGACGGTGAAGATGCGGTCCTTGTAGTTGAATCCCCAGGTCTCGTACAGCCACTGGTTGAGTGAGTGGACGACGGCGTGGATCAGCTCGGGGTTGTCGCGCATGCGCTCTTCGACGAGGCTGGCCAGCGTCGGGAACATCAGGGTGCGATCGATCTGGAGTTCGTCCATGAGCTCGAGACGCGCCGCCGGCTCACGGAAGGCATCGATCGACTTCATCGGCTTGCCGAAGATCTCCCGCTTGCTCTTGCCCTCGGGGTTGCCGTTCTTGAAGTAGTCCTCCATCGCTCCGGGACGAGCGACCACCTCGAAGGTGGGGTTGGGGATGTACTCGCTGATCTGGTTGCGGATCGCGATCTTGGTGCGGCCGTCGACCTGCACGTACTTGATGGCGCCCTTGTACTTCTCCGGGAGGAACTTGGTGAGAGCTTCCTCGGTCTCGTACAGGTGGTTGTCCGCGTCGAACAGCGGGTACGGCAGTTCTTTCGATTTCGTCATAGATCCTCCTTCTCCTGTTACGAGAATACTATTCTCTTCCGTGGGAGGCTGCAATATCCGCGCGCACCCGGAACTTCTGGATCTTCCCGCTCGCGGTGCGGGGGAACTCCTCGACTTCGTGCAACTCCTCCGGCCACTTCTGCTTCGCGATTCCCGCCTGGAGGAAGTGCGCGCGCACCTCGTCGAGCGTGGGCAGGGTGTGTCCCGGGTGCAGTCTCAGGACGGCCGCGGCATGCTCGCCGAGTCGCTCGTCGGGGGCGGAGACGACCGCTGCCTCGGCAACAGACGGAAGCGTCAGTAGTACTTCCTCCACTTCGAGCGCGCTGATGTTCTCGCCACCGCGAATGATGAAGTCGGCCTTGCGGTCGGTGATTGTGAGGAAGCCGTCTTCGTCGAGGGCTCCGATGTCGCCGGTGTGGTACCACCCCTCGTCGTCGAACGCCCGCTCGGTCAGACGCGGATCGGTGTACCCCATGCACAGGTCCGGCCCCCGGCTGAGGATTTCGCCGTCGTCGGTCAGGCGGATCTCGACCCCGGGCGAGACGCACCCGTCGGTGAACAGGCGCTTGTCGGTGGGGTGGGTGACGAGCGAACTCGTGATCGAGGGATGCTCGGTGCTCCCGTAGGCACGGAAGACCGTGATGCCGAGCGAGTCGAGCCTGCGGGTCACGGCAGCCGGAACAGTCGATCCGCCCAGTCCCGCGTACTTCATGTACTGCAGATGGCGTGACTCGTCGAAGTCGGGGTGATCGAGCAGGCTGGTGATGAAGTACGTCGCGCCGCCCCCGATCACGAGGCCGTCGCTCTCCATGAGTTCGATTGCGCGGGCAGGGTTCCAGACGTCGAGCAGGTTGATCGGGCTGTTGTCGAGGAGCGGGATCAGGAACGCGTTGACCATGCCGATGAAGTGGCCCACGGGTGCGCCGGTCAGTTGCGTACCGCGATCGGCAGGGTAGCGAGCGACGAGCTGGCGGGTCTCGAACCCGAGGCTCCGGTGACTGTGCACGACGCCTTTGGGGTCGCTCGTGGTGCCGGACGTGAACGCCAGAAGCGCCGGTGCCGCGGGATCGGTGGGCAGGACACCTTCGAACGGCTCGTCGTCGAGCAGGTCTTCGAAGTCGCGTCCGACCACACCCACGATCGGGATGTCGGCGCAGAGGTCGGGCTGGTATTCGGTGTATCCGAACCGCTCGGCGCATACGAAGACCTTGGGGGAAGCCTCGCGGAGGATGAACCCGAGTTCCTTGCGGCCGTAGAAGTCCACCATCGGCACCACCGGCGCGCCGTGGAAGTACGTCGCCCAGACGACGGCCGCGGCCTCCATCCAGTTCGGCAACTGGAACGCCACCACATCGCCCGCGCCGACGCCGCGTCGCCGCAGGCCCGCCGCGAGGCGTCGCGCAACGACCTCGACGTCCCCGACCGTCCCCGACCAGGGCCGCACCTCCGAGTGAACGCGGAATTCGATGTCGGGCGCCGCCTTCAACCCGCGGGCCAGCATGTCGCCGATCGTCTCGCGCGTCCACCAGCCTTCGTTCTCGTAGCGTTCGACCAATTCGGGGGGCAACTGCCGCATCGTGGGAGCTCCAAGGTCAGAGGGGTGAGACCGCTCCGCCCTGCGTCGCAGCGCTTCGGAGTCGGCTGAGGCATCTTCGAGCATGTTATTCTCCAAATTCCAGAATTCCAATATCAATTCGGAGAACAAACCTATGGTCGACCTCGAAGTCGAAGATGGACTGGCGATCGTCACGATCGATCGCCCCCACGCTCGCAATGCGATAGCCCCCGAGACCATGGATCAACTCGAGAAGGTGCTCGACGCCGCGGCGGGTGCGCGCGCGCTGGTGATCCGGGGTGCCGGCGACAAGGCATTCGTCTCCGGCGGTGATCTGAAGGAACTGGCCAAGCTCCGGACCCATGAGGAGGCCGCCGGCATGGCGCGCCGGATGCGCGCGATCTGCGATCGCATCGCCGAGTTTCCGGCACCCGTCGTTGCGGCACTCAACGGACATGCGCTCGGCGGTGGAGCGGAGGTCGCGGTCGCCGCGGATATCCGGATCGCCGCTTCCGATATCAGGATCGGCTTCAACCAGTCCGCGCTCGCCATCATGCCTGCTTGGGGGGGCGCCGAGCGTCTTGCCGCTCTGGTGGGTCGCGGGCGCGGCTTGATGCTGGCGGGCGCCGGCACGATTCTGCGCGCGGAGGAGGCCGAGCGCATCGGACTCGTCGACCGCGTCCTGCCCCGGGAGGCATTCGAGGAGGGGTGGCGTGCGCTCGGCCGATCGCTTGCCAACGGGTCGTCGGCGTCGATCAAACGGGTCATGAACGGGGCGACCCCCGCCCAGGCCGTGGATGCCTTCGCTCGACTCTGGGTGGCCGACGCCCACTGGGAAGCAGCCGAGAAGGTGATGAATCGGAGTCGTTGAAGCGCCGCTATTCCGTGATTCCGGTCACTTTTCCCCGAAACTTCCGAGACCTCGGGAACTGCGTGAGGTTCCTGTGACTCGAGAGATGCCGAATTCGTAATCTGAACCACCTTTGGCAACGAACGTGTCAAGACGCCACGCCGTAAACCCCCGATTCCAGCGCTATCGTGATGCTGTCGTAATCAGTTCGTTATCGGGGGACGAGCCAAAGGGATCTCTGCTTTGTCATACACAACGGAACATCGCGACCACAGTGCCCGTGCACTGCACGAGCCCTCCAGGGCTGCACGTGTCGGCCGCTGGGCGGCCGTGGTCATCGTGACCGGTGCCGTCACGGCAGGCGGAACTGCGGCTGCAAGCGCAGCAGACGGACCCGACGGCAAGGAACTTCGTCCGGCGTGGACGGGCGCCGGTGCGACCGTCCTGTCCACCGCTCCGCAGGTACTGAAGGTCGCCGGACTGGAATCGGCCGACTACGCCGGCAAGTTGCAGCGCGCGGCAGAACGCGACGCGAAGCGGATCGCCGACGAAATGGCCGCGCTGCAGGCCGAAGCCGACCGCATCGCGCGGGAAGAAGCCGATCGAATAGCCGCCGAGCAGGCTGCGCGTGAAGAGGCTGCGCGTCGCCCCGCGCTGGCATTCCCCGCCGCCGGAACGCTCACCTCGGGCTTCGGTGCGCGCTGGGGTACCAACCACAACGGCATCGACATCGCCAACGCGATCGGAACCCCCATCGTCTCCGTGACCGACGGCGTCGTGATCGAGACTGGGCCCGCGACGGGCTTCGGCCTTTGGGTGCGGGTCGCCCAGGACGACGGCACGATCGGCGTGTTCGGGCACATCGACCAGTCGCTGGTCTCGGTCGGACAGCACGTGCGCGCCGGCGAGATCATCGCCACGATGGGTAACCGGGGCCAGTCGACCGGACCGCACCTCCACTACGAGGTGTGGCTGCCCAACGGCGTCAAGACCGACCCGATCCCGTGGTTCCATGCGCGCGGTGTTCCGGTGCCCGGCTCGCATCTGGGCTGATGTAGCCACGGACCTCGAATCCACGAACGCCCCCACATCCACTCCGGTTGTGGGGGCGGTCGGTGACGATCACCAGCTCTT
>JAEZDV010000284.1 GCA_023417985.1 Actinomycetes bacterium | reverse complement strand
CGCTCATCCTGCCGCCGAGTCCGAGGTGCGGGGTGCGGCCCAGTCCGGCCAGTTCGCGCGCCGACAGCATGCCAGGATCGACGCGGTCGGTGAGCACGACGGCGATCGTGCGGGCAAGCTCGGCGGCGGGCATTGCATGCAGGTCGTTGCCGGACAATGTGATCGAGCCGCGGAGGGCGGGTTGGAGGCCGCACAGGGTGCGCAGCAGCGTGGACTTGCCGCTGCCGTTGGGGCCGAGCAGCACGGTGAGCTCGCCGCGGCGTGCGACGGCGTCGATGTTCGACGCGACGATCCGCGTGGTGGTCGGGCGCAGCGCGCGGCGGGCGTGATAGCCGACGGCGACGTCGGTGAGGTCCAGGACGATGTCGGTCACAGTGCACCTCCGACGCCGCGGCCGCTGCGGACGAGGATCGTCACGACGATCGGTGCACCGATCAGAGCGGTGACGGCGTTGAGCGGAAGAACTGCGTCACTGCCGGGGACCTGGCTGACGATGCCGCACGCGAGCGCCACGGCGGACCCCATGAGGATGACGGTCGGCATCAGCGACCGGTGGTCCGATGTACCGACGGCGAGGCGGGACAGGTGCGGAACGGCGAGACCAAGGAAACCGATCGGGCCGCAGAACGCTGTGGTCACTCCCGCCAGCAACGAGGCCGCGAGCAGGGTGAGCAGGCGGGCCCGTCGGACGTTGATGCCCATCGTTCGGGCGTAACCCTCCCCGAGCAGGAGTGCGTTGAGGGGTCGGACCGTGGCGAGCGCGAAGCAGATGCACACCAGCACGATCGGGGCCATGAGCACGAGATCGGCCCACGTGGTGGCGGCGAAGCTGCCCAGGCCCCACAGCAGGAAGTGTTGCGCACGTTGTGGATCGGCATAGACCAGCAGGACGCTCACGATCGCGGTGGTGGCGGAGCCGACCATCACGCCGATCAGGAGCAGAGTCACGGCGTTCTTCACCCAGTGCGAGAACAGCAGCACCAGCAGCAGGACGACAGCGGCTCCGGTCGCGGCCGCCGCCACGACACCCGCGCGTCCCGCTCCCGCGAAACCGGACGTGAACGACGCCGCGCCCGCGCCTCCCGCGGCGACGACGACCAGCGCGACACCGAGACTCGCCCCGGAACTCGCTCCGAGAACGAACGGGTCGGCGAGCGCATTCCGGAACAGGGTCTGCATCTGCAGGCCGGCGACACCGAGCGCCGCGCCGACGAGGACGGCGGTGATCGTACGAGGCAAGCGCAGTTCGTGCACCACCACCTGCCAGCGCGGGTCGGAGGGGGCAGCGCCGATCAGCACCCGCGCGGTGTCCGCCAGCGGCACCCGCACCGGGCCCATGGCCAGCGCGAGCACGAACAGCACGACCGTGAAGGCGGCCAGCAGCGCCAGCGTGATCGCGGTCCGCCGCGAGAACGCACGCGGTGCCGGCGTCGGCCCGCTCCCGTCCGCCGGCCCGGTGACCGGGGCCGGCGGAGGGGACAGGAGCGTCGTCATGCCCGCGGCACCTGCCGGTAGAACACGAACTCGTGGTTCGGCATCAGTTCCGGATGCAGGATCGCGACAATATCGGCGAGCACCAGGTCGGGGCGGGTGACGCCGCGCTCGTGGAAGTCGTTACCGCCCGTCGGGCCGATCGCCTTCGTCGCCGACCACACCGCGCCGTCGCGGGCCGCGGCGAGCCGACCGTAGCGGGGATCCTCGGCGACGGCGTCGGCGGTCGTCTCCCACGAATTGGTGACGAACCACGTCGGCGCGCTGCCGGCCTGCGCGTACACCGATTCGAAGTTCAGTTGCAGGCTGCCGGTCGCCGGATTGGTCAGCCACGGGTAGCTGCCGCCCGCGTCGCGGACCAGTCCGCCGATGTAGCTGCCACCGGCGGGCATGTACCACGTGCCCTGGGTCATCGTGCCGGGTAGTACCGGGCTGGCCGCGGCGCCCTGCGCCTTCGCCGAGACGTCCTCGTAGTCGCTGCGGATCTGCGAGTAGACGTCCGCTGCCTGTGCTTCGGTGCCGGTGAGCGCTGCCATCGCCTTGATCCACTCGGAGCGCCCGAGGGCGGTCGACTCGAGGTATTCGGCGTTCGCGACAACCGGAATCCCGGCGGCGCGGAGCTTGGCGTACGACGGATCGTCGGTGCCGCCGGTCATCAGCACATCCGGGTCCGCGGCGACAACCGTCTCAGTGTTCACCGTCTGTCCGGGCGCATACTCGACGATCTCTCCGGCGTCGATCCGCTCACGCACCGCGGGATCGGACACGAACCCGGCGTTCGAGACACCGGTCAGGACGTCGAGTTGGCCGAGCTCGGTGATCAGCGGCAGGTGCGTGGTCGAGGCCGAGTACAGGCTGGTGATCGGCGTCGAGATCTTCGGAGCCGCCGTGAGGTCGCCGGACAGTTCCGGAGCTGGGGCGCCGCACTTGACCAGAACATATGATTCCGGTGCTCCGCCTGGGTGCGGCTGGTTCACGGTGAGTACCTGGTAGCTGTCGTGGTACTCAAGGGTGAAGTTCTTCGCGTCCGACAGTGTCGACTTGTCGGGGAAGTAATCGGTGTTCGCGTCGAAATCGGTGATGCAGCCGCGTGCGTCGATGGCGGTGTCTGCGCCCGAAGTGTCGGACGAGCACGCACTCAGGACGAGACCTGCAGTGACGAGCACGGAAAGCGCGGCGGTCATGGGCCGTTGGGACATGTTTCTCCACAGGTGAGCGGTAATGGTCGACCGAAGATCTAGTTCGTGCCGGCAGATGCTCGAGTAGCCGAGGAATCGAGACAAGCCTAGCCAAGGTCGCCAGCGTTCCGAGCCGAATTAGGGCAGACGGCAGGCGTGAACAGTGAAAGAGTCGTCGGGCCCGGATACGCCGGAGGTTGCTATGGGGCATAGCGACGGCGCGGTGAAGCGCATGGTGGACGGCCCACCTCTCTCGGGGAAATCCGCCCCGAATAGGAGGTCGCGATGACGGGAGTGTCCTGGCTCTCGGATCGTCGCTCCCCTCCTGCTTTTCGGCTCATGGGCCGTGGCAGAGTGGAGGGTCGCTTCCCGATTACAGTGGCGGGACCGCGCCGGTTTCGCACCGGCTTCCTCTTTCGTCATCACCTGACCGGGGCGTTCTGGGGCGGGGAACTGAAGTGCAAGCAGACGTTTTACTAGACCTGACACGTTTATTGAAGCGGCGACATCCTGGTCATTGTCACCAACCGTGATTCGACGGCTCACGTCAATCACGCATCTGGCCACGTAACCCTGAAAGCTAGTCAGGTGTTCAAGGATCCGAGACGCACACTCAAGGGGCTCCCGATTGGGTAGTCTCGTGTAGGAACATATCGCCGAAAGCCAGTTTCCCTTTACGCCATCGCCCAGGAGCGATTTTGCCTGCGATCGCGGTGACAGTCCGTGGCGAGCTTGTCCAATCCTTAGCCATACGAGATCCCCACCAGTAAGACACAGACGAATGATCTAGCATGCGCGCCACCTCTGCTGGCAGGTCCCCGATAGTCGGTCCGGTCGGTTCTAGCGCCGATTCCTACTTGCAGTCGATCAATCGATCTCACACGCCACGGGCTGGCGCCGGTGGGTGCATCCGGCAGCGTACTCGGCGGGGGTCTTGTACCCCAGTGCCGAATGACGGTGTCGGTGATTGTGGTCGTCCTTGAAGTCCTCGATCACCACGCGGGCCTCGAGCAGAGTGGGCCAGTAATTTCGATTGAGGCACTCATCGCGCAGCCGGTTGTTGAACGACTCGATGAACCCGTTGTTCCACGGCGTACCCGGCGGAGTGTAGGACATCCCCACCGACCCAGCACAGAAGTCCCGCAGCGCTTCCGAGATGAACTCGGGCCCGTTGTCCATGCGCAGCACCAGCGGCGGACCACCCCACATCGCGAACGCCTTCTCCAAGCCCTCGATCAATCGGTCGGCGGTGATCGAGCGGTCCACGATGTTCAGCAACGACATCCGAGTGTGCTCGTCGACCATCGACGCGATCTTCACCGTCTTGCCGTCGACGGTCGAATCGAACTGGAAGTCCAATGCCCACACAACATTCGGAGCATCCGCGTCGACGACCGGAACGGAGGACAGGCCGGCACGTTTGCGGCGTGGAGCACGCCGTACCTGCAGTCCTTCCTCCTTCCACAGGCGGTGAACCTTCTTCTTGTTCACCTCGACGCCCCGGTCGTAGCGCAGCCACGCCCACGCCCGACGGAACCCGTGCCGCGGATGCTTGCGGGAATACCTGCGCAACTCTGCGCGCAAATCGGCATCCGGATCGTCCGGTGTCTGCGCCAACGGCAGCCGCCGGTAGGCGGATCGGGCGAGCCCAACGACCTTGCACGCGAACCGCTCCGACATCTGCATGGTGCCGGTGAGCATGGTGATCGCGGCGCGTTTGGCGGTCGGGCTCAGAATTTTCCCTTGGCGATCTCCCGCAGTGCGTCTTTCTCCAACTCGGCATCGGCGAGCAACCGCTTGAGCCGGCTGTTCTGCTCTCGCAGTTCCTTGAGTTCCTTCG
>JAEZDV010000242.1 GCA_023417985.1 Actinomycetes bacterium | reverse complement strand
CCACATGTCGATGATCGTCGTGCAGGCGCAGAGCGCGCCCTACCGGCTCCCCGAGATGAGCGACGAGACCCGCACCGAGTTCGAATCCATCGGGACCACTGCGCGAGAAGCGCTCAACGACGTCCGCAGCCTCCTCGGAGTGCTCCGCAGCGATGGCGAACTGCCGGAGAGCGCGCCCCAACCCGGACTGGACCGGATCGAGGAACTGTTCGACGCGTCGCGGCGCGCCGGCGTCCGTCTCGAGACCACGACGACGGGCTCACCGTCCGGGGTCACCGACGGAGTGGGGCTCACGATGTACCGGATCCTGCAGGAATCCCTCGCCAACAGTGCCCGGCACGCACCCGGCGCCGATGTCACGGCCCGCATCGACTGGGACGTGGGCACGGTGACGGTGTCCGTGACGAACGGGCCGGGTGAACGAGGCCGGTCCGACTCCGATCCCGGCGGCGGAAACGGGATCCGGGGGATGGCGGAGCGAGCGACGGCGGTCGGAGGACACCTCGTCGCCCATCCGCGACACGACGGCGGATTCGAGGTGCGGGCGGTGCTGCCCACCCGTCCGGCCTAGGCTGACGCCGATGACCGAATCCCGGAATCCCGTCACAGTATTCATCGCCGACGACCAGGCCATGGTCCGGCAAGGCTTCGGCGCGCTGCTCGCGGCGCAAACCGACATCAGTGTCCTCGGCGACGCCCCCGACGGCCGGGTCGCGGTCGCGGAGGTCGCGCGCCTGCGGCCCGACGTCGTCCTCATGGACGTGCGCATGCCCGAGATGAACGGGCTCGACGCCGCGCGGGTCATCCTCTCCGACACCCGCGAGCCGCGGTCGCGGGTGCTCATGCTCACGACCTTCGACCTCGACGACTACGTCTACGAGGCGCTGGGGATGGGGGCGAGCGGTTTCCTCCTCAAGGACGCGCCGGCGGACGAACTGGTCCGGGCCGTGCGGGTGGTGGCGCAGGGAGACGCGCTGCTCGCGCCCACTGTGACGCGGCGGCTCATCGCCGACGTCACGCGCCGTCGGCAGTCGCGGCGAGGACGCGACACCGCGCTCGACGCCCTCACGCCCCGGGAACTCGAGGTCCTCGAACTGATCGCACACGGGTTGTCGAACATCGAGATCGCCGAGCGGTTGTTCGTGGCTGAGCAGACGGTCAAGACCCATGTCGGCAAGGTTCTCGGCAAACTCCACCTGCGGGATCGTGCGCAGGCGGTGGTCATCGCCTACGAGTCGGGACTGGTCACCCCCGGTTAGGGCTGCCCTCCGGCGGCACAACGGGCAGGATGGCAGGGCGGAAAGAAGTCGATTCGACGGAGGTTTGGCATGACGACGATCGGGATTCTCACGAGTGGCGGGGACTGTCCCGGCCTCAACGCCGTCATCCGCGGCGCGGTCCTGAAAGGTACGGAAGTCCACGGCCAGGAGTTCGTCGGCTTCCTCGACGGCTGGCGCGGACTCGTCGAGGGTGACGCCGTTCCGTTGGATCGCAGCAGGGTCCGGGGTCTTGCGCAGCAGGGTGGAACGATCCTCGGTACCAGCCGCTTCGGTCCGTATCAGGGGCCGCAGGGAGGAGCGCAGAACATCCAGGCGACCCTCGACCGGCTCGGGGTGGAAGCAGTCGTCGCCATCGGAGGCGAGGGGACGGCAGCGGCGTCGAAGCGGCTGTACGAGGACGGGATCAAGATCGTCGGTGTCCCCAAGACCATCGACAACGATCTCAGGAACACCGACTACACCTTCGGGTTCGACACCGCGGTGGAAATTGCCACCGTCGCCATCGACCGCTTGCGCACGACGGGCAATTCCCACAAACGGTGCATGGTGCTCGAGGTGATGGGCCGCCATGCCGGATGGATCGCGCTGCACTCCGGGACGGCAGGCGGCGCGCACGCCATCCTGATTCCCGAGCACCCCGAAAGCCTCGAACAGATCTGTCAGTGGGTGCTCAGCGTTCGTGACCGTGGCCGCGCCCCGATGGTGGTCGTCGCGGAGGGATTCAAATTTCCGGACATGGACGAGGCGTATTCCACCAAGGGGCTCGACGGGTTCGATCGTCCCCGGCTCGGCGGTATCGGCGAGGTCCTCGCGCCGCTGATCGAAGAGCGCACCGGTATCGAAACGCGCGCCACCGTGCTCGGGCACATCCAGCGCGGCGGTGTCCCCACCGCCTTCGACCGCGTGCTCGCGACTCGACTCGGCATGGCGGTGACAGATCTCGTCGCCGACGAGGAATGGGGGCACATGGTCGCGTTGCACGGCACCGAGATCGCCCGGGTCGGATTCGACGAATCGCTCGCGGACCCCAAGTTCGTTCCCGAATCGCGCTATCAGGAAATGCGCGTTCTCTTCGGCTGAACTCGAGCGGAGGTGGCGGGGTGCGAGCCCGCGCCACCCCGTTCCGGGCGCGGTCTAAAATCAGGTGCATGACTGCCTCTGTGTCTGCCGACCTGCTCGCCTACGACGACGTGCTCGCGAAGTTCGAGCCCGTGATGGGCATGGAGGTGCACGTCGAATTGCACACCGCCACCAAGATGTTCTGCGGCTGCCCGACCGGATTCGGTGCCGAGCCCAACACTCAGGTGTGCCCGGTGTGCCTCGGTCTGCCGGGGGCGTTGCCGGTGGTCAACCAGGCGGCAGTCGAGTCGGCGATCCGGATCGGACTCGCCCTGAACTGTTCGATCACGCCGTGGGGCCGGTTCGCGCGCAAGAACTACTTCTACCCGGATCAGCCGAAGAACTACCAGATCTCGCAGTACGACGAGCCCATCGCGACCGACGGCTACCTCGACGTGGTGCTCGACGACGGCACCACCTGGCGCGTCGACATCGAGCGCGCGCACATGGAGGAGGACACCGGTAAGTCGCTGCACGTGGGCGGCGCCACCGGCCGCATCCACGGGGCGAGCCACTCGCTGCTCGACTACAACCGTGCGGGCGTGCCGCTGGTCGAGATCGTCACGAAGCCGATCGTCGGCGCCGGGGAACGCGCACCCGAGGTCGCGCGTGCCTACGTCACCGCCCTACGCGACCTGCTCCGCGCGCTCGACGTGTCCGACGTGCGCATGGACCAGGGATCGATGCGGTGCGACGCGAACATCTCCCTGATGCCGATCGGCGCGAAGGAGTTCGGCACTCGCACCGAGACGAAGAACGTCAACTCTCTCAAGTCGGTCGAGGTCGCGGTGCGCTACGAGATGCGCCGCCAGGCCGCGGTTCTCCTCTCCGGTGGTGAGGTCATCCAGGAGACGCGCCACTTCCAGGAGGCGGACGGCACCACGTCCCCGGGACGACGCAAGGAAACCGCCGAAGACTACCGGTACTTCCCCGAACCCGACCTCGAGCCGGTGGCTCCCGACGCCGAGTGGATCGAAGAACTGCGCGGCACCCTCCCGGAGTTGCCGTGGCTGCGCCGCGCCCGCATCCAGGCCGAATGGGGCGTCTCGGACGAAGTGATGCGCGACCTCGTCAACGCCGGCGCTCTCGACCTGGTGATCGCCACCACCGAGGCGGGCGCGCCCGCCGACGCGGCGCGGTCCTGGTGGGTGTCCTACCTGACGCAGCAGGCCAACACGCGGGGTGTCGAACTGGCCGACCTTCCGATCACGCCCGCCCAGGTGGCGGAGGTCGTCGCCCTCATCGACAGCGGCAAGCTCAACAACAAGGTGGCCCGTCAGGTCGTCGACCACGTGCTCGCGGGTGAGGGCGATCCCGAGGAAATCCTGGTCGCGCATCCCGAACTCGTCGTCGTGCGCGACGACAGCAAGCTGCAAGCGGCGGTCGACGAGGCGCTCGCCGCGAACCCGGACATCGCCGAGAAGATCCGCTCCGGCAAGGTGCAGGCCGCCGGCAAGATCGTCGGCGACGTCATGAAAGCGACACGCGGCCAGGCAGATCCGGCCCGTGTCAAAGAACTGGTCATCGCTGCCTGCAGCTGAGGCTGCCCGGCCCCGAGCCCGCGGGGTGCTGCCCTGTAGCGCCCCGCGGTAAGGCTCAGTCGAAGCCGCCGCCACCTGCGGGGAACTGGATACGCACGACGCGGTCGTCGTTCGGTCCGGGTTCACCGCCGGACTTGTTGACGGTCGAGACCCACAGGAGGCCGTCCGGGGACGACGCCGCTCCACGCAGCTGCCCGTACCGGTCCTCGACGGTGAGAATCGGAGCGGCGGTAACCGCCCCCGATCCCGGGTCGATCGCCACCACCGCGACTGCTTTCGCGTCGGTGAGGGAGACCGCGATACCGTCCGGTGACGCGGCGCATCCCGCCACGCCGGGCCGCTCGGGCCAGGTCCATGCCGGCCCGGAGCCGACGGAGCCGTCGGCGCCGACACGCTGGAGACGATCTTCGAGTTCGGTTCGGTCCGTCACCCACAGGTTCCCGCCGGGGTCCCGGCACACGTCGCCGGCGGTACCGATGCCGGACAGCAGTGGCGTGGGCGCGGGTGCAGCACCGGGTGCGGGAAGCGCGAATTCGAGGAGCTTGCCGGCCAGGGACGCGGGATCTGTCGAGGCAGAACTGTTTCCCGCGTTTCCGGTGAGGACGACCATTTCGGTGGGGGACGAGAATTCGATGGCGCCGCCGTTGCCTGTCGCACCGCGCGGGATGCCGGTGAGGACGTCCTTGGGGGTGTCGCCGGCCGCGAGACGCACGACCCGGTTGTCGGTGGGGGTGGTGATGTAGGCGTAGAGCAGACGGTCCTCGTCGAAGGTGGGCGAAAGCGCCACGTCGAGCAGCCCACCGTCACCGGACGCATCGACGGGGACCTTGGCAATCTCCACCGGTTCGGTGTCGGGTGCGACCTGCAGGATTCTGCCGGTACGGCGTTCGGTCACCAGCGCGGCGCCACCACCCGGCATGGTCACCAACCCCCCGGTCGTGTCGAGGCAGGTCGCGACCACGGCGGGATCGGGGTCCACGCAGGGCCCGGGCGGTACGGACGACGCGCTCGGCGGCGTCGTCGTGGTGGTCGGATCCTGCGGACCGAAGCCCGGTCCGGCATCGAAGGTCGGCTCGGGGGTGAAGGGCGTGGACGCCGCGTCGTCGAACCGCGCGCACGACGACACCGCGAGAACCCCCACGGCCAGTGCCACCGCCGCCGTGCGAACACGGCGTGAACCTGTCGATTGCGAACCCCACGTCATGCCGCAAACGTTACCGGCAGCCCGCGTGTCACCTCACGATGCGGCGTCTGCGGCCCCCGGAGGTCCTACCCTGTGTGACGTGACCGACAAAGGAACCGGCGGAGCGCCGGAAACAGGATCGAGTCCTTACGACGAGCCGACACTCCAGATGCGCCGTACCCGCGCGTCGCAGCTGGAAACCGAAGACGACCTCGACTTCGACGGGTCGTCGGTCGGCGGCGGCGCCCACGCCGCCCCCACCGAGCAGATGTACCGCCCGGACACGACCGGCGCCTACTCGCCGGATGCTGTCGGGCCCGCGAGGACCACGGACCAGCGAGCACCCAGAGCCCGCCGGGGAACGCTCGATCTCGGGTTGCTGATACTGAGGCTGGTCGTCGGCGCGACGTTGATCGCGCACGGGCTGCAGAAACTTGTCGGGTTGTGGGGCGGGCCCGGGCTCGACGGTTTCGAACAGTTGCTTCGCGACGCCGGATATCAGCAGCCGCGTATCCTTGCGATCGCGGGCGCGGTCGGCGAGACCGCAGCGGGTGGACTGCTCGTCCTCGGCCTGCTGACGCCGCTCGCCGCCGCGGCGGTCGTGGCGATCATGATCAATGCCGTGCTGTACAAGCACAACCTCGAGCCGGGCGTGCAGTACTTCGCGTCCGACCGCTCCGGTTTCGAATACGAAGTGCTGCTCGCCGCAACGGCAGTCGCACTCACGCTCACCGGCCCCGGACGGATCGCGGCCGACGGGCCGCGCAAGTGGGCCACGCGTCCGTTCCTCGGGTCGTTCGTCGCATTGCTGCTCGGTGTCGCCGCCGGCGTCTGTTTGTGGCTGTTCGCTCGCTGAGCGGTCGAGTGAGGCTTTCGAGCCACCGATAGCGAGCGC
>JAEZDV010000237.1 GCA_023417985.1 Actinomycetes bacterium | reverse complement strand
CCTCTTCGTCGTGGGCCTTCTTCAACCGGGGGTTATCGGGAGATGTGGAAGTCGACGAGTTCGGCTCGGCCGGCTTCGAGTTCGTCCCAGCGTCCCCGGATGGTGAGGACGGCGACCGAGGACGTGGGGAACTTCTCGGCGACCTGTTGCGCCGCATCTGTGCCGTGGTCGCTGATGAGGTCCAGCACCGTCGCGGACAGTGTCGGTTCGTGTCCCACGACGAGTAATGTCCGGACGTCCTTCGGAACCGACCGGATCTCGTCGACGAGTGCAGCAGGGCCGGTGAGGTACAGGCTGTCCCGGTAGTCGACCGGCGCGTCGATACCGGCTTCGGCCAGTGTTCTTCGTGTGCGGGTGGCCGACGAGCACAGCACTTCGTCGATCGGCGGGGCGGAGGCTCTGATCCACCGCCCGGCGAGCCCCGCCTCGCGGCGTCCGCGCGGCGAGAGGGGACGGTCGTGATCGCTCACGCCGTCCGGGTACGCGGACTTGCCGTGGCGCAGCAAGATCAGAGTGCGGGTCATGGGCTCCACCGTAGAGCGTCAGAGGTGTACGACTCGGGCGACCGCGCGGGCGCGTTCGTCCACCGTGAACCACAGGGTCACGCCGTCCGGGTCGTCGATGGCATGCAGGACGAGCGTCTCTCCGGTCCCGATGGGACGTAGATGCTCGATGACCGCCCGATAGGGCGAGCTCTGCAGGTCGGGGCGTGATGCCAGCAACTCTTCGACCCCGTGCCAGTAGACGGCGTTGTTCACGTGCCCGAAAGGGTCGAAATCCGTTACTCGCAAAGGGAATTCGCGACTCTCGGTGGCCGCTCCGGTCGGCGCGGGCGGCAACCACGCGCGCCACTTGAGCCGGGTGTCGGTCGCATACCGGGACATGTGGTCGAACAGGGCGTCGCTGATGCGGGTGGGAGCGCCCGTCGTGGGTCCGATGTCGATCCAGAAGGCGGCCGTTTCGATGAACGGCCCGGTCTCCTCGAAATCAGGGTCCTCCAGGCGTACGCGCACATTCGCCCAGCGGGTGGAGAGCGCGTCGCACCATCGGCTCAGCCGGAGGTGCTGGGCCAACCGTGCGGGGCGGTGCACATCGATGACGGTGCGCCGGACGATCCAGAGTGGATCGGTGTGTGCGGCGTCGACCGCTTCGAGATTATCGGTGCCGATATCCTGCAGGTATCGCGCGACACCGTCGAGTCGCAGGCGCTGCGCTGTGTCCACGTCACCGGTACGCACGGCGCGTTCGGTGTGAAAGGGAGCCGCCCCCGCCGGGAGTGCCCCGAGCGGCCGGGCCCAGGGTGTGTCGTCCGTGGATGTCGCTGTTGCCACTGCGTTGTCCCCCTCGGTCGGATATCCGATCGTGCGATTCTCGCAGCCGACCCGGGATGCGCGCAGCGCGTCTTGCGAACCCGGTGTGGCCCCGACTACAGTTGTTAGTGTTACGGTCTGTTACATGAACTTGGCGGTCGCGCCGCCTCCGCCCTTTTCCCGAGGACTCGTCATGGCCTACGTGATCACCCAGACGTGCTGCAACGACGCGAGTTGTGTCGCGGTATGCCCGGTGAACTGCATCCATCCCTCGCCGGACGAACCCGGGTTCGCGACTGCCGAGATGCTCCACATCGACCCCGAGGCCTGCATCGACTGCGGCGCCTGCGCCGACGCCTGCCCCGTCGAAGCGATCCTCCCCAGCGACAAACTCGAACCGTCACAGGCACGCTTCGCCGAGATCAACGCCGAGTACTACCGGGGCAACCCGTCGCCCGAGGGGTGGCTTCCGCTTGCTCCCTCCCCGGCTCCGCCTCGCTGGCGGGGCACCCTCCGCGTCGCCGTCGTAGGCGCGGGCCCCGCTGCCTGTTACGCCGCACAGTCGCTGCTCGAGCGTTCCGACGTCGAAGTCGAGATGTTCGACCGGTTGCCTACTCCCTTCGGGTTGGTGCGCGCCGGCGTTGCGCCCGATCATCCCGGCACCAAGGGTGTCACCGATTCCTTCGAATGGTCCTTTCGCCGCGACGCCTTCGCGCTCCACCTCGATACGGAGATCGGCCGCGATCTGACGCACGACGAACTCCTCGAGTATCACCACGCCGTCGTCTACGCGGTAGGGGCGTCGGCGGACCGCCGACTCGGAATCGCCGGTGAAGACCTCCCCGGAAGCCATGCCGCCACCGAGTTCGTGGCCTGGTACAACGGGCACCCCGATTACGCCGACCGCTCGTTCGACCTCTCCGGTGAGCGCGCCGTGATCGTCGGGAACGGCAACGTCGCACTCGACGTCGCCCGCATCCTCACCATGGACGTCGACGAACTCGCTCGCACCGACATCGCCGACCATGCTCTGAAGACGTTGCGCAACAGCAATATCCGCGAGGTCGTGCTGCTCGGGCGCCGCGGTCCCGCCCAGGCGGCCTACAGCAACCCGGAATTCGTCGCCCTCGCCGACCTCCACGGAGTCGACGTCGTCGTCGATGACGCGGACCTCGACCTCGATCCTGTCAGCGCCCGCGCCGCCGACGAAGATCCCGTGGTCGCCTCGAAGGTGCGCCTCGCCCGCGAGTACGCGCAGAAACCCCTCCGGCCCGGTAACCGGCGCATCGTCTT
Source organism: Actinomycetes bacterium (assembly GCA_023417985.1). GTDB lineage: Bacteria > Actinomycetota > Actinomycetes > Mycobacteriales > Mycobacteriaceae > Rhodococcus. The sequence continues at coordinate 10,144 of JAEZDV010000237.1, read as the reverse complement.
CCGCTACTTTTCCGCTCCCGACGAACTGCTCGGCGTCGACCGGGTGACGGGAGTGCGGGTCGCGCGCACGGCATTCACCGATGCCGGTGACGCTGCGGCGGTGCGTCAGACCGGCGACTTCGACGATCTCCCGGCGACACTCGTGCTCCGGTCGATCGGATACCGGGGTGTGCCGATACCCGGGGTCCCGTTCGACGATGCACGCGGAGTCGTCCCACATTCGGAGGGGCGCGTCGGCCCTGGCGTGTACGTCGCCGGGTGGATCAAGCGGGGGCCGAGCGGTGTCATCGGCACCAACAAGTCGTGTGCACGCGAAACGGTGACGTCACTCCTGACGGATTTCGATTCCGGCGCATTGCACGAACCACGGGGCGACCGCAGAGCGCTGCACAAGTTGCTCGCCCAGCGTCGGCCCGACCGTGTCGACCTCGACGGGTGGCGGGCGATCGACGCCGCCGAACGCAAGGCGGGCATCGCTCAGGGCAGGCCGCGAGTGAAGATCACCGATCGTGCGGCGCTCGTCGAACTCGGCCGCCGCCGCCGCCGTCGGCTGCCGTTGATCGGAGCGGTCGGCCGGTAAATCGGTTGGGCCCGGCGGGCAGGGGTCGTTAGAATTATCCGGCGTTTCGCGGTCGCCATCGATGCAGACTTCCGTTCGGGTGACCGGATCCTCGCGCAACGCCCGTTTCCTACCGCGTGGGTGCTCACCTGCGCTGACTCTGGAGTGACTGCATGACTGCGCCGCCCGGCAAATCCCCAGCTCAACCGACTGACAAGCTCGACGCCGCCGTCCTGAAGATTGCGTCGGTCGTCGTGCTCGGTGCCATCATGTCGATTCTCGACGTCACGGTGGTGTCGGTGGCACTGCCGACGTTCATGTCGGAGTTCCAGGCCACCTACGCGACGGTCGCGTGGACCATGACGGCATACACCCTGGCGCTCGCGAGCGTGATCCCGCTCACGGGCTGGGCCGCCGATCGCTTCGGAACCAAGCGGCTCTACCTGACCGCACTCGTGCTCTTCGTTGCCGGCTCCGTGCTGTGCAGTGTCGCGTGGGACGTGACGTCACTGATCGCTTTCCGCGTCGTGCAGGGCTTCGGCGGCGGCATGCTCATGCCGCTCGGTATGACGATCATGACGCGTGCGGCCGGGCCGCACCGCGTGGGCCGGGTCATGGCGGTCCTCGGAATCCCGATGCTGCTCGGACCCATCTGCGGCCCGATCCTCGGCGGCTGGCTCATCGATGTCGCGACGTGGCACTGGATCTTCCTGATCAACCTGCCGATCGGGCTGATCGCGCTGATCGTCGCCGTGGTGGTGCTACCGAAGGACGCACCGAAGGCGTCGGAGTCCTTCGACTTCAAGGGCATGCTGCTGCTCTCGCCGGGACTCGCGCTGTTCCTGTTCGGGGTCTCGTCCCTCCCGGAGACCGGCACCATCGCCTCCGCGCGGGTACTGGTCAGCGGCCTCGCCGGTCTCGCGCTCGTCGCAGCGTTCGTCGTTCACGCACTGCGAACCGACCATCCGCTCATCGACCTGAACTTGTTCCGCAACCGGCAGCTGACCTTCGCCGTTCTGACGATGTCGGTGTTCGCCATCGGATTCTTCGGTGCGGGACTGCTTTTCCCGAGTTACTTCCTCCAGGTAAGAGGTGAGACCACCCTGGCGGCCGGACTCCTGCTCGCGCCGCAGGGTATCGGCGCGATGCTCACGATGCCCATCGCCGGACAGTTGGTCGACCGTATCGGTCCGGGGAAGATCGTGCTGACGGGTCTCGCTCTCGTCGCCCTGGGCATGAGCGTGTTCACCCAGGTCGGAGTCGACACCGGTTACCCGCTGCTCCTGGGCGCGCTGTTCGTGATGGGCATGGGTATGGGCTGCACGATGATGCCCACCATGACCGCTGCTCTGCAGACCCTCACCGACAGCAGTATCGCGCGGGGATCGACGCTGATGAACATCGTCCAGCAGGCCGCCGGTTCCATCGGCACCGCGGCGATGTCGGTGATTCTCACCAGCCGGATCATCGCGCCTGCGGGAGCGCCCGAGGGTTCGTCCGGGCAGCCCGACGCCGAGATGCTCGCGCAGCTTCCGCCCGAGATGCAGCAGTCGGTGCTGAGTTCACTTGCCGAGGCGTTCGGGTTCACCTTCCTCGTCGCGACGATCGTGATGGTCTTCGCGCTGATCCCGGCGGCGTTCCTTCCCCGGAAACGCGCCGAGAAGCCCGAGGGCACAGGCGCCCCCGTCGTGATGCACTGACCGAAGGGCCGGTGCGGTGGCGCATCGAACATCTCCGTGCTGCGGGGGCCGTGACGTACGTCGCGGCCCCCGTTCGCGTTCCCCGATAGGCTCGGCCGGAGCAGAGACCGCGAACGAAACGGACATGTGCATGAGCCTCGATTCTTCCGACCGGACCGCCCTTCCTCGGCGCACACTGCTCGGCGGAGCCGGAGCCGCGGCGGCCGTTGCCGCTCTGGCGGCGTGTGGTGCGTCCACCGACTCTTCAGGCGATGTGCCGCAGGCACAGGCCCCGACGACGACGGCGCGCCCCGGCCCCGACGCCGAAGTGGTCGCAGCGGTCGCGGATGTCCCCGTCGGCGGCGGGGTGCTTCTCGAGGGCAGGCGACTGGTTCTTACGCAACCCACCGAGGGCGACTTCTGCGCGTTTCTCGCGCTGTGCACGCATCAGGGCTGCAACATCACCTCCGTGGAAGGCGACACGATCGTGTGCGCATGCCACGGCAGCAAATTCGCACTCGACGGGTCGGTGGTGCAGGGTCCAGCCAAGCGCCCGCTGAAGGCACAGCCGGTCGAAGCCCGGGGCACGGACCTCGTCGTCGGCTGACTCCCCTCGGGAGGACCGCGCGCACGCTAGGGTCGGATCTGTGGATTCGAGCCCGGGCGGGTGGCGTCCGAAGGCACTGCGGGACGGTGAGGACCCCGACCCGCGATTCACCCTCGCCAACGAGCGCACCTTCCTCGCGTGGATCCGGACGGCGCTCGGTCTGATCGCCGCCGCCGTGGGGCTCGAGGCCTTCGCCGGCGATGTCATCGCCTCGGGTATTCGCACCGCGTTCGCCTGCGCGCTGCTCATGTGCGCCGCCATCCTCGTGGTCGTAGCGGTGGCCCGCTGGCTGAGTGTCGAGCGAGCGATGCGCACCCGACAGCCGCTCCCGCTACCGTGGGCGTCGTTCCTGCTCGCCGCACTGCTCGCGACGGCGGGGATCGGGCTCGCCGTCGCGATAGCGGTGTGACCGCGGAATGAGACACGACGACCCCGGGCTTCAGCCCGAACGCACGAGCCTCGCCTGGATGCGGACCGGGGCGGCCCTGGGCGCGGTGGTGCTGGGGTTCATGCGGTTCGCTCCGGGGCCGGGTCCGGTGGTCGCGGCCGTGGGATTGGTGTGTCTCGCACCCGCCGTGATCGTGTTGCTCTCCGCCAGGTTCCGTCACCGTGCCCGCGTGCGAGATTTCGTCGCCGGGGAGGTGGACTATTTCTGGTGGCGCAACATTCTGGTCGCGGCGAGCGTCGTGGTGCTCGCGACCACGGCGGCCGTACTCATCGCTGTGTCCGGAGCCGGGTGAGTGCCCTGCCTCGACCCGGCGCCGTCGCGTCTCAGGATCGCCCGGCTACCAGGCGAGTACCCCCGCCTCGTCCTGGAGTGTCCCCGTGGGTCCGTCGGCGCCGATCGTCGCCAGACGCACGACCGTCCTGGCGCTTTCCTCGACGGAACGACCACCGGACAGGCCCAGGGCAGCGGTCATGTCGGTGTCCGTGAAGCCGGGTTCTAGCGCGTTGAACTTGATGCCGGGTTCGGTCTTCGCGTACTGCACCATGAGCATGGTCGCGGCCGATTTGGACGCCGAGTAGAGCGTGGCGGGTAGCGCGAACTCCGGCCGTTCCGGATTGTTCACCGCCCAGAAGGAACCGGCGCTGCTGGACACCGTGACGACCACCGGATTCTGCGACTTGCGGAGCAAGGGGATTGCCGCCTCGTTGACCCGGACGATGCCGACAGCATTGGTGTCGAACACACGGAGAGCGGTCGGACCATCGACGATCCCGTCGCCGGATATGCCGGCGTTGTGCACGAGTACGTCCAGGTGTCCCTCGGCCGAGTCGATGGTCGCCAGCGCCGCGGCCACCGATCCATCGTCGGTTACGTCGAGCTGGACGAACTGCGCACCCAGTTCGGCCGCGGCCTTCTCGCCTCGTTCGGCGTTCCGTGCCCCGATGTAGACGGTGTGGCCGAGCCGGGTCAGTTGTGCGGCGGTCTCGAAGCCGATGCCCTTGTTGGCTCCGGTGATCAGCATGACGGTCACGTGTTTCTCCTGTTCGGCGGTGCCCCGATGGGCTGTTGGAGACGCTATGACCGGCCGCGCGCGGGGTGCAGTGCCCCGGCTGTCCCAGGGAGTGACAGGGCCCCTCTCCGTCGCCCCGGACGTTCTACGTTGGTGTCATGACGAATCGGCCCAACACCTTGGGGGAGTACCTCCGCGCGCGCCGCGGACTGGTGACACCGCAGCAGGCGGGCATTCCCGACTTCGGAGCGCGGCGAGTGCCCGGTCTCCGGCGAGAAGAAGTCGCCATGCTCGCGGGAATCAGCGCCGACTACTATCTGCGGCTCGAGCGCGGCCGCGACCGCAACCCGTCCACCCAGGTACTCGAGTCGATTGCTCGTGTGCTTCGACTCGACGACGATCACCTCGCCTATCTCATGACGTTGGTGACAGAGAAGCCTCGGCGGACGCGGCGCCCCCGCAAGGAGCGTGTGCCGTCCGGTGCGGCGAAGCTCGTGGAATCGCTGGCGCAACCCGCGTATATCGAGGGGCGGTACTTCGACGTTCTGGCCTCGAACCGTGTGGCCGAGGCCCTCTCACCGCGATTCGTCGTGGGAGGCAATCAGCTGAAGGCGATGTTCTTGGACCCTGCCGAGCAGGCGCTGTATCCCGACTGGGAGAACTCCACGCAGTGCCTCATCGGAAATCTGCGACAGTCGGTGGGCAACGATGTCGACGACGTGCGGTTCATCGAACTCGCCGGTGAGCTGTCACTCGCAAGCCCTCGGTTCCGCGAGCTCTGGGCGCGGCACGACGTGAAGGGGCAGTACGGATCGCCCATGCGATTCGACCACCCGCAGGTCGGTGAGATGACCCTCAACCGGGAGAGACTCGGCATCGGCGGTGCCGAGCACCTCCATCTCGTCGTCTTCCATGCCGATGCCGGTAGTGCGGACGCGGACAAGCTCGCCCTCCTGGCGTCATCGGCCCTGCCTTCCTCGGCCCGAGTACATCGCCGCGAACGAGCGGACACGTGACCCGAGCGACCGAAAGCTCCTGGCCTCAGGCGATCACGAGGACACCGGCCAGTGCGATCGCCGCAACCCACACCGTCGTCGCGCCGGCCAGCACCAGCGGGCGCCATCCCAGTCCGCGAATCATGTCGCGGCGTACGCCCGTTCCCAGCGCGAACATCGCGACGGTGAGCAGCGCGACCTGAGCGCTGTGCGCGACCTCCAGCGCCTGTGGCGGGACCATGCCGGTCGCGCGCACGGCGACGAGGACCAGGAAGCCCACGAGAAACGCAGGTACGAGCGGAGGAGCGTGCCCGTCGCGCCGTGCCTTCCCGCCGCGCCTCGCCACGGCGCCGACGACGGCGACCACCGGGGCCAGCAACGCGACTCGTGCGAGTTTGACGGTGACCGCGACGGCGAGCGCACCGCCGGCGGCTGCCGTCGGCGCGTCGAGTGCGGTTCCCGCCGCTACGACCTGGGCAACCTCGTGAATCGCTGCTCCCGCCCACATGCCCGCCTCGGTCGAGTCGAGTCCGAAGGCGCCGGCGAGGGCGGGGAGGAGCGGGATCATTGCGGTGCCGAACACGACGACGAGAGCGATCGTCGTGACGAGTTCCCGTTTGCGCGCATCGATCACGCCGTCGACGGCGGCGGCTGCTGCGGCGCCGCAGATCGAGAAGCCGCACGCGATGAGCACTCGTTCGGACCATCCGACGCCGAGCCACTTTCCGAGCAGCAGTGCGCCGCCGATGCCTGCGACGACCACGGCGGCCGCGACACCCATCGCGCCCCAGCCGAGCCCGAGGACATCGGATATCGCGAGTTGCAGTCCCAGCAGTGCGACACCGACTCGGAGGAGGCGCTTGGAGGCCAGCGTCAGACCCGGTTCGAGCACCGCAAGGTGCGGTCCCACGTTGGCCACGGCGACTCCCAGCACGATCGCGATCAGCAGGGGGCTCGTACCGGAGAACAGTTGTGCGGTGGCCAGCGCGACCGCGGCACCTGCTGCTGCGACGGCCAACCCGGGAACGACAGGACGTATGCGCCGGCGCAGGGGCTCGGGACGGAGAGGAGCGATGACGGCGACCATGCTTCGAGCTTGTCGTGGATTGCCCTCCACGACTAGCCGCCGATCCGGCATGAGGTCATATCGAATCGATATGAATTGACAATGTGGCATATCGTATCGGCATGACTGATCGGCCGGACCTGGCTGCCCTCGCCCTGCTCGTCGGGATCGACGACCACGGCGGTCTGGGCGCAGCCGCGCGGACTGCCGGGATCGCTCAACCCAACGCGACGCGCATGTTGCGACGGCTCGAGAAACAACTCGGCACGGTGCTGGTCCGCCGGGGACGTACGGGATCGGTGCTCACCCCGGAGGGCACCGTCGTCGCGCACTGGGCGCGAGAGGCTCTCGCCGACATCGACCGCATGCTCGACGCCGCGGCCGCGCTGCGCGTCGACCACCATCCCGAACTCGTTGTCGCGGCGTCGATGACGGTGGCCGAGCATCTCATTCCACGCTGGCTCGGAGAGTTCCGCGCGGTCCACAGCGATGTGCAGATCCAGTTGCAGGTACACAATTCGATGCAGGTGTGCGACGCCGTCGCCGCAGGCGAGTGCGATGTGGGCTTCGTCGAGGGGCCGTCGGTGCCGGAAGGCCTCCACAGTGTGCCGGTCGCGCGAGACCGTCTGGTGGTCGTCGTGCCGCCGAACCACCCGTGGGCACGTAAGCGGCGACGGCTGACCGTCGCCGAGTTGGCTGCGACACCGCTGGTCGTGCGGGAGGTCGGGTCGGGTACCCGCCGCACGCTCGACCTCGCGCTCGAGGAATACGAGCGGCCGGCGCCTCTGCTCGAACTCGGCAGCAGCGCGGCGGTACGGACCAGCGTGCTCGGTGGCGTGGGTCCCGCGGTTCTCAGCACGCTCGCGGTGGCCGAGTATCTCGAGTCCGGCCGATTGCGTGCGGTGGAGGTCGACGGGCTCGATCTGTCCCGGGTGCTGCGCGCCGTGTGGCGTCCGCCGCGTGCGCTCGCCGGGCTCGCCGGTGAACTCGTCCGGTCGATCACTCGCGGCCGCTGACCTCCGGGAGCGGTGCCACGGCCGCCTGGGGCCGCGGATTGCGCAACGCCCCGATCCCGGCGACGACGACGAGCGTGATGCCCGCAGCGGAGAGCGGGTCGAGGAACTGGCCGAGTACGAGCACGCCGGCGAGCGCGGCGGCTGCGGGTTCGAGCGCGATCAGGATGGCGAACACGTTCTTGGACAGGTCGCGTAGGGCGCGGATCTCGAGGCTGTACGGGATCACAGAGGACAGCAGCGCTACGGCGAAACCGGCCGCGAGGAACGTCGGGGAGAGCATCCGGGTTCCGGCGGAGACGATGCCGAGCGGCAGCACCGCCACTGCTGCGATCGCTGTTGCGCCCGCGAGGCCCGCGGTGCCGGACAGTGCCGAGCCGGCAAGCGACGTCGCGACGTGCGACCCGGCGACGATGTATCCCGCCCACGCGGCCGCCGCGACGAGCGCAAATGCGACGCCCACCGGATCGAGGCCCGCAGCAAGCCCGTCGCCGTGGGCCGCGCCGAGACACAGGATCCCGGCGAGTGCGAGCAGCACCCACACGCCGTCTCGGACCCGCCGCGACAGCACGGCCGCGACGGTGAGCGGCCCGAGGAATTCGATCGTGACCGTGGTGGCCAGGGGCAGTCGCGTGAGGGCTGCGTAGAAGAACGTGTTCATCACCGCGAGGCTCGCTCCGAGTGCGAGCACTCCCTGCCACTCGACGCGGGTCCACCGGTGGACCGGGGGGCGCGCGATCGCACACAACACCAGTGCGGCGAAGAGCAGTCGCACGGTGACCGTGCCCGCCGCACCCGCCTGATCGAACAGGGTCGTCGCAAAAGCGGCCCCGAACTGCATCGACAGCACGGCCCCCAGCACCGCCACGACGGGCAGCGCGGTGCCCCCCTGATCCTTGTCGGCCATCCGTCCTCCGCAGTCGTCGTTGTCGTGCGCCCTGTCATGTCGTGGCCCAGTCTCGCCGACCGTGCGGACACCCGCGCGACAGAAAACAAGCATGACTGCTTGATTCTTGCGCGCGCACGTGTGACCCTTGTCGCATGGTGGAGTTGCACAATCGCGCTGCGGACCTGCACGCCCTGCTCGACGACCTCCGGGCCGAGGGGGACGCACTGGACGATCTCGTCGCCGACCTGCCCGCCGATCGGTGGGCCGACGCCACACCCGCGCAGGGCTGGACGATCGCGCACCAGATCGGCCACCTGCTGTGGACCGATCGCGCTGCCCTCACCGCCATCCGTGATCCCGACGCCTTCCGAGCCGCAGTCGCCGAAGCGTTCGCCGACCCGCTCGGTTTCGTCGACTCCGGAGCCGCGGAACTGGCACAACTCCCGCCGGCCGACCTGCTCGGTGACTGGCGAGCGGCGCGCCACGAACTCACGCTCTCTCTCGCCGACGTTCCGCAGGGCACGAAGATCCTCTGGTACGGGCCGCCGATGTCGGCTGCGTCGATGGCGACGGCACGGCTGATGGAGACATGGGCTCACGGCGGCGATGTCGCCGACACCCTCGGGGTCGTACGAACGCCCACCACCCGGCTACGGCACATTGCTCACCTCGGTGTCCGCACTCGCGACTTCGCATACATCATCCGTGACGAGACGCCGCCCGCCGAGCCCTTCCGTGTCGCTCTCACCGCACCCGACGGGAGCGAATGGACCTGGGGACCCGACGACGCGCGTCAGACCGTCACCGGACCGGCACTCGACTTCTGCATGCTCGTCACGCAACGGGTGCACCGCGCCGACACCGCGCTCGTCGCCACCGGCTCGGACGCCGACGCCTGGCTCGACTTCGCGCAGGCGTTCGCCGGCCCGCCCGGAGCGGGTCGCGCGCCCGGCGAGGCGGTGCCGTGACCTCCGTGCCGGGGGTGCCCGCGCGCGACAATCACCGTGCCGTGCGCATCGGCAACTGCTCCGGTTTCTACGGAGACAGGCTGTCCGCGATGCGCGAAATGCTCGAGGGCGGTGAACTCGATTACCTCACAGGCGATTACCTTGCCGAACTGACCATGCTCATCCTCGGCCGCGATCGGATGAAGAACCCCGATCTCGGGTACGCGAAGACCTTCCTGCGCCAACTCGAGGAGTGCATGGGGCTCGCACTCGACAAGGGCGTCCGGATCGTGACGAACGCCGGGGGCCTCAACCCCGCGGGACTGGCGGACGCGGTGCGCGAACTGGCCGGACGGCTCGGTCTCGGCGTCACGGTGGCGCACGTCGAAGGTGACGATCTGCTCGGGCGCATCGACGAACTCGGGCTCGCGGATGATCCCCGGCCGATGACGGCGAACGCCTACCTCGGTGCGTGGGGCATCGTCGACTGCCTTCGTTCGGGTGCAGACATCGTCGTGACCGGGCGGGTCACCGACGCATCCCTCACCGTCGGGCCTGCCGCAGCGCACTTCGGTTGGCGCGCAGACGAGTTCGACAAACTAGCCGGTGCGGTCGTCGCCGGGCACGTCATCGAATGCGGAGCGCAGGCCACCGGAGGCAACTACGCATTCTTCACCGAACTCGACGACCTCGAGCGGCCGGGCTTCCCGATCGCCGAGATCGAAGCCGACGGTTCGTCGACGGTCACGAAACATCCCGGCACCGGCGGGGCCGTCACAGCGGGCACGGTCACGGCGCAACTGCTCTACGAGATCGGCGGCGCTCGCTACCCCGGTCCCGATGTCACCGCCCGACTCGACACCGCGATCCTCGAGAACAGCGGAACCGACCGGGTCCGCATCTCCGGCGTGCGGGGCGGAGCCCCCCCCCCC
>JAEZDV010000214.1 GCA_023417985.1 Actinomycetes bacterium | reverse complement strand
GAGTGCGGCGTCTTCGGAGTCTGGGCTCCGGGTGAGGACGTGGCCAAACTCACTTACTACGGCCTTTATGCCCTGCAGCACCGCGGCCAGGAGGCCGCCGGCATCGCCGGCGCCGACGGTTCGCAGGTATTGGTGTTCAAGGACCTGGGCCTCGTGAGCCAGGTCTTCGACGAGCAGACCCTCGCCGCGATGCCCGGCCACATCGCCATCGGTCACTGCCGTTACTCGACCACGGGTTCCACGACGTGGGAGAACGCTCAGCCGATCTTCCGGACCACCGCGTCCGGATCGGGTGTCGCACTCGGACACAACGGCAATCTCGTCAATACCGCCGCCCTCGCCGAACGCGGTCGCCGCCTCGGCGTGCTCGACCCCAAGCGTCCCGGTGCGGCGAACTCGGACTCCGACACGGTCGGTGCCCTGCTCGCGCATGCCGCACGCAACAGCACCATCGAAGAAGCCGCCATGGAGCTGCTTCCGACCCTCCAGGGCGCGTTCTGCCTGACGTTCATGGACGAGCACACGCTGTACGCAGCGCGCGATCCGTGGGGCATCCGTCCGTTGTGCCTGGGACGTCTCGATCGTGGATGGGTGGTCGCCAGCGAGACCGCCGCCCTCGACATCGTGGGCGCCTCCTTCGTCCGCGACATCGAGCCCGGTGAGCTCCTCGCCATCGACGCGAACGGCGTGCGGTCCTCGCGCTTCGCCGCTCCGGAGCCGAAGGGATGCGTGTTCGAGTACGTCTACCTGGCCCGCCCGGACTCCACCATCGCCGGCCGGTCGGTGCACGCGACGCGCGTCGAGATCGGCCGTCGCCTGGCCAAGGAACATCCGGTCGACGGCGACCTCGTGATCCCTGTTCCCGAATCGGGCACCCCCGCTGCCGTCGGCTATGCGCAGGGCTCGGGCCTGCCCTACGGCCAGGGCCTGATGAAGAACGCCTACGTGGGCCGCACCTTCATCCAGCCGAGCCAGACCATCCGGCAGCTGGGCATCCGTCTCAAGCTCAACCCGCTGCGTGAGGTGATCCGCGGCAAGCGTCTCGTCGTGGTCGACGATTCGATCGTCCGGGGCAACACCCAGCGCGCGCTCATCCGGATGCTCCGCGAGGCCGGTGCCCTCGAAATCCACGTCCGGATCGCGTCGCCGCCGGTGAAGTGGCCGTGCTTCTACGGCATCGACTTCGCCTCGCCGGCGGAGCTGATCGCGAACGGTGGGGGAACCCGCGACCGCGACAACGACGACGAGCACGACTACGACCTGATGGTCGAGATGGTGCGACGGTCGATCGGTGCCGATTCGCTCGGCTACATCTCGATCGACGGGATGATCGGTGCCACCGAGCAGCCCGCAACGCGCTTGTGCGCAGCGTGTTTCGACGGTCATTACCCGATTCCGCTGCCCACCGGGCACACGGCCGGGATCGACGCCGTCGAAGGCGTCGTCGATACGGATTCCCCGACCCCGACGGTCCTCGAGAACGCCAACGTAGACGTTCTCAGTCGTCCGTAGAACCTGGTCGGGTACCGTAAGTCCCGCGGTCGGCACTGTTCGGCGTGCGCTCAGCATGTCCCGTGACGGATACCGGCCACCTTCAAATCACAGTAGATCGACAACTCGAGGCTGGAGCCGACAACCCATGACCGAGGAGACAACCCCCGGAGCTTCCTACGCCGCGGCGGGCGTGGACATCGAGGCCGGTGACCGTGCCATCGAACTGTTCGCGCCGCACGCGAAAAGGGCCACGCGCCCGGAGGTGCTCGGCGGTCTGGGTGGGTTCGCGGGCCTGTTCGCGCTCAAACGCGACTACAAGGAGCCGCTGCTCGCCGCATCCACCGACGGCGTGGGTACCAAACTCGCGGTGGCGCAGGCGCTCGACAAGCACGACACGGTCGGGCTCGACCTCGTCGCGATGGTCGTCGACGACCTCGTGGTGTGTGGTGCCGAACCGCTGTTCCTGCAGGACTACATCGCCGTGGGCCGGGTCGTTCCGGAGCGGGTCGCCGAAATCGTCGCGGGCATCGCCGAAGGCTGCGTCCAGGCCGGTTGTGCGCTGCTCGGCGGCGAAACGGCGGAGCACCCCGGCGTGATGGCCGACGGCGACTACGACATCTCCGCGACCGGCGTGGGTGTCGTGGAGGCCGACAAGCTGCTGGGCCCCGAACGGGTCCGTCCCGGTGACGTCGTGATCGCCATGGGCGCCTCGGGCCTGCATTCCAACGGCTACTCGCTCGCCCGCAAGGTTCTGCTCGAGATCGGCAAGATGAGCCTGACCGCGCACGTCGACGAGTTCGGCCGCACTCTCGGTGAGGAACTGCTCGAGCCGACCCGCATCTACGCCAAGGACTGCCTCGCACTCGCTGCCGAAACCGAGGTGCGCACGTTCTGCCACGTCACCGGTGGCGGCCTCGCCGCGAACCTCGCGCGCGTGATGCCGAAGGGCCTCGTCGCCGAACTCGACCGCACCACGTGGAGCCCGGCACCGGTCTTCGGCCTCATCGCGCAGCGCGGTCGCGTGGAGCGTGCGGAGATGGAGAAGACGTTCAACATGGGCGTGGGCATGGTGGCGATCGTGGCTCCCGAGGACGTCGACCGGGCGCTGGCGGTGCTCACCGCCCGCCACATCGACTGCTGGACCCTCGGCACCGTCCGCCGGGCGCAGGACGGCTCCGACGAACGCGCGATCCTCGCAGGAGACCACCCGCGCTTCTGAGTCCCGCACGCAACAAGTCCGGTCCCTCACCCTGCGGGGTGGGGGACCGGACTTGTCTGTGTGAAATCTGTTCTACGACTACAGTTCTCGCGCCACCTGGCGATGCCGGCGGGCGGAGAGGTCGAAAAATGGTGGACCGTCGCGGTGTCACCACCGCCGGGGCCCACTCGATGAAAAGCCGACTACACCACTGACGGAGGGGGTGCCGAGTTCTCGGCTGCCCCCTCCGTCAGAAAGAAAGGTGAGTCAACGACGAAAATCGTCGTCGTAATCGTCGTCCCAACCGGCACGCTGGTCTGCGAAGACCTCGTCACGCTGCGAGTTGGTTACACCACCAGACAACTCTCGTTGGAGGTTCTCGAAGTCGGTGGACGGCGAGCTGTACTTGAGTTGCCGTGCAACCTTGGTCTGCTTTGCCTTAGCCCGGCCGCGGCCCATGACTAACCCCCTCGCGCTTTGACGGGGCGGCCTGGGGAAATTTGGCGGCCCCGGTGAGTTGAGTATTTTCCTGTGGCCCACTTTAGCGTGGAAAAGTCGGTTGCGCTCCCACGCACCTGTCCGGCCCGGTGTCCTTTACGTCTCAAACGGACCCGACCTGCAGCTATGAGTATCGAACGTCGTCGAATGTGCCCTTCAGAACACCCCCGGGACGGCCCGAACGGTGCCGACGCGCGCTCCTCCACCCGAAACCGGCTGCGAAGCGAGGGTCGCGAGGACCTCCGCGTCGCCCGCGCCGAGCCGGTGCAGGAGCGCTGCGGAGAGCGGCAGTCGTGCACGCTCGTGCCCGTCGTCGATCTTGAAAGCGAAAGCGGTTCCGTCCGGGAGCGCACCGGCGTGGACGCCGTCGGCGCCCGCCTTGCAGAACAAACCGGGCACGGCGCGCATCAGACGCAGATCGTCCTTCCCGGTGCCCGAGATCAGGAAGGGATGCTCGCGGATCGCGTCGGCCACGGCGCGTTCGGGGGTGCCGGGTTCCGCGGTCGCGAGACGCGCGTACGCGCGGGCCAGATTGATCAGCGGCACCGGGACGATCGGGAGTCCACACCCGTCGATGCCGAGATCCGTCTCCTCGATGTCCCCGGTCAGATCGGCGATGGTCTCGACGACACCTTCCTGCAGCGGGTGGCCGGGATCGAGATACGTCTCGGTGTCCCAGCCCCGGGCGGCGAACACGGCCAGCATGGCCGCGTGCTTTCCGGAGCAGTTCATGTATGCGGCGCGCGGCGCGCGTCCGGCGGCGAGCACCTCGGCGCGGGCGAGTTCGTTGCCGGGCAGATCGGCGGGGCACTGCAGCGCCTGCTCGTCGAACCCGTGCTCGGTGAGCAGGTCCTCGACCAGTTCGATGTGGTCGGCCTGACCTTCGTGCGACGCGGTGGCGATGGCCAGTTCGGCGGAGGTGCGGGGCACGAAACCCGCCCGCAGCATCGCGACGGCCTGCAGCGGCTTGTTCGACGAGCGCGGATAGATCGGGGTGTGCACCTCGCCGAGGGAGATCACCACCTCGCCGCGCGGGTCGAGCACGATCAACGACCCGCGGTGGACGCACTCCCGGAATCCGGAGCGCACGACCTCGACCAGTTCCACGCTCACTGCTGTTCCACCTTCCGGCCGGCGATACGCCGGCGTGCCTTCTCCGCCACTTTCGGCGGAAGATCTTCCTGCTGCCCGAGCATCACCGCGAGTCGCTCCGGATTCCGGCCGGTGAACAGGTCTCGCACCGTCACGCCGTGCCCGGGGACGGACTCGACCGTGATCGTGTCGGATGCCCGCACCGATCCTTCGGTGAGCACCTTCAGATATGCGCCGGTGTCCGAGCGCTCTGTGAACCGCGCCGCCCAGTCCGGTTCGCCGGACCAGTCGCGGAATGTGCGGCAGGGCGTACGTGGCCCGGTCACCTCGAGCAGCAGTCCGTCGTCGCCGACCCGCCACCGCTCGCCGATGACAGCGTCGGTGGGCGACATCCCGCTCACCCGGAGGTTCTCGCCGAACCACCCGATCGGGAGGTCCCGGCCGAGTTCGGCCGCCCAGCGCCGGGCTTCGTCCTCGCCGTACGCGTAGACCGCCTTGTATCGGCCGCCGTGGTGCGCAGTGTCGCACTGGTGGTCACCGGCCAGGCCCGATTCGCCGACGTGGACCGCGCCTTCGACGGGACGCTTGTCGATGCCGGTGAGGGGAACGCGGCGCAACCCGGTCTCGCGCAGGGCGTGAACGACGCACACCGCGTCGACCCGGGCGGTGGTCATCGGCCGCGCAGTCGCTCGACGGCCTGCCTTCCGGCCTGCACGGCGTCGTCTGCGGGTATCGAGTCCGGGTCGATCGCCGCCGCGCACGGACCTGCGACGAGCGGTGTCTCCGGCGTGATGGTGCGCTTGACGAGGGCGAGCGCGATCGGGCCGAGTTCGAAGTGATCGACGATGGTGCCGATCCGTCCGACGGTCCTGCCGCCGGCGGTCACGTCGTCACCCGTCTCGGGTCGGCCGTCCGCCGATCCGTCGAGGTGCAGCAGCACGAGGTGCCGCGGCGGCTTACCGAGATTGTG
>JAEZDV010000208.1 GCA_023417985.1 Actinomycetes bacterium | reverse complement strand
GTGCTGCACGTCGCGGGCGCCGGATTGTGCACCGCGGCGACCGCCGCGGTGTGGGCCGCCGGACGGCTACGCACCACTGCCCCCGCGCCCGCGCCTGTGCCGGTCTAGCAACCCACTGCAAACGACTCGGGGCCGGGCCCCGAGTCGTTTGCAGTGGGGTTGCTAGACCGGCACAGGCTCGGGCGCGGGGGCAGTGGTGCGTATCCGTCCGGCGGCCCACACCGCGGCGGTCGCCGCGGTGCACAATCCGGCGCCCGCGACGTGCAGCACGACCAGCACGGCCGGCACGTCGGTCCAGAACTGCACGAGTCCGATGCCCGCCTGGAGTCCGACGAGCACGAGCAGGACCTTCAGCCGGGTCTTGACTGCCTCGGGTGCGTGGAGAGCGTAGACGGCGAAGGCGAGGCCGACGAGCAGCGCCAGATAGCCGACGAGTGCTTCGGCGTGGAGGTGCACCAGCATCGTGATGTCGAGGTCGAGGCGGGGGACAGGGTTCTCGATGCTCTTGTCGCCGGCGTGGGGCCCCGCGCCGGTCACCATGGTGCCCAGGACGAGAACGCCCGCCAGCGCGACAGCGGACAGTGCCGTGAGCCAGCGAAGGGGCTGCGGCAACACTTGTACGATCACCCCGTCGTCCGGTTCACCGACCTTGGTGTAGAGGATCACGGCGAGCCAGACCATCAGCATGGAGGCGAGCATGTGGATCGCGACGGTCCACCACACCAGGCCCGCGAGGACGGTGATGCCCCCGAGGATCGCCTGGATGACGGTGCCGGCGGGCATGAGCCACGCCCACACGATCACTTCCCGGCGCCTGCGCGCCCGGGTCACCGCGAGGACGATGGCCGCTGCGACGGCCACGACGACGAACGTGAGCAATCTGTTCCCGAACTCGACGACTTGGTGCAGCGTGTGCACGTTGCTCGACACTCCGACCGGAACCAGCGATCCGGGGAAGCACTGAGGCCAGGTGGGGCAGCCGAGTCCCGACGCGGTCACACGGACCACGGAACCGGTCACTGCGATGCCACCCTGGGTGATGATCGTCAGGAGCGCGATGATCCGCTGCGTCCGGAGAGACGGCAGCGGGAGACGGTCGACAAGGCTCAGGTAGCCGCGATACAACACGGTGCCGATGCTACGGGCTCGTCCACTACAAGGTGTAGTTGGGTGGTGCGCCGATCAGGTGAAGCGGAACCATCTCACAGCGGCGACCCCGGCGGCCACCGTCCACGCCACCAGAACCACGATCGACAGCCAATCCACCCCGCCCGCCACAGCGGTGTCCAGCGCGAGCGTCAGCGCGCCCGACGGCACGAGCCGCACGACGTGCAGCAGGGCCTCGGGAACGACGTCGTCGAGCAGCACGATGCTGCCGACGCCGAGGAGGACGAACCACACGATGTTCGCCAGGGCGAGCACGATCTCGGCACGCAGTGTGCCACCGAGGAGCAGGCCGAGTGTCGCGAACATCACCGTTCCGACTGCGATCACGACGGCGCCCACGAGGAGTCCGACGGCGGTTGGGCGCCATCCGAGCGCGACCCCGATACCGCCCAGCAGAATTGATTGCAGTACCACTACGAGTCCGACCGCACCGCTTTTACCTGCGATGATGCCCCACTTGGGAAGTGCTGTCGCACCGATCCTTTTCAATGCACCGTATCTGCGGTCGAATCCGACTGCGATGGCCTGACCGGTGAAGGCGGTCGACATGATGGCCACCATCATGACGGCGGGCAGCACCCGGGCCGCGCGGTCCTCGCCGAGATCGGCGATCGGCAACAGCGTGAGGCCGATCAACAGTGTGATGGGGATGAACATCGTCAGCAGCAACTGCTCGCCGTTGCGCAGAAGCAGTTTCAGTTCCATGCGGGTCTGCGCCGCCAGCATCTTCGCCGCCGCGTTCGGCGTCGGGCGGGGTGTGAAGGTCCCCTCGGCGAAACGATTGTTCGCCAGTCGGTCGTGGGTCACGCTCACCCTCTCAGCTCCCGTCCGGTCAGTTCCAGGAACACGTCCTCGAGGCTGCGCTGATCCACCCGGATCTCGGTGGCCAGCACACCCAGCGACGCGCACCACTGCGCTGCCGTCGCGACCACGCCCGGATCGACCGTGCCCTCGACGAGGTAGCGGCCGGGCTGTGCCTCCCGGACCCGGCAGACTCCGGTCAGCGAAGCCTGTAGCGGCGCCACGTCCAGCGCCGGCGGGGCGGTCAGCCACAGCTGGCCCTCCGCGCCGGTGCGCATGACCTCCTCGGGAGTTCCCGCGGCGACGACCCGGCCGTGATCGATGATGACGATCTCGTCGGCGAGTTCCTCGGCTTCGTTCATCAGGTGGGTGGTGAGCAGCACGCTCACGCCGTCGCGGCGCAATGCGTCGATCAACTCCCACACCAGCAGGCGCGCCGGCGCGTCGAGCCCCGCCGTGGGTTCGTCGAGGAACACCAGTTCGGGCCGGCCGACGAGGGCGCACGCCAGAGCGAGGCGTTGTTGCTGGCCGCCGGACAACCGGCGGTAAGGGGTACGCCGGGCTTCGTCCAGGCCGAGCCGTTGCAGCAACCAGTCCGGATCGAGTGGGTCGGCCGAGTAGGCGGCCACCAGATCGAGCATCTCACCCGCGCGGGATCCCGGATAGGCGCCGCCGCCCTGCAGCATCACCCCGATACGAGGACGGAGCGCGTCGGAGTCGGCGACGGGGTCGAGTCCGAGCACCCGGACGGCGCCTTCGTCGGGGGTGACGAACCCCTCGCACATCTCCACGGTCGTGGTCTTGCCGGCACCGTTGGGGCCGAGCAGGGCGAGCACCTGAGCACGCTCGACGGTCAGGTCGAGGTGATCCACCGCGGTGACGCCCCCAAATGTCTTCACAACGCCGTCCAGGCGCACGGCCGGCACTGCGCCGGGGGGAGAACTCGGGGTCACAGGGTTCCAGCCTAGGCGTCCGCGGTCTGGGACGGGCGCACCGGTGCGCGCTCCTCGCCCCGCCACGGCAGGATGTTGCGGGTCGCCACGATGAGCAGACCCACCACCGCGATGGTGGCGATGGCGGCCTGCACGATGATGAACGGCTGGAACTCACCGCCGTTGGGCATCAGGATCACGCTCACCACCGACGAGAAGGCGATGGTGGGAATCCGGAAGATCGGACGGGTCGCCCACGCTGCGAGCGGAATCACAGCCCACAGCAGGTACCAGGGCTGGACCACCGGAAACAGCAGCACGATCGCACCGAGGGAGACGCCGAGGGCGCCCACCGGATGGATCCGTCCGGTCAGCGTCGCCAGCAGCATGCGCACCGTGATGAAGGCCGCCACGACCGCTGCGATGGGGCGCGTGATGGACAGCACCGCAGTGGTGTGGTCGCCGAGCCCGAGCAGGACCCCGCCCAGGCCGGTACCCATGCCGAGAAGTGTCGGAATCGACATCCAGCTGCGCACCTCGGTCGCTGTGCCCAGTGTCTGTGTCCACCCCCAGCCGAGTCCGCTACCCCAGCTGACGACACCGATGACCACTGCCGCGCCGACCCCGAGCATCACCGCCGTGGTTGCCACGGACCGGAAGCCGCCTCCCCGGCGACGGGCGAGGGCCATGCCGACGAATCCGAGTGCCAGCAGCGACGGCACCTTGATCATCGCAGACAGCGCGATCACGGCGGTGCCCGCGGCGATCCACGCCGCAGCACGACCTCGCGACGTGTTCCCGGCCCTGCTGTCGGGGTACACCCCGCGCAGCGCGAGTTCGACGCCCGTGAGCATGAGACCGAGCATGAGGGCCTCGTTGTGGACACCGGCGACGAGGTGGAAGAGCAGCAGAGGGTTCGCGGCGCCGAGCCACAGCGCGCTCACGGATGCGACCCCGCAGCGACGCGCCAGCCGGGGCAGCGCCCACACGATCAGCGCGACTCCGACCAGCGCGAACAGGCGGTGCACGAAGATTCCCGCCACGATGTTGTCCCCGGTCAATGCGGCGATCTTCTCGCCGAGCCACAGAAACGCCGGGCCGTAGGGGGCCGAGGTGTCGCGCCAGATGTTCGGCACGGTGCGCGTCAGGACGTGATCGACGCCGAGAGCTCCGGCCGGGCCGATGGCGTAGGGGTCGAGCCCCCTCGCCGCGATCTCGCTCTGCGCGAGGTAGGAGTAGACGTCCTTGCTGAACATCGGTGGCGCGACGACGAGGGGCACGATCCACAGCAGCAGGGTCCGGTCGAGCTGTGACCTGGTCAGTCGTCGGGGCTGGCCGTCCGGGTCCCGTCGGCCGATCGCGAAACGGCCGAGCAGAAGCCATGCCAGGACCATGAGCACGATGCCCGTCATGGTCACGGTGAGCGCGGCGCTGGGCATTCGCGCGGCGAGGCCCAGGCCACGTACGCCCTGGACGGGGTTCTGCAGTACAGGTTGCGCGCCGGCGCCGAGGGCGCCGACCGCCATCAAGACCGTGCCGGTCGCGCCGAACAAGCGGATCCGGTGCAGTTGCGTGGTTTCCACGGCGTCGAGCCCGCGGCCTTCGCTCTCGTCGCCGTGCAGTACGACGGCGACGTCGGCCCGGGGGCTCGGGCGGTCGAGTCCGAGTGCGCGTCGCGTCAGGTCGAGAGCGCGCGTCGCGATGCCGGGTCGTGCCCCCCCGCCCCGGGGGGGGGGGGGGGCGGGGGGG
>JAEZDV010000178.1 GCA_023417985.1 Actinomycetes bacterium | reverse complement strand
GGCAGCAACAGCTACCCGCGAGTAAATGCTACCGAGGGTCGACAAGATCAGGGAATTGGCACGTTTGTGCCCATTCCTACTGTTGCGCGTGCCCAGAACGTGGTTGACTGACACCCGGTCGCAGCTTCTGTGTTCGTAGACTTGGAAAAGTGCACGCTCGCAGGATCGATGGTTGCGAGCGCGGTGCTTTAGCTCTTCCAACGGGGGACTCGAGAAGTACAGCGGTCGGAACCGGGACCTGGCGGATCGCGTACCCGGCGGTTCGTCGAATCCGGTGTTAGAAAGAGAAGGAAAAGCATGGCACAGGGCACTGTGAAGTGGTTCAACGCGGAGAAGGGCTTCGGCTTCATCGCTCCGGAGGACGGCTCCGCCGACGTATTCGTTCACTACTCCGAGATCCAGGGCGCCGGTTTCCGCACCCTCGAGGAGAACCAGCGCGTGGAGTTCGAGGTCGGTCAGGGCACCAAGGGCCCGCAGGCCACCGGCGTCCGCGCCGTCTGAGAGATTGCTCGTTTGAGCACAAGGTGAGGCTCGATTCCTCACCTGAATCGTCCCCCGTCACCATCGGTGATGGGGGACGATGCATTTTCCGGGTATCGACCGACCGGAGGGAGAGTGGATGAGCCAGCTGTCGTTCTTCGGCGCCGAGCTCGGGCCGCCCGCGGTCACCGACCTGAGCGGACTGCTCGCCGCACACGGCACGGTCGTGGTCCGCGACGGCCGGGCTCGAGTCTCCGTGACGGTCGACGCACCGTGGCGCGCCGACGCCATCGCCCAACTCATCACCGAGGCCGGTCTGGAACCGGAGTCCTCAGACACCGAGGACGGTCGTACGACGGTATCCACGCACTTCGTCGCCGAGACGATGCAGTTGGCCTCGCAGTGGATGCACGGCATCACGAAGACGGTGCCCTACGAGTGGGTGCCCAGCTCGCGAGCGCAGCGGGCCTGGTTCCTCGCCGCCGGGCGCAAGGAACTGGACGGCGAGCGGTACGTCCTCGGCCTCGATCCGCGCACGCCCGACACCCACGCGCCACTCGCCGAGGCTTTCCTGCGGGCAGGAATCGCACCGACTCTGATCGGAACGCGAGGGCCGTCGCCAGGCTTGCGAGTGTCCGGGCGCAGGCGCCTGACCAGGCTCGTCGAGAACATCGGAGCGCCACCCGACGACCCCCGGGCGCGGGAGGTCTGGCCGTATCCCGGTCCGATGGAACACCACACGCGATGAGCCGTTCCCCGAGGATGTGCGACCCTGTGTGTGGCTACGTCGGGGGGACGTGGTCGGTATACATGTCTTCGAGAAGCGCGACATGTCGGTAGAGGGAAGGCACAGGCGGCACGGTGGCAGCAGACAAGAGCAATTCGGACGGCTCCTCGGGTACGCGTCGGCTGGTCATCGTCGAATCCCCGACGAAGGCGAAGAAAATTGCGCCCTACCTGGGGCGCGACTATGTCGTGGAGGCGTCGGTCGGTCACATCCGAGATCTGCCCCGCGGCGCCGCAGACGTTCCCGCGAAATACAAGGGTGAGTCGTGGGCGCGCCTGGGAGTGGATGTCGACCACGACTTCGAGGCGCTGTACGTCGTCAGCCCGGAGAAGAAGTCCAAGGTCGCCGAACTCAAAAGCCTCCTGAAGGACGCCGACGAGCGCTACCTCGCAACCGACCCCGACCGTGAGGGCGAGGCGATCGCCTGGCACCTCCTCGAGACGCTCAAGCCCAAGGTCCCGGTCCGGCGCATGGTCTTCCACGAGATCACCGAATCGGCGATCCGGGCGGCCGCCGAGAACACCCGCGAGCTGGACACCGATCTTGTCGACGCGCAGGAGACCCGGCGCATCCTCGACCGGTTGTACGGCTACGAAGTGAGTCCGGTGCTGTGGAAGAAGGTCATGCCGCGCCTGTCGGCCGGGCGCGTGCAGTCCGTCGCGACTCGCATCATCGTGCAGCGGGAACGCGAACGGATGGCGTTCCGGTCGGCCGAATACTGGGATATCGCAGCGACGATGGACGCGGGCGAAGCGGCGAGCCCACGCTCGTTCGGCGCGCGCCTGGTCGGAATCGACGGCTCGCGGGTCGCATCGGGACGTGACTTCGGGGCGGACGGCAAGCTCAAGTCCGACAGCGTCGTGGTTCTCGACGAGGCCCGTGCGCGCCGGCTTGCCGAGGCGCTTGCCGGCACCGATCTGACCGTTTCGTCGGCCGAGAGCAAGCCGTACACCCGTAAGCCGTATGCGCCGTTCATGACGTCGACGCTGCAGCAGGAAGCCGGGCGCAAGCTGCGGTTCTCCTCGGAACGCACGATGCGCATCGCGCAGCGGCTGTACGAGAACGGCTTCATCACGTACATGCGTACGGACTCCACGACCCTGTCGGAGTCCGCGATCGCTGCGGCCCGCGCCCAGGCCACCCAGCTGTACGGCGCCGAGTTCGTCCATCCCACTCCGCGCCAGTACACCCGCAAGGTCAAGAACGCGCAGGAAGCGCACGAGGCGATCCGCCCCGCGGGCGACGTGTTCGCCACCCCGGGCGAACTGCATTCGCGTCTCGATGCGGACGAGTTCCGCCTCTACGAGCTGATCTGGCAGCGCACCGTCGCGTCGCAGATGGCCGACGTGCGCGGAACGACACTCACCCTCCGGATCACGGGCACTGCCGGTACCGGCGAGGAGTGCACGTTCTCGTCCTCGGGCCGCACGATCACCTTCGCCGGATTCTTGAAGGCATACGTCGAGAGTGTCGACGAAGAAGCAGGTGGACAGTCCGACGACGCCGAGTCGCGCCTCCCCAACCTCAGTGAAGGGGCCGCGGTCACCGCGACGAAGCTCGATCCCGACGGCCACTCGACGAACCCCCCGGCCCGGTACACCGAGGCGAGCCTGATCAAGACGCTCGAAGAACTCGGTATCGGGCGGCCGTCGACGTACGCCTCGATCATCAAGACGATCCTCGATCGCGGATACGTCTACAAGCGAGGTAGCGCGCTCGTCCCGTCCTGGGTGGCGTTCGCCGTCATCGGCTTGCTCGAATCGCACTTCTCCCAGCTGGTGAACTACGACTTCACCGCCGGCATGGAAGACGACCTCGACGAAATCGCCTCCGGACACGAACACCGCACCGACTGGCTGACCCGGTTCTACTTCGGCGGGCAGTTCGGCGGCGAGGAATCGGTCGCGCGTCAGGGTGGCCTGAAGAAGCTCGTCAGCGAGAATCTCGAGGACATCGACGCCCGCGAGATCAACTCGATCCGCCTGTTCGACGATGCGGAGGGCCGCGAGATCCACGTGCGGGTCGGACGGTTCGGCCCGTACCTCGAGCGGATGGTGGTCAACCCGGACGACCCGGACGGCGACCCGATCTCCCAGCGCGCGAACCTGCCCGACGACCTGCCGCCCGATGAGCTGACACTCGAATACGCGGAGAAGCTGTTCTCCACGCCCCAGGAGGGGCGGGTTCTCGGCGTCGATCCTGCGAGCGGTCACGAGATCGTCGCGCGCGAAGGCCGCTTCGGTCCCTACGTCACCGAGTTGCTGCCCGAACCGACACCGGAGCCGGAACCCGAGCCCGACGTGACGCCGATCCCCGTCGGCGAGGTCGACGGCGCCGGCGGTGGCACCAAGACCGCGACGAAGAAGGCTGTCGCCAAGAAAGCTGCGAAGAAAGCGCCCGTGAAGAAGGCGACCAAGAAGGCCGCCGGTCCGAAGCCGCGGACGGCGTCGCTGCTCAAGACGATGGATCTGTCGACGGTGACGTTGGAGGATGCGCTGCGGCTGCTGTCGCTCCCGCGCGTCGTCGGCGTCGATCCCGAGTCCGGTGAGGAGATCACGGCGCAGAACGGCCGCTACGGGCCGTACCTGAAGAAGGGCACCGACTCGCGTTCGCTCGCCGACGAAGAGCAGATGTTCACCGTCACGCTCGAGGAAGCGCTCAAGATCTATGCCGAGCCGAAGCGACGGGGACGGCAGGCGGCTGCCACTCCGCCGCTGCGCGAACTGGGAATCGACCCGGTGAGCGAAAAGCCCATGGTGATCAAGGACGGACGGTTCGGCCCGTACGTCACCGACGGCGAGACCAACGCGAGCCTGCGCAAGGGCGACGAGGTCCCGACGATCACCGACGAGCGGGCTTCCGAGTTGCTCGCCGACCGGCGTGCACGTGGTCCCGTGAAGAAGGCCACCAAGAAGGCTGCGGCGAAGAAGTCGCCCGCCAAGAAGAGCGCTGCGAAGAAGACCGCAGCGAAGAAGGCACCGGCCAAGAAGGCCGCGGCGAAGAAGACATCGGACTGACCCGGCCCGGGCACCTACCCTTGCGGTGTGTACCGCGAGTGGGTGTCCGGGGTTTCCGGAGTCGTCGTCTGGGAGGCCGCGCGGGTTCCCGTCGGGTCGGGCGGCAGCACCGTTCTGCCCGATGGGTGCATGGACCTGATCTGGCACGAAGACGGTTTCCTCGTCGCCGGCCCCGACACACGTGCACAGTTCTCGGACCTCGCGACGCGCCGGAACCTGACCGCCGTGCGGTTCGCACCGGGCCTCGGCCCCGCGTTCTTCCGCGTCGACGCATCCGAATTGCGTGACCAGCGCGTCTCCCTCGAGCAGATCTGGGCGTCTCGCCGGGTCCGCGACATCGTGGCGGCCGTCGAAGACGATCCGATGTCCGGTCTCGTCGAGGCCGTCCGACGCGATCTGGCCGAAGTCCGTCCGACTCCTCTGTCCGGGCTCGCGCGCGCACTCGGATCCGGCATGACGGTCGCCGAGTCCGCGTCGGCAATCGGATGGAGTGAACGAACTCTCCGTCGGCGCGCGCACCAGGCGTTCGGATACGGGCCGAAGACGCTGTCCCGCGTGCTGCGGTTCCAGCGAGCGCTCGCACGCGCTCGCGCGGGCGTGGACCCCGCCACCATTGCGGCCGAGTGCGGCTACAGCGACCAACCACACCTGGCGCGGGAAGTACGCGCATTGTCGGGATCTACGCTCGGCGACCTCGTCCGCCCGTCGCCCGGGCCGTAATCAGGCGGGAAGCGCGGCGAACAGGTCGATGCTGTGGCCGTCCGGATCGAGCACGCATGCGTAGCGCTGTCCCCACGAGGCGTCCCACGGCTTCATCGTCGGGGCGCATCCGGCGGCTACGAGCGACGTGAAGGTCTCGTCGACCCCGCTCGGGGAACCACAGTCGAAAGCGAGGCTCGGACCGCCCTGCGTGGGCTCGAAATCCGGATCGAACGAGCGGACGGATTCGATCGTGTCCCACATCAGACGGACACCACCGGGTTGCGTCACCTCGAAATGCGGCGCGTCGGGCGCTTCGACGGGCAGGTCGAGCCCAAGTCTGCGATAGCACTCGAACGAGCGTCCCAAATCCTCGACAACCAGTCCGACGGCAGAGAAGTGAATGGTCATGAGCCGACCGTAGGTGCGGCGGACAGGCAGGTCTTGAACATTTCGGACAGCCGGACAGAGCAGGTCGGTGCCGGTCGTTACGCTGGTCGGTATGCCCGGTGTCTTCGATCGTCTCGTCGGTCAGCGCGATGTCGAGACCGATCTCGTCGCCGCCGCTGTGGCCGCGCGCAACGGAGACACCGGTTCGGCGATGACGCATTCGTGGCTGTTCACCGGGCCTCCCGGATCGGGAAGGTCGATCGCGGCGCTGTGCTTCGCAGCCGCACTTCAATGCACCGACGAACACACCCCGGGATGCGGGCGCTGCCACGCATGCACCACCACGATGGCGGGCACGCACGCCGACGTACGACGGGTGATCCCCGAGGGCCTGAGCATCAGCGTCAAGGAGATGCGCGAGATCGTGCGCATCGCGTCGCGGCGGCCCAGCACCGGCCGGTGGCAGGTGGTGGTCATCGAAGATGCAGACCGTCTGACGGAGGGCGCCGCCAATGCGCTCTTGAAGGTGGTCGAGGAACCGCCGCAACGCACCGTCTTCCTGCTGTGCGCCCCGTCGACCGATCCCGAGGACATTTCGGTGACCCTTCGGTCCCGGTGCCGGCACGTCGGTCTCGTCACTCCGAGTTCCGCGTCGATCGCCGAGGTCCTGCAGTTGCGCGACGGCATCGACGAGAAGACCGCGCAGTGGGCCGCCTCGGTGAGCGCGGGTCATGTGGGCAGGGCCCGGCGTCTCGCCACCGACGCGATCGCCCGGGAGAACCGCAACCGGGCGCTCGATCTGGCAGGGGCCGTTCTCCGAGCTGCGACGACGTACTCGGCGGCCGACGAACTCGGCCGCAGCGCCGAGGCCGAAGCCAAAGAGATCAGCGTCGAACGCGACGAGCGTGAAACCGATGAGCTCAGGACAGCCCTCGGTGCGGGCGGCACAGGAAAGGGAGCGGCGGGCGCGCTCCGGGGTTCGGCCGGTGCTCTCAAAGAACTCGAGCGCACGCAGAAATCTCGCAAGACCCGGACCGAGCGCGACATCATGGACCGCGCACTCATCGACCTCGCGGGTCTGTATCGCGACGCACTGGCCCACGCCTTCGGCTCCTCTGCGACGCCCAACCACCCCGACATGACCGAACGAGCTGCCGACCTCGCGTCGCGCACCAAGCCGGAATCGCTGCTCGACTGCATCGAAGCGATCCTCGAGTGCCGCGAGGCGCTCGCACAGAACGTCAAGCCGAAGTTCGCATTGGCAGCGATGGCGGCGCGGTTGGCTGCTGCATTCCGCTGACTGAGGTGCCGGTTTGCATCCCGGTGGGGGTAGTCCGCTAGACTTCGGACGCCGAACGGCATGCTGCCTTAGCTCAGTCGGTAGAGCATTTCACTCGTAATGAAAAGGTCGTCGGTTCGATTCCGACAGGCAGCTCCACGAAGAGCCCCTCACCTCCCCGGTGAGGGGCTCTTCTGGTTCCGGGGCTCTTCTGGTTCCGCGACCCGGTCAGTCCTCGCGCCGGGCGGAACGAACAGGGACCATGGAGTCATGTTGATGGAAATTTTCTCCCTGATCCTGATCATCGGCGCCCTCGTCGTCGTCATCCCCATGGCGATCCGTGTATTCCGGGACCGCGACGA
The DNA here is from genome assembly GCA_023417985.1 of Actinomycetes bacterium. Taxonomy (GTDB): domain Bacteria; phylum Actinomycetota; class Actinomycetes; order Mycobacteriales; family Mycobacteriaceae; genus Rhodococcus. The sequence goes on along the minus strand of JAEZDV010000178.1, from coordinate 405 downwards.
CCGGTGACGCCGGCGCGGCGCTCGACAACCACCACCCGCGCCCTCATGCTCGGTATATGGCTGACTCCCTGAAGGACCGGGTTCGCGAGAAGATCATGCGCCAGCGGGCGGAGGACAGCGGCCGGCCGATAGACGATGCCGAAGGCGACAATCCCCGGATGACGGACATCGACAGCGATCTCGCGCTGCTCGACCTGGCAGGGGATGACGACGCCGTCGTGCAGGGTCTCGCTGCGAAGTACTGGGTGCCCTGATCTGCGAAGAAAACCGGCGTTGACCTGGCGATTTGGTGTTTGTGGGGATGCTCGCGTAACTTAATCCAGGTCAGAGCGACACGGACACCGACCCGGACCGACAGGGACTGGGAAAACGAGGTTGGACGAGAGCGCCTGAATTTCAACTGGT
>JAEZDV010000235.1 GCA_023417985.1 Actinomycetes bacterium | reverse complement strand
TGCCGGTAGCCCAGCTACCGGAAGCGCGCATTGTTTCGTCAGGCCCTGTAGTTGTCAGGCCCCGTAGACCGGGGTGGGTGCCTCGCTCGACGCAAGAAGCTTTTCCACGACGGGACCGAGTTCCTTCGGATCCCAGCGATCGCCCTTGTCGACGACCTCGCCGTGGCGCCATCCGTCGGCGATGGAGACCTTGCCGCCTTCGACCTCGAACACGCGGCCGGTGACGTCCTTCGCCTCGGCGCTGCCGAGCCACACGACGATCGGGGAGATGTTCTCCGCTGCCATCGCGTCGAATCCTTCTTCGGGCGCGGCCATCATCTCGGCCATCGCGCCACCGGCACCGACGGTCATGCGGGTGCGCGCGGACGGGGCGATCGCGTTGACGGTCACGCCGTAACGGCCGAACTCGGCCGCGGCCTGGATCGTCAGCGCGGCGATGCCCGCCTTCGCGGCGGCGTAGTTGCCCTGGCCGATGCTGCCCATCAGACCGGCGCCCGAACTCGTGTTGATGATGCGCGCGTCCACCGGGTTACCGGCCTTGGACTCGGCACGCCAGTAGGACATGGCATGGCGCATCGGAGCGAAATGGCCCTTGAGGTGCACGCGGATCACCGCGTCCCATTCCTCCTCGCTCATGTTGGCGAGCATGCGGTCGCGCAGGAATCCTGCGTTGTTGACCAGGACATCGAGGCGGCCGAAGTTGTTCAGAGCCGTCGCGACGAGGTTCTCCGCGCCGGCCCAGTCCGCCACGTCGTCCCCGTTGACGACGGCTTCGCCGCCGAGCGCGCGGATCTCCTCGACGACCTGCTCGGCCGGCGATTCTCCGGTCGCGGCGCCGTCGATGCCGGCGCCGATGTCGTTGACGACGACCTTCGCACCCTCGGCGGCGAGGGCGAGCGCATGGGCGCGGCCGATCCCCCGGCCCGCACCGGTGACGATCGCTACACGTCCGTCCAGCAGTCCACTCACTTTGTCTCCTTCGTTCGGGCCGCTGCCATGTAGGCAGGGCGTTCGCCGCCGCCGTGGACGGTCAGGGTCGATCCGCTGACGTATGCCGCCAGCGGAGATGCCAGAAATGCTGCGCAGTTGCCGATGTCGTCGGGGCTGGACAGGCGGCCGAGCGGCACCGTCGCGCCCACTGCGGCGACACCCTCGTCGTCACCGTAGAACAGGTGAGACTGCTCGGTGTCCACCATGCCGACGACCACCGAGTTCACGCGGACCTTCGGTGCCCACTCCACCGCGAGGGACCGGCCCAGGCTGTCGATCCCGGCCTTCGCGGCGCCGTAGGCCGCGGTGCCCGGCGACGGCCGCGATCCGCTCACACTCGAGATGTTGACGATCGAGCCCCCGGTGTCCTGGGTCTGCATCACCGCGTTCGCGACCTGCGAGACCAGCAGCGGCGACAGCAGATTGAGTTCGACGATCTTGCTGTGGAACTTCGGGCTCGCGTCGGCGGCGAGGGCGAAGGGAGAGCCGCCGGCGTTGTTGACGAGGGTGTCCAGCCTGCCGTACCGGGCGACGATCCCGTCGATCAGGTCCTGGACGCGTTCGGGGTCGCGCACGTCGCAGGGGAGGAACTCCGCGGTCCGTCCGTCGGCTTCGACCGGGTGGTCGCCCGGGTTGCGCGCGCAGGTCACCACGGTCGCCCCGGCGCGGAGAAACGTCCTGCTGATGCCCGCGCCGACGCCTCGCACGCCCCCGGTCACCAGCACGACCGCGCCGTCCAGTCCCAGATCCATTCCCTGCCTCCGCGTCGGTGCGGCCGCCGGCGGCGACCGAAGTGGATTCGTCCGACCCGCGTGCGGGTCGCTCACAACTTACCAAGCAATCGCTTGGTTAGGTATACGGCGAGTCGCCGAACCCGCTGGCTCCTGCTCAGTGGGAATCGGGCGATGCCGCTCCCGGGCCACCCCTAGCGTGACGATTCGAGTGCGTGCCGAAGAGAAGGTGATTGGGGCCATGCAGACCGTCGAGCGTGATTACGAGAAATACGTCGGCCAGGTGGCCGAGCCACCCAGGGTGGCCCGGTACGAGGTCAACGAGGCGATGATCCGCAACTGGGCCGAAGCCCACGACGACTTCAACCCGATCTACGTCGACGCCGACGCCGCCCGCGCCACCGGCCGCGACTCGGTGGTGTGCCCGCCCGCGATGATCTCCACCTGGGTCATGGCCGGTTACCGGCGGTGGCGCGAAGTGCACCGTAAGCGTGCGGCCGGCACCGTGGAAGACTTCGCCTACTCCCGGATGCTCGCCGACCTCGACAGCGAAGGCCTGACCTCGGTGGTCGCCACGAACGTCGAGCAGGACTACCACCGCGAACTCGTTCCCGGGGACCGCATCACCGCCCACCTGACCATCGAGTCGATCTCACCGATCAAGCGGACCGGTCTGGGCGACGGCCGCTTCTTCACGCTGTACAAGCGTTACGAGGACCAGCACGGCGAACTCGTCGCCGAGGAGCGGTTCCGGATGCTCCGGTTCAACCCGAACACCCCGAAGGAGGCGTGATGACCACCGTCCCCCGGCTCACCATCACCCAGGACAACGAGTTCTGGTTCACGGCGGTCCGCGAAGGCCGACTCGAGATCCAGCGGTGCAGCGACTGCGGCACACTCCGGCATCCTCCGGGCCCGGCATGCCCCGCGTGCCGCTCGTTCGAATGGGACACCGTCGAATCGTCACGCCGCGGAACCCTTCACAGCTGGACGATCATCCATCACCCGCAGGACCCGGCCTTCGAATATCCGCTCGCGGTCGGCCTGATCGACCTCGACGAGGGCATCCGCATCGTCGCCGATATCGCGGGTGTGGACCACGAGAGCCTCGAACTCGGCATGGAACTGGAAGTGGGATTCGCCGAACACGCGCACGGTGAGATCCTTCCGCAGCTTCGCAAGGTGGGAGACGCGTCGTGAACCTGTCCGAATGCACTGTCGGCCAATCGCTTCCCGGCCTCGAGCTCCCCCTGGACCGCTCCACCATCGCCGCGACCGCCATCGCATCGCAGGACTTCGAGGACGTGCACCACGATGCGGGGGCCGCACAACGACGCGGAACTCCCGACGTCTTCATGAGCATCAATGCGACGAACGGATTCGTCGACCGCTACATCACCGACTGGACCGGCCCCGCTGCGCGCATCCGCCGGGCCTCGCTGCGCCTGGGCGTGCCCGCCTTCCCCGGCGACCCGCTGCATATGAGCGGCGAGGTGACCGCCGTCGAGAACAGCACCGTCACCGTGAAGGTGCAGGGCCGCAACAGCAAAGGCGTCCACGTCACCGCAGAGGTCGTCGTGGAGCCGTACGAGAGGAACACTCCATGACCGTGAAGGGCTTCTCCGGAGCCGCGGCGATCGCCGGCATCGGAGCCACGGAATTCTCGAAGAACTCCGGCCGCAGCGAGTGGCAACTCGCCTGTGAGGCCGTCCTGGCCGCACTCGCCGACGCACAGATCGGCGTCGAAGAGGTCGACGGGTTCGCACTGTTCACCATGGAGACCAACCCGGAGATCGCCGTCGCCCGCGCGCTCGGCATCCCCGAACTGAAGTTCTTCAGCCGCATCCCTCACGGCGGCGGCGGTGCCTGCGCTCCCGTGCAACAGGCCGCGATGGCCGTGGCGACCGGCGTCGCCGACGTCGTCGTGGTCTACCGCGCGTTCAACGAACGCTCGGGTCACCGTTTCGGCTCCGGCCCACCGCCTTTCGCGTACAACTCGAGCACCGACCAGGAGTACCGCAACTGGATCAACCCTTACGGGTTGCTCACTCCTGCGCAGCAGGAAGCGTTCCTCGCGCGTCGCTACATGCAGCGGTACGGCGCCACGAGTGCCGACTTCGGCCGCGTGTCGGTGCTCTCGCGCAAGCACGCCGCCAACAACCCCAAGGCGTGGTTCTACGAGCGGCCCATCACCCTCGACGATCACCAGAACTCGCGAATGCTCGCCGACCCGTTGCGTCTGCTGGACTGCTGCCAGGAGAGTGACGGCGGGCAGGCCCTCGTGATCGTCAGCACCGAACGCGCACGCTCGCTCCCGCATCCCCCGGCCGTCATCACCGGCGCCGCCCAGGGAGTCGGCCCGCAGCAGATCTCGATGAGCAGTTACTACCGTGACGACATCGACGTGATGCCCGAGGTCGAAATCGTCGCAAAGCAGATGTGGGCGCAGGCCGGCTTCGGGCCGGAAGGCATCGACGCAGCGATCATCTACGACGCGTTCACTCCCATGGTGCTGCTCCAGTTGGAGGAGTACGGCTTCTGTGGCCGGGGCGAAGCGAAAGACTTCGTCGCCGAAGGCAACCTCGAGGTGGACGGCCGGCTGCCGGTCAACACCCACGGCGGTCAGCTCGGCGAAGGTTACATCCACGGCGTCAACGGAATCGCCGAAGGCGTCCGGCTCGTACGCGGCACCTCTGTGAACCAGCCCGCCAAGACGCTGGACAACGTCCTCGTCACGGGTGGCTCACCCGTTCCGCACAGCGCGATCGTGCTGTCCGCGGATCGCTGATCCGCCGACGCCACCCGACCACTTCTCAGGAGACCACATGCATCCCGAGCTGTCCGACAAGTCACGGCGGCTACGCACCGAACTGCGGGAGTACTTCGCCCGCATCATCAACGACGAGGATCGCCGTGCCCTGGTAGACCAGACGGAAGGTGGTCCGGTCTTCGACCGGATCTACCGGCAGATGGGCAGCGACGGCTGGCTCGGTCTGGGCTGGCCGGAGGAATACGGCGGACGCGGCGAGGACCCCGAAGCCCTCTACGTCTTCTACGACGAGACGATCCGCGCCGGAGCCCCGGTCTCACTCGTCACGCTGAACACCGTGGCGCCTGCCCTGATGAAATACGGGACGCAGGAGCAGAAGGACTACTTCCTTCCGAAGATCCTCACCGGTGAGCTGAAGTTCGCCATCGGGTACACCGAGCCCGGAGCCGGAACCGACCTTGCCGCGCTCCAGACCCGGGCGCGTATCGACGGTGACGAACTGGTGATCAACGGCAACAAGCTGTTCACCAGTTCCGCGATCTTCGCCGACTGGATCTGGCTGGCCGTCCGCACCGATACCGAGGCGCCCCGGCACAAGGGGATCTCGGTCGTGCTGGTGCCCACGACTTCTCCCGGTTTCTCTGCCACCGAGATCAAGACCGTGGGTGGCATCAGCACCGCCGTCACGTACTACGAAGACATCCGGGTGCCGGTGAGCAACGTCGTCGGCGGCTTGAACCAGGGATGGACGCTGATCACCAGCCAGCTCAACCACGAGCGGGTGGCCCTGGCCGCACGCGGTGGTATCGCCAACCAGATGTACGACGAAGTGCTCGCGTGGACCAAGCAGGAGCCCGTCGGCCCCGGCGTGCTGTACGACGTTCCGTGGGTCCGCAAGACCCTGGCGGAGGTCTACGCGCTGCTGTCCGCCGCAGATCTCGTGAACCTGCGACTGGTGTCCGACATCGCGGCCAACACTCTCGGCGGTGGCGACTCCGCAGCAGCGAAGATCTTCGGCACCGAAGGCGTCGTCACCGCGTACGGCATGTTGCAGGAAGTGCTCGGCGCTCGCGGTCTGCTTCGCCCGGGCAGCCATGGTGCGGTCGTCGAAGGCCGTGTCGAGTCGCTCGCCCGGCGCGCACAGAACAACACCTTCGGCGGAGGCACCAACGAGGTTCTGCGCGAAATCGTCGCGGCGAAGACCCTCGGTATGACTCTCGGCGCCCGGAGGCGCCCCGACGCGAAAGCGCCGGAGCCGGCAGCAACAACGGCCGCCAAGCCGTCAGAGACGAGGAGCTGACATGGAATTCGAGCTCGATGACGACCTGATCGCGGTCGAGGACCTCGCCGCGCAGGTCTTCGGCGCGCTGGCAACGGTCGAGCGGGTCGTCGCGGTCGAACGGACCGAAGGCGGCTTCGACGCCACTCTCTGGAAGGCGCTCGGCGACTCCGGTCTCCTCGGCCTCGCCCTGCCCGAATCCGCCGGTGGTGCCGGGATGGGCATGCTCGGCCTCACCACGATCCTGCAGCAGCAGGGCCGCCGCGTGGCCCCTGCACCGGTGTGGTCCGTCGTCGCCGGCGCGGCTCTTCCGCTCGCGCAGTTCGGTTCCCCGGATCAGGTCGAGCGGTACGTCGCCGGCATCGTCGAGGGATCCCTCGTGATCACGGGTGCCTTCGACAGCCATCCCGGTGAGAGCGCCGGGTTGACAGCGATCCGCAAGGGCGACGATCTGGTCGTCAGCGGTGAGATCCCGTCCGTGCCGTGGGCACCCGACACAGCCGGAATCCTGGTGCCCGTCCTGTGCGACGACGACTCCGTCGCCGTGGTCGTCGCATCGGCGAGCGCAGCCGGTGTGACGGTGACCCCGGTAGCGGTGACCGGGCAGGGTGCCGACGCCGCCGTGCGCTTCGACGATGTCGTCGTCGCCGCGCCGGACGTACTGCCCGGTGACGGCGCCGAGATCACCGCGTGGACCCGCCGCCGGCTCCGCCTTGCCATCGCAGCACTCCAACTCGGCGTGTGCGAGGAATCGCTGCGGATGACCGCCGCGTACACCTCCGAGCGCATGCAGTTCGGGCGCCCGCTGTCGACGAACCAGGCCGTCGCGGTGCGCGCGGCGGACGCATACATCGATACCGAAGCGATCCGTCTGACGATGCGCCGCGCAGCGTGGCTGATCGACAACGGACGCGAGGACGAAGCGGACGCCGCAGTCCTCGTCGCGAAGTGGTGGGCGGCGCGCGGTGGCATCCGCGTCGGGCTCACCGCCCAGCACCTCCACGGCGGTATCGGCGCCGATATCGACTACCCCATCCACCGTTACTTCCTTTGGGGCCGCCAGTTGTCGTTCACACTCGGCGGCGCGGACGCCAGTGCCGCCGCACTCGGCGACCTCCTCGACACCGCGCCTCCGATCGGGGCCGCAGGATAGGTTCCTCCCGACTCGAAGCCCCGCCCGCCGCATCCTGCGGAAGGCGGGGCTTCGTCGTGTCACACCGGTCCGGACGCGGTGCCGTCCAAGTGCACGAGGAGCAGGTCGCAGGCACGGCGGATGTCCGCCTCGGTCTCGCCGAGCGAGACCCTGCCGTTCAGGAACACCAGGATCAGCCCGAACCAGACCATCGACAGCAGGCGCACCGCCTCACGATCTCTGTCCGTCGGATGGTCGATGCCGCCCTGGGCGAAGAGCATCCGGTGGAAGAGGTGGTCCACCTCGACCGAGTCGGGCACCGTCGTTGCGGACGCCGTGCTGTTGGACACGAGCATGGCGGCAGCGAGTCGCGGTCGCGCCACAATCCTGCGGGTCATCACGACGAGAGCGTCATTGATCGCCTGTGTCGGGCTCGTGCCCGGCTCGCGGACGGGCAGCCGTTCCGACGCCTTGACGAGCTGATTGAGCAGCAACGCCACGAAGAGATGCGTCTTCGAC
>JAEZDV010000085.1 GCA_023417985.1 Actinomycetes bacterium | reverse complement strand
GGGGGGGGGGGGGGGGGGGCGCGCGGCGCGGGCGCCCCCGGCCCCCGCGCCGCCGCCCCCCGCTGTCGTCGTATCGGGCCGAGGTCCTGTCGGCGTTCCGCCGGCGGCTAGAGCGCCAGGCGCTTGCGGGCCGCGGCGTATTCGTCGGCGAGACGTTCGACGACGCGCGCGGTGGGCGCAACCTCGCCGATGACGGAGATGCCCTGGCCGGCTCCCCAGATGTCGCGCCATGCCTTGGCGGTACCGCCGGGTTCGCTCTTGTCGTCACCGAGGTTCATCGCCGACGGATCCGAGGTGGCGAGGTTGTCGGGGTCCATGCCCGCGCGGCTGATGCTGCCGCGCAGGTAGTTGGCGTGCACGCCGCTGAACAGGTTGGTGTAGACGATGTCGGACGCCGACGAGTCCACGAGCATCTGCTTGTACTCGTCCTGGGCGTTCGCTTCCGTCGTCGCGATGAACGCCGACCCGATGTAGGCGAGGTCCGCGCCGGCGGCCTGCGCGGCGAGGATCGAGTTGCCGTGCGCGACGGCGCCCGACAGGAGCAGCGGCCCGTCGAACCAGCTCCGGATCTCCTGCACCAGTGCGAACGGCGACTGGGTTCCGGCGTGTCCACCGGCACCCGCGGCGACGGCGATCAGACCGTCGGCGCCCTTCTCGATCGCCTTCTTCGCGTACCGGTTGTCGATGACGTCGTGCAGGACGATGCCGCCGTACGAATGGATCGCGTCGTTGACATCGGTGCGCGCGCCGAGCGACGTGATGACGAGAGGCACCTGGAACTCGACGATCGTTGCGAGGTCCTCTTCGAGACGGTCGTTGGACTTGTGCACGATGAGGTTCACCGCGTACGGGGCCGACGGTGTCTCGGGATTCTCGGCGTCGTATGCGGCGAGCGTTTCGGTGATCCGCGTGAGCCATTCGTGCAGTTGTGCGTGGGGGCGGGCGTTGAGCGACGGGAACGACCCGACGACGCCCGCGGTGCACTGCGCGATCACGAGATCGGGGTTGGAGACGATGAACATCGGCGACGCTACGACGGGCAGACGCAGACGGTCCTGCAGGATCGACGGCAGACTCATGTACGGAACTCCTGTGGTCGGTGGATCAGGCTTGCTCTAGTTGTGCCGCCATGCGGGGGATCAGCGCCTGCAGGCCCTTCACGGGGCGGATCATGACCTTGAACCGGACGATCCGGTCCTGTTCGTCCCACTCGATCAGGTCCACACCGTTGACGTGGATACCGTCGAGGTCGGCGACGAACTCGAGCACTGCCGAGTTCGGCCCGTACCATTCGCCGACGTACCGGAATCCGGTATCGCCGCCGAACACGGTCAACGCAGCCCGGAGATATGCGACCGTCAGGGTCTTGCCCTCCTGCGGTGTGAACACGGCCGGCGAGAAGAAGACGGCCTCGTCGGCGACGAGCGCGTCGAGTCCTCGGAGGTCGTTCGTCTCGACCAGGCGATGCCAAGCGGCGATCGCTGCGGGGCGGGCGGATTGCGTCACGTCGGTTCGCCTCTCGGTGGGGGTCGGGTCCGAGCGTAGAGTCCGGCGAGTAAAACGGTCAACAGTGACTGTTCATTATCCGCACCCCGTGAGCACGTCACTCGGGTCCCGACCCCTCCCGGCGTCGGCCCGGAGGCTAAGGTACGACGGGGCGGCGCGTGTCGCGTGCCTCGTCGTGATATCGAATGTGGAGGTAACCGGGATGTTTGAACTCTTCGGCATGATCGTCGTCGTGCTTACGATCGCTATCGTGTCCGTCGGCACCCTGATCCTGCTCGTGATCTCGACGATCAACCCGCACTTCATGCAGCGTAAGGCCAAGAACGCGAGCCTGGTCGAGGCCGACGCGCGCCGGGCAGAGTAACCACCCCGGGAGACCGGCCGGAGAGCGCCTACCCCCAGCCCAGCTGGTGGAGGCGCTCTTCTTCGATTCCGAAGTAGTGCGCGATCTCGTGGACCACCGTGACCAGCACCTCGTGCACGACGTCGTCGTCCGTGTCGCAGATGTCGAGAATCGCATCCCGGTAGATCGAGATCGTGTCCGGTAACGACCCGGCGTAATGGCTGTCGCGGTCGGTGAGCGCGATCCCTTGATACAGACCCAGCAGGTCCGGTTCCTCGTCGTGCCTGGGCTCGACGAGTATCACCACGTTGTCGATGGCACGGGCGAGCTCGGCCGGGATCTCGTCGAGCGCCTCCGAGACGAGCTCTTCGAAATGCTCGTCGCTCATCCGGACGGCCATCACTGGCCCGGCAGAGGGAACGCGCCGGGCAGCGGACTCGGCAGTGACCTGCCCTCCGGCAACGGCTCCGGTGCTACCGGCGGCTGGCCGTCGATGAGGATGTCGCCCTTGGCCGAGCCGGTGATGGAAGCGAAGCCACCGCCCTCGACCTGCTTGCCGATCGAGCAGTTGACCTTCCGGCTTCCGGCGAGCCAGCTGTCGTATCCCAGGTTGTCCCAGAACAACGTGAGCGTCTTGTTGCGGAGCGCCTGGGGGTCGCCCAGATACTCGCCGACCAGTTGGGTGCACGTCTCCTCGAGGTACCGGTCCTGATCCTCGATGCTCGGCAGACCCTCGGGGAACTGCGATGAAAGATCGACGGTGGCGACCACCTCGAACGCGTGCGGTTTCGCGCAGTCGACCGGATCGGCCGGGATGCCGTTGTTGATGCCGATGCACACCCCGACGTCCCACGCGCGCGACTGGTCCTGATCGGCCACCCGGCCCTGGATGGGGAGAAGGTTGCCGGTCGTGGACGAGAACTGCAGGCCGCACCGCAGCGTGCGCTCGCCCGCAGCCCAACCGGCCTCGCCCGGGTTGATCAAACCGACGCTGAACTTGCCCACCGGGTCGAATCGGCTCTCGAGATAGTCCATGGCCGCCGGCACGCAGAGTTCGTCGCGCAGGGCGGTGAAGCGCATGACCGAGGGGAACCTCGACCCGGGTCCCCATTCCTCACCCGGGTAATTGCTCAGATCGATGTCGGCGACCACCTCGAACAGGTGCGTCTGCTCGCAGTCGACCTTGGTGAGATCACTGGCGTCGAGGGCCGTCCAGGTGAGGCAGTCACCCGTTGCAGCTGTTCCGAACGCTTCACCCGCAACCGCCCCGGTGGGGGCGACCCCACGCCCGGTGTCGCCGGTTCCGTCGGTCGAGCCCTCGAACCCGGCCACGACGAAGCTCGCGACCGCCGCGAGGACGGCGCCTACCGCCACGAATATCAGCGCGCGGCGGGTCAGCCTCGCGGAAGGCGGACGTCGGTCGGGCTGCTGCTTACGTTCTTCGGCCATCACGGTCCATCATGCCCGTTCGCGCGGCCGGCGGTAGCGTCGGATCATGACCGAACAGCCTATAGATCCGCAGATTCTCGAGATCGCCCAGCATATGTTCGCCGCTGCGCGCGCGGGCGACGCCGCCACGCTCGCGGAGTACATCGACGCGGGTGTGCCGGCGAATCTCACGAATCAAGCCGGCGACACGCTGGTGATGCTCGCGGCGTACCACGGTCATGCGGATGCGGTCCGGGTGCTCGCCGAACGGGGTGCCGACCTCGACCGGCTCAACGACAAGGGCCAATCGCCGCTCGCCGGCGCGGTGTTCAAGGGTTCCGACGAAGTAGTACGAGTTCTTTCCGAGGCCGGCGCAGACCCGAGCGCCGGGCATCCCACTGCGATCGATACGGCCGAGATGTTCGGGCGCGACGAATACCTGGGACTGTGGCAGCGGTAGGCTTCACCTCGTGATCGACCTCAAGTTCCTCCGCGAGAATCCCGACGTCGTCCGTGAATCGCAGCGCACCCGCGGCGAAGACCCCGGCCTGGTCGACACCCTGCTCGAGGCCGACACGGCCCGCCGCGCCGCGGTGCTCGCCGGCGACAATGCCCGTGCCGAGCAGAAGGCGCTGGGCAAGAAGGTCGGTCAGGCGTCCCCCGACGAGCGGGCGGCGTTGCTCGACGGCGCGAAGGAACTGGCCGCCAAGGTCAAGGAACTCGAAGTCGAACAGAACGCGGCCGAGCAGACCAGGGAGCGTGCACACCTCGCGATCTCCAACGTCGTGGAGGGCGCGCCCGCCGGCGGCGAGGACGATTTCGTCACGCTCGAGACCGTCGGCGATCTCCCCACCTTCGATTTCGAGCCCAAGGATCACCTCGCGCTCGGCGAGTCGCTGGGACTGATCGACATGGAGCGCGGCGCGAAGGTGTCGGGTGCGCGGTTCTACTTCCTCACCGGGTACGGGGCCCTGCTGCAACTCGGGCTGCTGCAACTCGCCGCGCAGAAGGCCACCGCGAACGGCTTCACGATGATGATCCCGCCGGTGCTCGTGCGCCCCGAGGTCATGCAGGGCACCGGATTCCTCGGGCAGCACGCCGACGAGGTGTATCACCTCGAAGAGGACGATCTGTACCTCGTCGGTACGTCCGAGGTGCCGCTCGCGGGTTATCACTCGGGCGAGATCCTGGACCTGGAGAAGGGACCGAAGCGGTACGCGGGCTGGTCGTCGTGCTTCCGCCGCGAGGCCGGCAGCTACGGCAAGGACGTGCGCGGGCTGAACCGCGTGCACCAATTCGACAAGGTCGAGCTGCTCAAGTGGGTTCATCCGACCACGAGCTACGACGAGCTCGAGAAGCTCCGCGCCGACGCCGAGCGCCTGCTGCAGAAACTCGAGCTGCCGTATCGCGTGTTGCTGATGTGCGGCGGCGATCTCGGTTTCGCGCAGTCGAAGAAATACGACCTCGAAGTCTGGGCCGCGGGCCAAAAGCGCTGGCTCGAGGTATCGAGCTGCTCGAATTTCGAATCCTTCCAGGCGCGTCGCGCGCAGATTCGTTTCCGCAATAAAGAGACGGGCAAACCCGAGCTCGTGCACACGCTCAACGGCTCCGGCCTCGCCGTGCCGCGCGTGCTGGCCGCGTTGCTCGAAAACAATCTGCAAGCGGACGGCCGCGTCAAAATTCCCGCCGCGCTCGTGCCGTATTTCGGCAAGGAGTTCCTGAGCTTCCGGTAAGCGATAAGCCCCGACGCCGATCGCTGCCCGCATCCCGCAACCCGCAGGCAAGCGAGTCTCGTCCAACAACCGATCGCAGCGTGCCGGCGAAGAAACAGTCCGATTGGCCGGCGATCGCTGCGGCGATCGGAGCGAGCATTCCACTATCGGGGTTTCATCCGGCTGCGCTTGAGCGCGCACGACGCTCCTCGCGAAATGCGGCATGGGGCGTGGCGTTCTCTGGTGGTGCGGACTCGCTGGCGCTGCTTTTGTTGCTGTGGTCGCATTTTCCGGAGCGACGCTCGCGATTGGTGGCGCTGCATTTCAACCATCGGC
>JAEZDV010000225.1 GCA_023417985.1 Actinomycetes bacterium | reverse complement strand
CGTCCAGACGGGTGTCGAGCGGAGGATTCACCGAGTCGGCCTGCTCGAGCTTCAGGTTCTGGCTCTCGAGGAGAGCCTCGACGGTGGGCGCCGCGACCCGCAGTTCTGCGGCGGGGGCGCCGTTGTCGGCGAGGCGCACGGTCTTCGGGTTGACGACCTCGAGATCGGCGCCCTCGAGCGGCAGGCGATGCGAACGAGACGCAGAGACGTAGACGTCGTCGTCGAGGCGGAACTGGTCGAGCGCTTCGTCGACAGTGAGAGCCGTCGTCCACACCGAGCGCGTCTCCCCGTCCACGGTGAGCTGAATCTCCCGGGCACGACGCAACACCAGCGTGTCGCCGTCGGAGACCTTGGCGTCGACTGCGGGTGCGACTACGTCCTTCTCACCGACGACGTATCCGGCATCCTCGAGGACGTCGCCGACGGTGGAACTCATGGTTCCGAAGGCCCGGGTCTCTCCGTCGATGTCGAGCGTCAAGTCTTTGTGCTTGACGACCGCTGTTATCCCACCTGCCACAAGAGTCACAAGCAGTGCGGCGATCACGGTGAATAACACCGGGGATTTCGTGGAGTTGATCTTATTGAGAGGTGACACAAGAATTCCAGTCAGACGACAACGGTGATTACAGCACGGTAACGAACCGATATTGTTATGGCAACCCGATGCCTTCTGCCTGCTCTTATTACGGAATACCCGTGGTTACAATTCGTGATTGGGAGCCGAAATAAAGCAGCATCCGAGAATGGTGTGAATGTCCTGTATCAGAGGATGTGTGACACGACTTACATCGCGCGGATATTCGACCGGATTTCACGATTCATCCGACGCGGAAAATACCCTAATCCGCAGAAACCGGACAGAAAGCGGAAGAGGCTGCGGGTGATGCACCCGCAGCCTCTCGTCGCACTCGCCGCTACGCGGCGCGGAGAAGCGGGATCTTCGGCGCGAGGAACCGGTCGATACCGAATGCGCCCGCGCCGACGACGGCGAGCAACAGCGCGCCGAGCCCGAGCGCGGTGACGAGTTCGAACCCGCCGTCGGCGACGTACACACCGTTGCCCACGTGCGCGATGAAGAAGGCGCCCGCCATGACGAGGAAGAGCAGGACGCCGAACACCGGGACGAGGACGCCGAGGATCAATGCGAGACCGCCGAGCACCTCCACCCACGTGGCCACGAACGCGGTCACAGCAGGAATCGGAGCGCCCATACCCTCGAATCCGGCCTTGGTGCCCTCGTATCCCCAGACGTTGAGCTTCTGGAGGCCGTGCACCAAGAAGACGATGCCGATGCCGAGACGGGCGACCAGGATTCCGATGTCGCGAACGAGCGTGCTGTTCACAGAGGGGCCTTTCGATGAGCGAGGCCGACGGCCCCAGCGCGTAATGCGACAATTAGTTGACGCGACAACCAAGTTAGCAGAGATGGTTGTAGGTTCAACCATAAGGGGACCTCACTCCGGTCTGGTGCCCTCGAATGCCTCTCCGAGCAGGCGTCGCACACCGACCTCGGTCACCTCGCGTGGATTCGGGTACGTCCGCTCGGTGACGATCCGCGCCGCCTCGTCGAGGTCACTCTCGAGCATTCCGAGTTCGGCGAGCGTCGTCGGCCCACCCGCCGCGACGATCAGGTCGTACACGCCGGACGGAGCCGACGCAGTGTCGAGGGTCCCGGCGACCCTCTCCATCACGCGCGGCACCGACACCGCGTTGTACGCCATGACGTGCGGCAACATCACCGTGTGCACGGGCGCGTGCGGCAGGCCGAACGACCCACCGAGTACGTGACAGATCTTGTGGTGCAACCCCATCCCGACGGACGCGAGGCAGGTGCCTGCCAGCCACCCGGCCAGCAACAGATCGGACCGGCCTTCCACGTCCGCGAGATCGGCCCCCAACGATGGGATGCCGCGATTGATCGCCGTGATCGCCTCGAGTGCGACGGCGTCGACGATCGGGTTCGCATTCTCTGCGTACAACGCTTCCACCGCGTGGGCCAGAGCGTTGATCGCGCTGGTCACGGCCAAGGGGATCGGCATACCGGCGACGAAGTCGACGTCGTAGATCACGGTTTCCGGCTGGATGTGGGGCGACGACTGCGTCACCTTCACTCCGTCGCTCGTCTCCCCCAGTACCGGTGTGACCTCCGAACCGGCGAAGGTGGTCGGCAGAATCACCTGGTCCAACCCCGTGCGCAAAGCGAGCGCCTTCGCGAGACCGGTGGTCGAGCCACCACCGACAGCGACGACCGCGTCGACGTCGTGGAGGGCAATCCTGAGGATCACGCGTTCGGTGACCTCGACGGGAGTGTGCATCACCGCACCGTCGAAGCGATCGGCCAGTAACGGGCCGAGCGCCTTTTCGACAACTGCGGCTTGGGTACGCACGTGCCGGCCCGCGAGCAGCAGCACCCGCGACGCGCCGAATCGACGCACCTCGTCGGCGATCCCCGCGGCACTCCCCGCCCCGAAGATCACCCGGGACGGATGCGAGGTGTAGACGAAAGTGCGCACGAACCTACGGTCTCACGTGCGTGCCTCTCCGGTGAGCCACGTTCACGAAAGCCGATACACCCGTCCGGCGTTCGCTGTCGTCGCAGCTGCGAGATCCTCCGCGCTCTCACCGCGGATCTCCGCGAGTGCCCGCACGGTGTAGGGCAGGCAGTACGACTCGTTGGGCGCACCCCGGAACGGGTGCGGTGTGAGGAACGGCGCGTCGGTCTCGACCAGAACGAGTTCCGGGGGCACGAGCGTGACCGCCTCACGCAGCGCCTTCGCGTTCTTGAAACTGACGGTGCCCGAGAAGCTGAGAAGGTACCCGGCGTCGATGCACTCGCGCGCCATCTCCGGGCCCGACGAGAAGCAGTGGAAGATCACCGTCTCCGGTGCACCCTCGTCGTGCAGAACACGCAGCAGATCGACGTCGGCTTCCCGGTTGTGGATCATCAGCGGCTTGCCGAGTCGCTTCGCGAGGTCGATGTGCCACCGGAAGGCGTCTTCCTGCTCGGCCGGCTCGGCACACCCGTCGAGCTTGCCGGGCCAGTACAGATCGAGACCGGTCTCCCCCACCGCCACGCACCGTGGGTCGGCGGCGAGCGATTCGATCTCGGCGCGGGTGGACTCGTCGAGGCTGTTCGCGCGGGTCGGATGGATCGCAACGGCGGCGAACACGCGCTCGTCCCAGTGCGCAGCGCGAACGGCGAACCTCGCGGCCTCGAGGTCGTCGGCGACCGTGACCACTCTCCCCACGCCCACGGCCGCGGCCCGATCCACGATCGCGGCAGTGGTCGCCGCATCCTGCGCTCCG
This sequence comes from Actinomycetes bacterium, assembly GCA_023417985.1. Lineage (GTDB taxonomy): Bacteria > Actinomycetota > Actinomycetes > Mycobacteriales > Mycobacteriaceae > Rhodococcus. The sequence goes on along the minus strand of JAEZDV010000225.1, from coordinate 9,153 downwards.
CACGCATCGAGATGCGTGTGGGCGTCGACGAGCGGCGACAGCGGCTGCGGGGGTTCGGGCGCGGGACGGGCTTTGCTCACGCCCTATAAACTAGCGCCACCATGACTGCGCCTGATTCCTCCCGCCCGCCGTTCTACGTCACCACCGCGATCGCGTATCCGAACGGCGTCCCGCACATCGGGCACGCCTACGAGTACATCTCCACGGATGCGATCGCCCGGTTCAAGCGTCTCGACGGCTTCGATGTCCGCTTCCTCACCGGCACCGACGAGCACGGCCTGAAGATGCAGCAGACGGCGGCGAAGGAGGGAATCTCCGTCACCGAACTCGCGTCGCGCAATTCCGACCGCTTCGAGGCGATGGACAAGGCCTTGAAGATCTCGTACGACCGGTTCATCCGGACGACGGACGCGGACCATCTCGAGGCGAGCGCGGCGATCTGGCAGCGGATGGTCGATGCGGGCGACATCTACCTCGATACGTATGCGGGCTGGTACTCCGTCCGCGACGAGGCCTTCTACACCGACGCCGAGACCACGCTGCTCGAAGACGGGTCGCGGATCTCCACCGACACCGGCACGCCGGTCGAATGGACCGAGGAATCCACGTACTTCTTCCGGCTGTCGGCGTACCAGGACAGGCTGCAGAAGCTGTACGAGGAACAGCCCGACTTCATCGCCCCCGCGACGCGTCGAAACGAGATCGTCAGCTTCGTCGCCGGCGGGCTGAAGGACCTGTCGATCTCGCGCACCACCTTCGACTGGGGCGTGCCGGTCCCCGGCAATCCCGAGCACGTGATGTACGTGTGGGTCGACGCCCTCACCAACTACCTGACCGGTGCCGGGTTCCCCGATACGGAGTCGGAGTCGTACCGGCGCTACTGGCCCGCCGACCTGCACATCATCGGCAAGGACATCACGCGGTTCCACACCGTCTACTGGCCCGCCTTCCTGATGTCCGCCGGACTCGAACTCCCCAAGCGCGTGTTCGTGCACGGCTTCCTGTTCAACAAGGGCGAGAAGATGTCCAAGTCGGTCGGCAACGTCGTCGATCCGCTGGACATGGTCGAGCGTTTCGGGCTCGACCAGTTGCGGTTCTTCCTGCTGCGCGAGATCTCCTACGGTCAGGACGGCAGCTACAGCCACGACGCGATCGCCGGTCGCATCAACGCCGATCTCGCCAACGACCTCGGCAACCTCGCCCAGCGCTCGCTGACCATGGTCGCGAAGAATCTCGACGGGAAGGCACCGACCCCCGGCGCCTACACCGCGGAGGACGAAGCAATGCTCGCGCAGGCGGACGCGCTGCTCGACGAGGTGCGTGCGGAGTTCGACGTGCAGGCACTGCACCTAGGCCTCGAGGCGATATGGCGGGTGCTCGGCGAAACCAACCGGTACTTCTCCGCTCAGCAGCCGTGGGTTCTCCGCAAGACCGATCCGGAGCGGATGGCGACGGTTCTCTACGTCACGCTCGAGGTCGTACGCATCGTCGGCATCCTCGTTCAGCCGGTGATGCCCGACGCCGCCGCGAAGATCCTCGATCTCCTCGGCCAGGACCCCGGCGCCCGGCAGTTCGCAGACATCGGCACGCGTCTCGCACCCGGCACAGCGCTACCCGCGCCCAGCCCGGTCTTCCCTCGCTACGTCGACGAGGACTGAGGCCTCAACAGGCGCTTTACGGCACCCCACCGATTCTGTCGGTGGGGTGCGCCACACTCCGCCCATGCGGAGCGATAGAACATACATTCGAACAGACGGGTTGCACGCCGAGGTGCTCCTCGCCGAACTCGGAGACGTATACGAGCGTGGTTGGCAGCCGGCGGACATAGTGCATCTGACAGCGAGGTCGGGAGACGAGACCGACGTCCCCCTCGCCGCCCTCACGGTCTTGTTCCACGCGCGCCGCGCCCGCGCCGCCGAACGCGCCCCCGACGACTGGATGCGGCAGGTGCGGGCGATCGCCGACCGGCACCCGAGCGTGGCACGGATCGCGGCTCTCTCGCACGACCTCGGCGCCGGCTTACGGCACGCGCATCCCGCGATCTCCCGGTACCAGGTCGACGGGCTGGCATTCACCTGGAAGTACCTGCCGGCGTTCACCCGGCTCGACGCACCGCCGTCGCAGTGGCCGCCGCTGCGCGTACCCGACGCCGCCTCCGCCGCGCCCGACCCGCGAGTCCTCGAACGCATCCGCGGCCTGCTGTCGAAGGCGGAATCCACCGACTTCCCCGACGAGGCCGAGGCACTCACGGCGAAGGCCCAGGAACTCGTGACGAGGTACGCGCTCGGCTCCGCACTGCTCACGGGCACCACCCGCCTCGCCGATCCGGTACGCGGCCGGCGTCTCCATCTCGAGGGCCCGTACATCAAGGAGAAGGTGCTGCTCCTCACCGCGATCGGCGATGCCAACCGCGTCCGCACCGTGTGGTTCACCCGCGTACAGATCGCGACGGTCGTCGGCACCGTGTCCGACCTCGCACAGGTCGAACTCCTCTTCACATCGCTGCTCGTGCAGGCCACCCGCGCGCTGGGTGCCGCCGGAACCGGTGGACGCCGCGGCGGATCGGCCACCGCGTTCCGGCGTGCGTTCCTCACCGGCTACGCGAAGCGGGTGGGTGAGCGGCTGCGCGAGGCCGACGCCCGTGCCACCGCGGGCGCCGCAGCCGACGCGCATGTCCCGGTCACCTCGCTCGCGCCGATCCTGGCGCGTCGCTCGGAAGCGGTCGACACCGAGTTCCGTCGGCTCTTCCCCACCACCCGGGCGTCCCGCTCTCGCGGCATCGACGCCGACGGTTTCCATGCGGGGCGCGATGCGGCCGAGTCCGCGTCGTTCCACGCCGCGCAGCACCGCCTCGCGCGGTGACCCGCAGAATTTGCCGGACCGCCCGACGCAGCGAGCCGCAATCCGATGTCACACCCGGCGCTCCACCGGTGTCCCCTCTCTGACATCGGACAGATGACACATCGGACCCAGTGGGAGGCGATCGAGATGACAACACAATTCGACGTGGTAGTGGTCGGTGCCGGATACGCAGGCGTCGTGGCAGCGAATCGGCTGGCCCGTCACCCCGAAGTTGCCGTGACCGTGGTGAATCCGCGGCCGGTGTTCGTCGAGCGGACACGATTGCATCAGGTGGCCGCAGGTTCGGGGTCCGCTACCCACGACCTCGTCGGCCTGCTTCATCCACGCGCGTCGTTGCGGGTGGGCACGGCGGAGCGGATCACACCGGATGCGGTCACGCTCGACGACGGCACGGTATTGCGCTGCGACGCGGTCGTGTACGCCGCGGGAAGCGGTCCGGTGACGGGCGCCGTGCCCGGAATCGAACGAGCCTTCGCCGTATCCGACCTCGAATCGGCGACAGCGCTGCACAGCGCGCTCGCCGGACTGCCCGCGCATGCGCCGGTCGTGGTGGTGGGCAGTGGCTTCACCGGCATCGAGGCGGTCGCTGAGCTAGCGTCCGAACTTCCCGGTCCCGCCTACAGTCTCGTCGGTGATCCGGGTGCGAGTTTTCCCGGCGGCACCCGGGCGTACGTGAACCGCACCTTGGACGGATTCGGTGTCCGTGTACTGCGGGGCGTCCATGCGACGGATCTCACCGAAGGCGAGGTGATGCTCGATGACGGCACCGCCGTTCCCGCTGCGCTCGCCGTCTGGACCGGCGGATTCTCCGTTCCCGATCTCGCTCGCTGTAGTGGGCTTCCGGTGGACGACGTCGGTCGACTCCGCGTCGACGCCACCCTGCAATCGGCGGACGGTACCGCCGTGGTCGGTGTCGGCGACGCCGTGACCGTAGCGGGGCAGGACTACATCCGGATGAGCTGCCAGGCCGCGATGCCGCTGGGCGCGCACGGTGCCGACACCGTGTGGAACCTCTTGCAGGGCCGGCGACCGGAACCGCTGTCGCTGCGGTTCGTGTCGCAGTGCCTGTCGCTGGGACGTGGCCGCGGCGCTGTCCAAGCGACGACGCGCGAAGATGCCCCCACAGCGTTCTCGCTCCGTGGCCGGATCGCGGCACCGGTGAAGGAATCGATACTGCGTGCGACGATCATGTCGATGCGGCGACAGGCTCGGGGACGCGATTTCCGGGGGTCGGCGGGGCAGCGCGTCGCCCTCCGACCGGCGAGGAGCGCACAGTGACGGCCGACGACATCTTCACCGAACACCGGGGGCTGTTGTTCTCGATCGCCTACGAGATCACGGGCAGTGTCGCCGACAGCGAGGACATCCTCCAGGACAGCTTCGTGCGCTGGGCCCGCACCGACCGGACCGCGGTCGACAACCCGCGTGCCTATGTGGCGCAGATCGTGACTCGTCAGGCGCTCAACAGCTTGCGCTCGGCGCGGCGTCGCCGCGAGGAGTACGTGGGCCCGTGGCTTCCCGAGCCCTTGCTCACCTCACCGAATGCTTCCGGCCAGGTCGAACTCGCCGAGTCCGTGTCGCTGGCGATGCTGCTGGTCCTGGAAACGTTGAACCCGCTCGAACGAGCAGTGTTCGTGATGCGCGAGGTGTTCGGATTCGATCACGCCCGGATCGCCGAGACCGTCGACCGCCGCGAGGACACCGTGCGGCAGATCGCCCACCGAGCGCGCGAACACGTCCGTGCGCGACGCCGGCGCTTCACTCCCGCAGGCGACGAGGCCAATCGCGTGGTCGGCGAGTTCATGACCGCCGCCACCACGGGAAATCTCGACGCCCTGCTGCAGCTGCTGGCACCCGACGTGGTGTACATCGCGGACGGAGGAGGGAAGGTCTCTGCGGCTCGCGTTCCGGTGACCGGTGCAACGCGCGTGGCACGGCTCTTCGGCGGGCTCGTGCGGCACCCGCTGCCGGACATGAGAATCGAGGCCGTCCCGGTCGGCAACATGCCGGGACTGCTCGTGTACTCCGGTGACGAACTCGATCTCGTGCTCCAGTTCGAGATCGACAACGACCTGATCACGGGCGTGTACGTGGTGCGCAACCCCGACAAGCTCGCGCATCTCGGGGCTCACCCGGGGCCTGCGGACGCGATCTGACAAGCTCGAGCCATGCGGATGGAACGGCTCGGCCGCGGCGGCACCCCCGATCAGGTTCTCGGCTCCCTCGCGGAACGCGCCCGGCGGCTCGAGGTGCCGCGCCCGGCTGCGGTGACGGGCTCCTGGTTCGACTCTGCCGCAGTGATCGCACCGTCCCTCGCGACCGGCGCGGCCGATCCGTCCGATGCCTTCGCATGCCCGGACCTGCGTGAAGCACGTCGACCGGGCGGGCCGGTGATCGGCGGGGGCTGGATCGGCTACCTCTCATATCCGGACGGATCGTCCTCCGGACCGGATACCGAGCATTCCGGGCTTCCCACGGCCGCGGGCGGGTGGACCGACACGGTGCTCAGGCTCGACGTCGGCGGTTGCTGGTGGTACGAGACCCTCGGTGATGCTCCGTGCCCACCCGACCTGGCCGGCGCCGTCGTTGCACCCGGGGACACGGAGGCGTCCTGGCACATCGACTGGTCACCGCCGCGCCGTGAGACGCACCGGCACGGTGTCGAGCAGTGCCTCGCCGCCATCCGAGACGGCGAGGTGTATCAAGCGTGCGTGTGCACACGGTTCACCGGCACGTGGACTGGTGACCCCCTCGCGTTCTTCACGACCGCGATCGCCCGGACCTCCCCGTCCCGTGCCGCCTACGTGGAGGGACCGTGGGGTGCGGTCGCGTCGTTGTCGCCCGAACTGTTCGTGTCCCGTCACGGCGACGCGCTGAGGTCGAGTCCCATCAAGGGGACGCTCCCCTTGTCCGCCGACCCGGCGCTACTGCGCGCTTCGGTCAAGGACGTCGCGGAGAACATCATGATCGTGGACCTGGTGCGCAACGATCTGGGACGGGTCGCCGAGGTCGGCACCGTCGCCGTGGACGAACTGCTCGCCGTCCGTCCCGCGCCGGGGGTGTGGCATCTGGTCTCGACGGTCGAGGCCCGTGCGCGACAGGGCGTCACCATCGCAGATCTACTCGACGCCGCATTCCCCCCGGCGTCCGTCACCGGCTGTCCCAAGATCCGGGCGCGCGACCTGCTGCAGCAGTGGGAGCCGTACCCCCGGGGTGTCTACTGCGGCACCGTCGGCATGGCGAGTCCGCTCGCCGGCACCGAACTGAACGTCGCGATCCGCACCGTCGAATTTCGTGCCGGAACATGTGTGCTGGGTGTCGGCGGCGGCATCACCATCGACTCCGACCCCGACGCCGAATGGCAGGAGTGCCTGGACAAGGCGTCCAGCATTCTCGCCCTCAGCACACCTCGCGACCGAGTACCGGCAGGTCGAACTGCGGCAGGATGTCGCTGATGCGCCCCGACGTGGAGTGACAGATCCGTTCGGCGACGACGTCCGCCTCGAGATTCCACATCCGCAGCACTCCGTCGCCTCCCGCGGCGACGACGGAACCGTTCGGACGGAACACCACCTGCCAGCGTCCGACCCCGGTGTCTGTGATGGGCCCACCGACCTCGCGCATGCCCTCCGCATCGGAGACATCCCACAACCGGATCGTGCCGTCGTCGCTACCGCTGACAGCCTTGGTGCCGTCACGCGTGATCGATACCGAATACACGGTGCCGCTGTGGCCTCGGAGACCGGTGGGTCGCGCCGTGAAGTTCCCGTCGGCGTCCCGGTCCCACATCAGTACCCGATGGTCGTCGCTGCCGGTGACCAGTACGTCCCCGTCCCGGCCGAATGCTGCCGCGTTGACCCCCGCGTCGTGCCCCCCGAAGATGTCGGTGCGGGTCGCCATGCGCGGATCGGCGATGTTCCAGGCATAGATCCTGCTGTCCGCGCTGGTCACCACGAGGCTCCGGCCGTCGGGGCTGATCGCGGCACTGCGCACCAGGTTCTCCGGGCCGGTGAGTGGCGCTCCCCAGGGCACCGGCCGGGCGGGGTCGGCAATGTCCCACAGTTGCACGGAGAAGTCGTCCGCGCCGGTTACCAGCGTCGCACCGTCCGGCGAGAACGCGAGAGCGGACGTGAATCGGGTACCCAGGGTCACCGGATCGGCGAACGGCTTGGGGTCGGCGGGATTCCGGACATCCCAGAGCTGGACGCTGCCGCCCGACGTCGGTGCGGTCGCGAGGATGGTGCCGGACGGCGACAGCGCACACACGTAGGCGCCGCCGAGTGGCCGGGGCTGGGTGACGCTCCCGGCACGGGACCACTCGCCTCCCTCGTCCACCCGCCACAGCGACACCGTCGGGCCGTAACTGCCGGTCGCGACAAGAGTTCCCGATCGGCTGACGGACGGCTTGGTCAGAGCGGCGTCGACGACGGAGATCCGCGTGTGCGGCATCGTCCAGACACGCAGGTTCGCGTCCTGCCCGCCGGTGATCACCGTGTTGCCGTCCGGGGTGACGGCCAAGGTCGCGACGCCACCACCGTGCCCGGTGAGGGCGGGGCTGATCTCGTCGAGGTACCGCTCCTCGGGGTCGATGTCCCACAGTTTCGCGGTGCCGTCCCACGACGCACTGGCCAGGGTCCTCCCGTCCGGAAGGAACGCAATGCTCCAGACGCCGCCGGTGTGCGCGCGAACGGGGACGCCGACCGGGTAGGCCTTTCTCGGATCTCCGGTGTCGAACAGGCGCAGGACGCCGTCGTCGCTGCTGGCAGCCAGCGTCTTCCCGTCGCCACTGAAGCTCACCGAGTGCGCGACGTCCTCGAATCCCCGCAGCGGCTCACCGAGCGGGACGGGCGCCGCGCGGTCGGTGAGATCCCAGAGTCGCACGGTGCGATCGTCGCTGGACGTCGCCATCACGTTCCCGTCCGGGCGGAACGCGACAGTGCGGACGGCGCCCTCGTGTCCCCGCACCGACACCACGGGGAAGCTGCCCGAGGTGGGGTCGGACGTGTCGACGAGGACGACGGTGCCGTCGTCGTAGGGCACGGCGAGCACGCGGCCCGACGGTGCGTACCGCACGTTGTGGACGGCGCCGGTGGCGAAGACCTTCCGGTCGAGCACCCGTCGCGGGGCGGCATGATCGGACACGTCGAAGATCCACACCGCGCCGTCGCCGCCACCGGCGGCGAGGTACCTGCCGTCGGGACTGAACGACACCGATGCCATGTACTTCGACGACAGCTCGAGCGGATCGCCGAGTCGCGTGGGCCCGGATTCGTCGCCCAGCGTCCACAGACGGATGCTTCCGTCGTCGCTTGCCGAGGCGAGCACGGACCCGTCCGGCGACACCGCGGTGCTGTATACCGGTCCGGTGTGCCCGCGGAGCGTGTTGGCGAGCGGAACGCCCTGGGTTGCGATGAGGCGTGAATAGGCGACGTCGCTGTCGGGGCGCATATGAGCGGCCGCCAGCGCGAGGTGCGACGACGTCGTCGGATCCTCGTCGCGCAGGGAATCGGACAGGGCGATGATCTGCTGGAACTGGGCGGTGCTGCGCTCGGCCTCCGCGCGTTCCTTGGCGACCCACGCGACCCCGCTCATGACCAGCGCTGTCAGCGCCGCGAGCGCCAGACCGGCGATGATCGCCCGTCGTCGGCGCCCGTGCCAGGCGATCTGCCTTCGCGACGCGGCGAGGAACTCGACGGCGTTCGGGCTGAGGGCGACCACGTCGTCCGCATGGGGCGCCGAGTCGAGATCACCGAGCCGGGGGTTCTGTTCGGCGACGACATCCATACGCCCACGCTGGTAGAGCAACCCCCGATTGCGTCCGCTCTCGATCCAGGTCAGGGCGTCGGCTTCGATCCGCTGGCGCAGCGCCGCGTCGGCCCGGTCGTCCTGGATCCAGGATTTCAGGCGGGGCCAGGCGTCGATCACCGCGTCGTGGATGATTTCGACGCTTCCGGCATCCGCGACCAGCACGCGCGCCGAGACGAAGTGGTCGACGACCTGCGCTGCGGCATCCCGGTCGCCGCCGGCGACCGCGAGCAACTCCGGCAGCGGACGGGCGATCTTCACGTCGGTACCCGTCGCCGTGACGTACACCAGGTGCACGAGCATCGCCCGTGCCCGCACCCGGTCGGTCTCGCCGAGTTTCTCCCAGGCCCGTTCGGCGCTCGCGGCGATGGACCCGCGGACACCCCCGGTCGCGCGATAGGCCGCGACGGTGAGCGCCCCGCCGGAGCGCTTGTCCCACAGGGTGTCGAGCAGGTGCGAGAGCAGCGGCAGTTCCTTGCGCTGATC
>JAEZDV010000388.1 GCA_023417985.1 Actinomycetes bacterium | reverse complement strand
CGGCGCCCCCGCGGCCCCCCCCCGACGCGATGCCGGCCGGTCGACCGGCGGTCGTCGATGCGGGGAAACTCGATGTCACGTTCGTGAAGTGTCGTGCGGGTGACGCCGCCCCGGCCGATGACGGCGCGTCGCAACAGCGACGGGTTGGGCCCGGCGTGCCCGGTCAACGCCCCGGGATACCGCCATTCGACATAATCGACAGCGACATCGCCTCCGGGAAGGTCGAACGCATTGGCGGTGTGCCACATCCAGAAGGTGTCGGTGGAGAACCAGCGCACTGCGCCTCCGTCGCGGGGGACGAGGGCGATCCGGACCCCGAGGCCGGGCTGCCAGTCCAGGGGTGAGCCGCCGGTGAAGATCTTCTCGAGGTCGAAGACCATCGGCGCCAGGATCAGGACGATGTACCTCTCGGTGAGCGCCATGTCGTGCACCATCAGGGGGCGGTCGGCGCCGTCGATCGGCGTGGCCGCGCGCGTGACCGTGCCGTCGGGCCCGAACACCGACCACGTCAGGTACGGCGGGTCGAGCATGTAACAGAACGCGATCATCTCGCCGGTGCGCGGATCGATCTTGGGATGCGCGGTGAGGCCGACCGGCAGCGTTCCGCCGAACGTCTCCCGGCCCAGGGTCTCGAGTTCCGATCCGAGGGCGTACGGCGGTGCCGATTCGGCCAGCGCCAGCACCCGGCCGCCGTGGCGGACGACGTTGATGTCGGGAAGTTCGCGCATGGTGTTCGCGAGGTCGGGTCCCACCTCGTCGGCGGACGGGAAGTACGGGTCGGTGATACCCGCCCACAGGGCCCGGCCCGCCTTCTCCTCCGCCACGACCTGCGGGGTACGGACGAAGCGGTTCGTGTAGCGGGCGGTGCCCCCGGACAGTTCGATGCGATGCACCATCCCGTCCCCGTCGATCGGGTACACGTAGTGCCCGATCGGATCGAAGCGCGGATTCGGCCCGTTGCGGAGGTAGCTGCCGTCGAGGTCGGCGGGCAGTTCTCCCACTACCTCGAGCCCCCGGACGTCGACCTCCTCCCGTTGGGGCGCGAACATGCCGCACAGGTGTGGGTGGTGGGCCATGTCGACCGGGGCGGGACGGTTCATGCGAGCACCTCACGCGAGCGGGCGGGTGTGAACGGACGGAGTCCCCAACTCGAATGGTAGGTCGGCAGCAGGTGGGGCGCGGACGCTTTACACCTGCTCCTGCCGGCACCGGTGGAGAGCGCGGCCACGGGCGCCGGTGCTCCATCGGCTAGGGTATTTCCCGACGTCCAGGACCGAAGCGCGGCTGCAGAGCCGCAACGTTAGGGGAAGGTGTGCAGCGCCGGAACGCGATCGGAAACTCCGTCCGGAACACCGGAGGCGACGAGTCCGCGTTGCCGCCGTACACGGATCTCCTGTGGCCGACCCTGCAGGCGGTGATCGAGATCGGCGGATCCGGGGTGATCGAGGAAATCGACGCTGCGGTGATCGCCCGGGTGGGGCTGTCCGAGGAGGCCCGAGCCGTACTGCACGGTGACGGACCCGGCACCGAGATCGAATACCGGATCGCCTGGGCGCGGACCTACCTCAAGGGCATGGGTCTGCTGTCGAACACCCGGCGCGGCGTCTGGAGCGTCACCGACAGTGGGCGTGCGGTCCGCGAGGCCGAGATCAAGCCCATGCAGGTCGCGTACACCGCAGAGAAGCGACGCAGGCGCCTGGTGCGCAACTCGTCGCAGGGTGCGCAGGTCGTCCCGCTCGCCGCGGCGCCCGAGGATCCCGAACTGTGGCGCGAACCGGTGCTCGGCGCCGTCGCCGACCTGCCCGTCGAGGGATTCGAGCGTCTCGTCACCGCGGTGTTGCGGTCGGCGGGCTTCACCACGTTGACCGTCCCGGCACCCGGAGGACGCTCCGACGCCGATTCCCAGGTGGAGGGCACGGGAATCCTGCGCGTCTCACTGCTGAGTTTCTCGGTGTTCTTCCGTTTCGTTCGAGACCGGGAACGCGCGGGAGCAGACGTCGTGCGGGAGTTCCGCGCGGCCATGATCGGTCGTGGCGAGAAGGGCCTCCTGGTCTCGACCGGATCCTTCACCGACGACGCGCGGGCGGAGGCACATCGGCACGGCGCCCCGCCGATCGATCTCGTCGACGGAGAAGGCCTGTGCGACCTGCTCAAGGAGCACGGACTCGGGGTGCGCACCACGGTGCGAACCGTGGAGGACGTCGCGCTGGTGCCCGCATTCTTCGCGGAGTTGTCGGGTCGCTGACGGCAGGCTCCGACCAGGTCCTTTGCCGATGTGGCCCCTGTGACGCGTGTGAATGTGGTGCAATCCGGAGGCACCCTTCACACATCCGAAGCGAGGCGTCATGACGTTTTCTCGTCGAGACATGTTGCGGTACGCGGCGATCGGTTCAGGCGCCGTGGTGGCGTCCGCGGTGGTCACCCCAGGAGTGGCGCAGGGCCGGGAAGTCCTCGGCACCATCATCGACTACTCGGCCGGTGTCCCGTCGCCGGCGTCGATCCGGTCCGCCGGGCACATGGGAGCGATCCGCTACGTCTCCGACCGGCGGCCGGGCGCCGAGTGGATGCTCGGCAAGCCGTTGACCGCACGGGAAGCGGACGCCCTGCTCGACAGCGGTCTGGAAGTGGTGTCGTGCTACCAGTTCGGGAAGGCGGAGACCGCAGACTGGCTCGGCGGCTACGAGGCGGGGCGCAGGCACGCGCAGCGGGGCCTGGAACTGCACCGCGCGGCAGGGGGACCCGACGACCGCCCCATCTACGCATCCATCGACGACAACCCGAACTTCGAGCAGTTCACCACGCGGATCGTGCCCTACCTCCTGGCGTGGCAGGAAGTGGTCGGGCCGACGAACACCGGGGTGTACGCGAACTCGCCGACCATCGAGTGGGCCTCCGCGGTGGGCCTCGGTGCCTTCTACTGGCAGCACGACTGGGGTACGCCTGCGGGCTACGTGCACCCGCGCGCGAACCTGCACCAGAAGGGCGGCGGAACCATCGACGGAGTCGGCATCGACGTCAACCGTGTCTTCACCGCCGACTACGGGCAGTGGTCGCTCACACGTCTGTAGCTGTGCCGGCCTTTCGCAGCCGCGGCGGCGGGGGAGGGATGAGCGCGGTGAGCACCAACGCGACAGCCGAGGCAATGGTCGCGACGAGGAAGGTGGTGCGGAAACCGCTGAGCGCGGGCACCACCGCGTCACCGATCTGAACGGTCATCGCGGCGAGCACGACACCGATCACCGCTGCGGCCGTCGAGGTGCCGATCGACCGCATCAGCGTGTTCAGGCTGTTGGCGGCCGCCGATTCGTGCAACGGCACGGCACCCATGATGAGCGCGGGCATGGCGGCATAGGCGAGACCGACACCCGCACCGATGACCATCGACGCCACCACGATGTGCCACAGTTCGCGGTGCAGCAGGTAGGCGGTGAAGTATCCGAGCCCCACGAAGATCACGCCGCACGCGAGGGTGACCCGCGGCCCGAACGTGGTGGTGATCCTGGCAGACACCGGTGACAGCGCCATCATGACGAGACCGCTCGGGGCGAGGGCCATACCCGCAGCGACCATCGACTGTCCCAGGCCGTATCCGGTTTCCGGTGGCGCCATGAGCAATTGGGGAAACGCGAGGACGTTCGCGTACATCGCGAAACCGAGGGCGATCGACGCGAGGTTCGTCATCAGCACGGGACGGCGGGCTGAGAGTCGGAGGTCGACGAGGGGGCGATCCAGACGCAGTTCGTACCAGCCCCAGCCGACGAACAGGATCAGCGATCCGCCGAGCATCCCGAGTGTCGCCGGTTGCGTCCAGCCCCACGAATTTCCCTTGGTGACCGGAAGGAGAAACAGGACGAGCGCCACCGACAGCAGGGCAGCGCCCAGGAAGTCGAACCGGCCCGGGTTGCGTCGCGGCGACTCGGGCACGAACTTCAGCACCGCGGCGATACCGACCGCGCCCAGCACCAGCGACGCCACGAACAGCATGTGCCAGTCGGTCAACTGTGCCACCAGTGCGGCGAGGGGAAGCCCGATGGCGCCACCGACACCCATGGTCGCGCTGATCGTCGCCATCGCACCGGGAACCCGCTTGGGAGGAAGTTCGTCGCGCAGAATCGCGATGCCGAGTGGAATGGCGCCGACGGCCGCACCCTGAAGGGCACGCCCGATCACCAAAGGTACGAGCGTATTCGACAGCGCGCACACGGCCGAACCGAGCACCATCATGGCGAGGCTGGCGAGCAGCATCCGGCGCTTGCCGAACATGTCGCCCAGACGGCCACTGATCGGAGTGACGACGGCGCCGGCCAGCAGCGTGGCGGTCACCGCCCACGACGTGTTCTCCGGGGACGCGTTCACGAGGATCGGTAGTCGCGGCAGGATCGGCACGATCAGGGTCTGCATGAGCGCAACGCCGATACCGCACATCGCCAAGACTGCGACGATCCCGGAAGGTGCGGGTTTCTCCCGCGTCGGGACCGGAGTTTCGACGGCCATGCGACTCCTCGATCGGGGCCGGCGGTGATCGCGGCCGAAAACTTTCGTGCGCCATACGAACGGATAGGCCTACCGTGTCTAGCACGGGAGTAGTGCCGATGCACAACCGCTTTCGCGTGATCGGCACCGTCGTCCGGCGCTCGGTTCAGGTCTGGCAGTGCTCTTCGGGGGCGTGTTCGCCGACTGTGACGACGAGCGGGGGCCGCTCACCGGGAGCACTGTGGACGCCGCGCCACGACAACGCCGACCAGCGCGACAGTCCCGAGAGTGCGGACCCGAGACTGCCGAGCGACCCGAACGACAGTGCGGAACACACCGATCCCGCCGACCCGACGGAGAGGATCGATCCGACGCTGCCGATCGACAGGATCGAATCGGCGGACCCGATCGAGAGGATCGAGCGCTCCGATGCGATCGACAGGATCGAGCGGTGGGACAGGATCGAGCGGCGGGACGAGGCCGGCCGGTTCGACAGGGGAGAGCGGGGCAGTCGGCGCGCGCGGGAGGTCGGACGGGGTGACGGGCAGGCACGGCGCTGGAGATAAGCCATGATCCGGTCTACCACGGGTGGGTGGACGAAATACGGTAAGGCATCGAAACGAGCGAAGACCGCCGGGACGGATCCCGGC
>JAEZDV010000223.1 GCA_023417985.1 Actinomycetes bacterium | reverse complement strand
CGCTACCGGCGCTGCGATGGACGCCGCGCGCCGCTGGCGTGATCCCGCCGCGAAACTCCGGCGCAAGAAGCGCCGCGCCCGGCGCCGCGCTCGGTTGTTCGGCGTAGCCGGAGGCACGGGCGGTCTCGGTACGGCGACGCTCATCGCCGCCTCGGCGCCCGACTGGACGATCGTCGCTACAGGTGGTGCGACAGCTGCCTTCGTCGTGCCCGCAGTCATGGCGGTGCGGACATTTCGCCGGCTCGATGCGGTCCCGTTGCCGCCGCCCGGACCGGGCCTGCGGAAGCTGCCGCCCGGCGGATCTGTTGCGCGCGCACCCATGGAGAGACTGTCGGCCGACGAACAGAGCCTGGCCCGGTTGCTCGGCGTCCTCGCTCGGTCGGGTGCGGTCGCCGCGGACGATCTCGAGGAGATCGGTGAGGCGGCGCGTGCCGCCTCGTCGGCGCTCGACGCCGTGGTCGAAGACGTCGTCGCTCTCGAAGCGGCCTCGCGCGGGAGCGCTGCCGCAGGCGCGCACCTCGACACCGCGATCACCGCAGCAGGACAGCGACTCGAGTCGGGCGTCGATCAGTTCGAAGAACTCGTCGCGGCCGCTGCGCGCCTGGCCGCCGCACCCGAGAGCAGTCGCTCGATGGCCCTGCTCGAACAGCATCGGGCCGAACTGATCACCACCTCGGACAAGCTCGAGAGCTGGGCTCTGTCGTGGCAGGAGGTCGCCCGGATCGAACGACCGTACCGGGACCGTTCCTAGCCGGGTGGTGCAACGGGGCGCGGATGGTGTCCTTCAGTCGTCGACGCCACGGGCGGCGAGTGCTTCCCCCATGGCTTCGGCGGTCATGAGCGCGCCGACCACGACCGGCACGACCAGCGCGCGCAGCGAGAATCCGAGACCCCGTGCCTTCCGCGCTTCGGTGACCCGGGCGACGACCGTGCCCAGCAGGGGAATCGCACGGATGGTCATCACGAGGACGAGGCCGACCCGGTCCGGGTCGACGCCGACGCGGCGGAGCGGTCGCGCGGCGGTGACGATCGCGTCGAGCATGTCCGTCATCCGGGTCGTGAGGGTGACGAGAGCAGCGAGCGCGACGGCCACGAGCAGCGAACCGCAGATCACTACGGCACGTTCCCACCCCGCGACGATCCACTGGAAGGTGCCGACGAACGCAAGCATCCATACGATCGGACGCAACTGGACCACGGTGAGCCGCAGCGGTATCCGCGCCGTCGAGTACGCGATCACCGCGAGCACCGCCGCCGGTATCACTTGCCAGGGCTGCCGGACCCACAGGCTCAGGACCACGATCACGGCTGCGGTGACCACGAGTTTCGGCCCGGCGGGAAGCCGATGCAGAATCGACGTCCCCGGGTGGTAGAGACCGAAGGTGTTCACCCGATCAGCTGTCGGTAGAAGGCGAGAGCCGGCCGGGGCTCGTCGTCGGCGGCGATCTGCCCGGAATCCACGACGATCACCCGGTCGAAATCGGCGAGCAGCTCCAGATTGTGGGTCACGACCACCAACTGCTGGCGGAGCGCGGCGAACGTGCGCGCGATCAGTTTGGTGTTCCGCAGGTCCAGCAACGTGGTGGGTTCGTCGGCTACCAGCACGTCCGGATCGGTGACCATGATCGCCGCCAGCGCGAGAAGCTGCTTCTGGCCCCCCGAGAGCAGGTGGCTGGGATGATCGTGATGGCCGGCGAGACCGAACTTGTCGAGCACCTCCCGGACCCGCTCGGCACGCTCCACTTTTCCGAGCCCGCTGCGTCGCAGGGAGAAGGCCACGTCTTCGGACACGGTCGGCATCACGATCTGGTGGTCGGGGTCGGTGAAGACGAATCCGACGCGTCTGCGGACTTCCCGGCCTTTCTTGGCCGTGTCCAACCCGTCGACCGTCACGGAACCGCCGGACGGCACCACGAGGCCGTTGATCATTCGCGCGAGAGTCGACTTGCCGCTGCCGTTCGCGCCCACGATCCCGATCCGCTGCTGGGTCAACGTCAGGTCGATGCCGTCGAGGACGGTCCGGTCACCGTAGGAGTGACGGACCTGCCGGAAGCAGATTTCGCTCATCGACGGGACGCTTCCGTCTGTCAGTGCGTCGGTTCGGCTGCGGACCGCTGCGCGACCCCCGCGGACAACAGTGCCGGATACGCGCGATGCACCTGTGCGGCGACCGTGGCCGCGACGACCGCTTTGATCAGGTCTCCCGGCAGGAAGGCGACGTTCGCGGCGGCCGCGGCCCACACCGTCAGGTCCGTGCGGAGAACCATCCCGGCGATCCCGACGGAGTACAGCACGACGATGCCGCCGAGTACGTTCACGCCGATACCCAGGACGGTCCGGTACCGGGGGAGCATCCGCATGCTCAGCCAGCCGATCACCGCGACGGCAGGAATCCAGCCGATCAGGAAGCCGGCGGTGGGTCCGGCGAGCGACGTGAGGGTCGTACGGCCACCGGCGAGCACAGGCAGGGCGAGACCGAGCACGATCACCGTCGTGACCGACAGGACGCCCTTGCGGGCGCCGAGCAGCGCACCGGCCAGCATCACACCGAGGGACTGGAGCGTGACGGGCACGCCGGACGACCCGATGCTGATCTGGCCGGGCAGACCCAGCGCGATGATCAGAGCGGCGAAAACAGCGATCTGCGCGAGATCGCGCGCAGGGATACGACGGGTCGAGGACACGTTCTCTCAGCCTTCTGACAGCGGATCGGGTAACGACGGGGTCGAACGTGTAGAGCGTAAGGGTCCGGGACGCTCTCCACGCCACCACCCCCGCTCGGGGTGCACCCCCGAGACCACGGACCGGCGGTCTGCGGGTATCCCCTGATCTTTTCCTGATCTACGCGATGACGTGGTGTTTTTCCGTCGCAACGGTGTGAGGATCGATGTGTACGCCAACGACGGTGCCTCAGGTGCCAGGTGGGAGACCCCGATGTTCTGGAAGATCGTAGGAATGGTCGCGCTCGTGTGGGTCGGCCTCGCGGTGATCGGCGCACTGTTCGACCATCTGTTCGGCATCCTCGTGCTCAGCGCGATCATCTTCGGTGGATATCTGCTGTACAAGGCGATGTCGGGCAAGGACAGGCACGACGACCTCACGCGTTTCTGAACGCTCCGACGGAGAACGACTGTGACCCGGCGGTACGGTCCGCCGGGTCACCCGTGTGGGGTGGCGCCGTGAACCGGCGCGGGAGACTACCCGCGGGGTGGATAGTGGACGGATGGAACCGGTACCCGAGGACTGGCACCGCGGCGTCGTGGTGGTGGCGCATCCGGACGACATCGAGTACGGCGCTGCGGCGGCGGTCGCACGATGGGTCCGGCAGGGCAAGGACATCCGGTACGTGCTCGCAACGAGCGGTGAAGCGGGTATCGCCGGTCTTCCGCCGTCGCGCTCGGCGCCGTTGCGCGAGGACGAGGAGCGGGAATCCGCCCGAATCGTCGGGGTCGACTCGGTCGAGTTCCTGGGCCATCCCGACGGGCGGCTCGTCGCCGGGCTCGACCTGCGTCGAGACATCGCTGCTGCGATCCGGCGGCACCGTCCGGAGATGGTCGTGACGCTCCACTTCGGAGCGACGTGGTTCCCTGGAGCACTCAACAGCGCCGACCATCGAATACTCGGACTCAGCGTTCTCGACGCGGTGGCCGACGCTGCCAACGAGTGGATCTTTCCGGAGTTGACGCGGTATGGGCTCGAACCGTGGGCGCAGGTGCGCTGGATCGCGGTGAACACCACGGCACCGACCCACGCGGTCGACGTCACGGAAACCGTCGAGATCGCCGAGCGCTCGCTCGCCGCGCACCGGCGCTACCTCGAAGCATTGGGTGCCACGGATGCCGCCGAGCAGGCACGGGCACAGGTACAGATGGCCTCGCAGGCGCTGCCGGGGTTCCCCGCCGAGCGTGCTGTGGGGTTCGAACTGTTCACCGTCGGGGGGTAGAGGCGCGCCGGACGGATCGGCGTGTGGCAGTCTGATCTGCGTGCGAGTGGCGGTGGTAGCAGGACCCGATGCGGGGCACGCGGTTCCGGCGATCGAACTGTCGCGCCGTTTCGCGGCGGCCGGTCACGAGGCGATTCTGTTCACCGGCAAGCGCTGGTTCGGTATCGACGTGCCGGGAGTGACGGTCGCGGAACTGAAGGGTCTCGCTCCGCGGGCCGACGACGACGACTCCGACGCCGGATCCAAGATCCACGCACGCGCCGCTCATATCGCGACGGAGATGCTCCAGGACCTCAGCGCCCTGCTTCCGGACCTCGTGGTGTCCGACGTGATCACCTCCGGGGGAGGAATGGCTGCCGAGCGGCTCGGGATCCCCTGGGTCGAGTTGTCGCCGCATCCGCTCTACCGTCCCTCGCGCGGGTTGCCACCGATCGGAAGCGGGCTGGCCGTGGGCACCGGTCTGGGGGGACGGGCGCGGGACAGCATCCTCAGGGCGATGACCGCCCGGTCGGTGCGCCAGGGTGAGCGCGAGCGGGCGGCTGCGCGAGTCGGAATCGGTCTGCCGGCCGACGATCCCGGACCCCGGGCGCGGCTCATCGCGACCCTGCCCGCACTCGAGGTGTCCCGGCCCGACTGGCCTGCGAACGCCCACGTCGTGGGCCCACTGCTGTGGGAGCCCACGGACGTGGTGCTCGAACCCCCACCCGGCACCGGGCCGCTGGTGATGGTGGCACCGTCGACCGCCACGACGGGTGTCGTGGGAATGGTCGAGGCGGTGTGCGAGGGACTGGCCGGCGCGGGGATGCGGGTCGTGGCCACCATGCTCGACCCGCCGCCGGGCTCACTGCCGGACTGGGCGGTCGCGGGTCGCGGCCGCCAGGACGTGCTGCTCCCCGCCGCGGACGTGGTGGTGTGCGGCGGGGGACACGGAATGCTTGCGAAGGCGCTGAGTGCCGGAGTGCCCGCGGTGGTCGTCCCCGGTGAAGGTGACCAATGGGAACTGGCGAACCGGGCCGCCCGGCAGGGTAGTGCCGTGGTGGTGCGGCCACTCGATGCGGGAGCGGTGCGGACCGCGGTGGATGCCGTCCTGTCGAAGCCGGAGTTCGCGGCCGCCGCCCGTGCCGCGGCCGCCACCGCAGACAGCGTCGAAGACCCGGTCGCGGTGTGTGAAGCGGTTCTGCACTGAGATTCGGGCGGAACCGAAATGCCGCGAGCGGGTGCGGCGCCGGACCTGGCGCGGGCGACTACCGTGGTGCGCGTGCGCTTGACGGAATTCCACGAGATGGTCCGAGACGAATTCGGGCAGATGCACGGGGACGCCCTGCTGCGAGACCACGTGCTCCTCGAACTCGGCGGCCGTACCGCTGCCGAGGCGATCGAGGCCGGCCAGGAACCGCGGGAGGTGTGGCGGGCTCTGTGCGAGGAGTTCGACGTGCCGCCCGCGCGGCGGTGACCGGCGCGCGAAGCGCACCACGGGTGACCGAATCGGGGTATTCGAACAGATGTTCGGCTATGCTGGTGTGGCCGGGCGGTGACGACGCCGTCCACAGAAGCGAATCCATCCACAGAAGAGACGTTCTGTGCTCGCCGCAGCGAACTTGTCGGTACCGGCTTCTAACGTCGTAGACAAGCAGGACGAGATTCGATGAAGGGGACCAACATGGCAGCACAGACACACGATCGCGAAAAGGCGCTCGAACTCGCCCTCGCACAGATCGACAAGAACTTCGGCAAGGGCTCGGTCATGCGGTTGGGGGAGGAATCCCACCAGCCCATCGCGGTGATCCCGACGGGCTCGATCGCCCTCGACGTGGCACTCGGCATCGGCGGTCTTCCGCGTGGCCGCGTTGTCGAGATCTACGGACCGGAATCCTCCGGTAAGACGACGGTCGCCCTGCACGCGGTGGCGAACGCCCAGGCCAACGGCGGTCTCGCCGCCTTCATCGACGCGGAGCATGCGCTCGACCCGGAGTACGCACGCAAGCTCGGAGTCGACACCGATGCGCTCCTGGTCTCCCAGCCCGACACGGGTGAGCAGGCACTCGAGATCGCAGACATGCTGATCCGCTCCGGTGCCCTCGACATCATCGTGATCGACTCGGTTGCGGCTCTCGTACCGCGAGCGGAGATCGAGGGCGAGATGGGTGACAGCCACGTCGGTCTGCAGGCGCGACTGATGAGCCAGGCCCTGCGCAAGATGACCGGCGCGCTCAGCAACTCCGGCACCACCGCGATCTTCATCAACCAGTTGCGCGAGAAGATCGGCGTGATGTTCGGCAGTCCGGAAACCACCACCGGTGGTAAGGCCCTGAAGTTCTACGCCTCCGTCCGGCTCGACGTACGTCGCATCGAGACGCTCAAGGACGGCGGCGACGCGGTGGGCAACCGTACTCGCGTCAAGGTCGTCAAGAACAAGGTGTCACCCCCGTTCAAGCAGGCAGAGTTCGACATCCTGTACGGCCAGGGCATCAGCAAGGAAGGTTCGCTGATCGACATGGGTGTCGAGCACGGTTTCATCCGGAAGTCGGGCTCCTGGTACACGTACGAGGGCGATCAGCTGGGTCAGGGCAAGGAGAACGCTCGCAAGTTCCTGCTCGAGAACACCGATGTGCGGGACGAGATCGAGAAGAAGATCAAGGAGAAGCTCGGCATCGGGGCGGTACTGACCGCCGGAGACGCCGAGGAGCCGGCAGACTTCTAGGCTGCCAGGTGCTCGCGACGGTAGGGATCGGCCGCAAGGTCGGTCCCTACGTCGTATCGAGGCCGGACTGTGCCGGCCCGGATCGGTCGGTGTCCTCGTCTAGGGTCCGGATCATGGATGAGAGCAGCACACGACGCAGGAACGGTCGCGGGCCCAGCGCCGACCGGGGCACCGGCGGCACGGAGCCGGGAGGGGGAACGGAGGCGCAGGCGAAGGATGTCTGCCTCCGTCTGCTGACGGACCGCGCTCGCAGCCGCGCCGAACTCGCCGCGAAGCTCGAACAGAAGGGCTTCACGCCCGAGGTCGCGGAACGCACTCTCGATCGTCTCACCGAGGTCGGGTTGATCGACGACGCGGATTTCGCCGAGCAGTGGGTGCGGTCGCGACACCTGTACTCCGGGAGGGGAAAGCGCGCGATCGCGCTCGAGTTGCGACGCAAGGGCGTCGACGCCGATCATGCCGAAGCTGCTCTCGAGCAGATCGGCAGCGACGACGAACGGGAGCGCGCCGTCGAACTGGTCCGAAAGAAGCTCCGCACCCAGCCGCCGCCGGCCACCGAGGGCGATCGACGCGAACGTGCGCTCGAGCGTGACAAGGTGGTGCGGCGGCTGGTGGGAATGCTGGCCAGGCGCGGCTTCGGGCAGGGCATGGCCTTCGACGTGGTCCGCCAGGAACTTGCGGCCTTCGGCGCCGAAACCGGAGACCTGCCCGTCGACTGAGATCTACCGCTTGTCGGTGATGTCCATGCCCGGAGTGGCCAGCACCGGGACACCCTGCGGGCTTTCCGCGGGGACCGGGCCCTTCTTGTTGCGGCCGGATCGCAAGCGCTTCTCGAGGCGCGTCGCGAACTGCGTCAGGGCACTGTTGAGGGCGATCATGATGGCCGCGACCACGAGTAGCGACGGCAGGTAGTTGGAGAAGAACGCGCCGAGTTGCTGCCCGGACCGCACCACTTCGACATACCCGATGAGGTAGCCGAGGGCGGAGTCCTTCAGTGCGATCACCATCTGCGACACGATCGCCGGCAGCATCACGGTCACGGCCTGCGGAAGCAGGATCAGCCGCATGATCTGGTTCTTGCGCATCCCGATCGCGGACGCGGCCTCCGTCTGACCGCGCGGAAGCGAGTTGATCCCCGCGCGCACGATCTCGGCGATCACTGATCCGTTGTAGAGCGTCAGGCCCGTGATGACTGCCGCGAGTGCCAGATAGTCCGACTTGAAGACGCGGTACTCGGCGAAGACCTGGTAGGCGAAGATCATCAGGATCAGGACGGGGACGGCCCTGAACAGTTCGACGATGGTTCCCGAGATGATCCGGATCGAGCGGTGGTCCGACAGGCGTGCGATGCCGAGCACGGCACCGAGAACCAGTGCCAGGACGATCGAGGCGGCCGCGGCGATGAGGGTGCCGCGGATGCCGGGCAGGAGATAGGTTGTCCAACTGCTCGATTCGAGGAACGGCTCCCACTTCGCGGCGGTGAGCTGGCCTTGGGTATCGAGAGCCCGGTAGACGAACCACGCGGCGAGCAGCAGCAGCGCGACCACCACCACGGACAGGATCCGGTAGATCGCCGTCGCGCGGGGCCCGGGCACGTCGTAGAGAACACTTCCGCGTGCACTCATCGTGCCACCTCGAATCGCTTGCTCAGCCAGCCGAAGAGCAGGCCGGTGGGGAGGGTCAGGATCACAAATCCGAGTGCGAAGATGCCGCCGATCGCGAAGATCGCAGCCTCGTTCTCGATCATCGTCTTCATCAGCAGCGACGCCTCGGAGACGCCGATCACCGATGCGATGGTCGAGTTCTTCGTCAGGGCGATCAGCACCGAGCCCAGCGGCGCGATCACGGCGCGAAATGCCTGGGGCAACACGATGAGCCGGAGATTCTGCCCGAAGGTGAGGCCGAGGGACCGTCCCGCCTCGGACTGGCCGAGGGACACGGTGTTGATACCCGAGCGCAGGGATTCGCAGACGAACGCGGCGGTGTACACGGTCAGACCGAGCACGGCCAGGCGAAAGTTGTTGTCGACGAGGAACGTCGGAGAGGACTCCGAGGCAAGCCTGACGCCGAGTGTCTGGGACAACCCGAACAGGCAGAAAATGATGATCAGCGTCAGTGGCGTGTTACGGAAGATCGTTACGTACGCGGCGCCGAGGGCTCTCGCGACGGGGATGGGGGAAACCCGCATGCCGGCGAGGATCGTTCCGAGGATCAGCGCGCCGATCGCCGACACGACGGTCAACTGGATCGTGGTCCAGAACGCATCGAGCAGCTGGCTTCCGTACTTGCTCAACAGATCCACAGGTCTACTCCGGATCGAGGGGAGGGCGGTTGCCGGAGTGTCCCGGCCGGCTCGCAACTTTGTCGGCGGGCCGGCCGGGGATCACTTTCGGCGGGGACTTCCGGAACCGGATCGACCGGTGCCGGGGTAACTCAGTACTTGTCGACCGTGGGCGGCGCGGGCAGCGGGTAACCCGACGCGCCGACCGTCTCCTGGAACGCAGACTCCCATGCGCCGCTGGAGATCATCTCTTCGATCGCGTCGTTGATCGCGGCACGCGAATCGTCGTCGCCGAGGGCCAGGCCGACGCCGTAACGCTCCTCGGTGAACGGCTCACCGACAACCTTGAAGTCGCCGGGGCTCTGGGCTGCGTAGCCGGCGAGGATGATGTCGTCGGTGGTCACCGCATCGACGGCACCGTTCCGGAGCGCCTCGACGCATGCGGAGTAGGTGTCGAATTCCTGCAGCTGGACGTCCTGCGCGTAGGTGTCCTTGACCTTCTGCGCGGGGGTCGACCCTGCGACCGAGCAGAGGCGCTTGCCACCGTTGAGCGACTCGGGGCCGGTGATGTCGGTGTTGTCCTCGCGCACCAGCAGCGACTGGCCGGCGATGAAGTAAGGGCCGGCGAAGTCGACCTTCTCCTTGCGGGCGTCGGTGATGGAGTAGGTCGCCACGACGTAGTCGACCTCACCGTTCTGGATGAGGGTCTCGCGCTGTGCGGACGGGGCTTCCTTGAACTCGATGTTCTCTTCCGAGACGCCGAGCTGGCCGGCGATGTACTTCGCGACCTCGACGTCGAAACCGCTGAAGGTTCCGTCGGGGTTGCGCAGGCCGAGTCCCGGCTGATCGAACTTGATGCCGACGGTCAGGTTGCCGTTCTCGGCAGAATCCGACACGCTGCGCGTCTCGTCGCCGCCGCAGGCCGTCGCGGTGACGGCAACGGCGAGGATGCCGATGCCCAGGCGGATCGAACGGGACAGTTTCATCGAGTACCTCCGGTTGCGGGTGTCGTGCGGTGGAAAACGGCGCGGACTTCGCCGCACCGGCGTTGCAGAACTCGTGGAGGGCAGGTGCGCCTACACGGGATCGATCAATGGCTGAGGATCTTGCCGAGGAAGTCCTTGGCGCGATCGGAGCTGGGGGTGGTGAAGAACGTCTCGGGGTCGGTGTCTTCCACGATCCGGCCGTCCGCCATGAACAACACCCGGTCTCCGGCCTTGCGAGCGAACCCCATCTCGTGGGTCACGACGACCATCGTCATGCCCTCCTTCGCCAGCGAGGTCATGACGTCGAGGACTTCCTGAACCATTTCGGGATCGAGCGCCGAAGTGGGCTCGTCGAAGAGCATCACCTTCGGGTTCATGGCGAGCGCCCGCGCGATGGCGACGCGCTGCTGCTGACCGCCCGACAACTGCGCCGGGTACTTGTCGGCCTGGTTGGCGATACCCACGCGTTCGAGGAGCTTCAGGGCAGCCTCGCGGGCTTCGTCCTTCTTCATCTTCCGCACCTTGACGGGCCCGAGGGTCACGTTCTGGAGGATCGTCTTGTGGGCGAACAGGTTGAAGGACTGGAAGACCATCCCGACATCGGAGCGGAGCCTCGCCAGTGCCTTGCCCTCGGCGGGAAGCACGGTGCCGTCCACCCGGATCTCGCCGGAGTCGATCGGTTCGAGCCGGTTGATCGTGCGGCACAGCGTGGATTTACCCGAGCCGGACGGCCCGACCACGATCACTACCTGCCCGCGGGGTACTTCGATGTTGATGTCCTGCAGCACGTGAAGGTCGCCGAAGTGCTTGTCGACCTGGGAGAGGGAGATCATCGGGGTCGTGCTGTCCGCTTCGTCGGACGGCTTCTCCGTCCCGGCTGCCGCTGATGT
Organism: Actinomycetes bacterium; assembly: GCA_023417985.1. Classification (GTDB taxonomy): domain Bacteria; phylum Actinomycetota; class Actinomycetes; order Mycobacteriales; family Mycobacteriaceae; genus Rhodococcus. The sequence goes on along the minus strand of JAEZDV010000223.1, from coordinate 21,092 downwards.
CATGGGGTGACCCTATGTGGTCGGAGTCCCAATTCCTCGCATTTCGGGCCGCAGAGCGACCGCCGTCACGGAAAATTTACTGCTGCCGTAGAAAAGAGACCGGCAGGTCCGCCGCCGGAGTCACCGGCAGGAGGCCCCCTCGTGTGCGTGAGCTACCCTGAGACGTGTCATTGATCGACGAGAATGTTCCCCGCGCCGCCGCCCGGACCTACGAAGTCCGAACGTACGGCTGCCAGATGAACGTGCACGATTCCGAGCGTCTGTCCGGATTGCTCGAGGACGCCGGTTTTCATCGCGCCACCCCAGGGGTCAACCCCGACCTGGTGGTTTTCAACACGTGCGCTGTGCGGGAGAACGCCGACAACAAGCTCTACGGCAACCTCAGTCATCTGCGTCCCGTCAAGGACGAGAACCCCGACATGCAGATCGCCGTCGGTGGCTGCCTCGCCCAGAAGGACCGCAGCCTCGTCGTCCAGAAGGCCCCATGGGTCGATGTGGTCTTCGGCACGCACAACATCGGCAACCTGCCCGCCCTGCTCGAGCGGGCGCGGCACAACCGCACAGCGGAAGTCGAGATCCTCGAGTCCCTCGAGGCGTTTCCGTCGACCCTGCCCGCCAAGCGTGAGTCGGCGTATGCGGGCTGGGTGTCGATCTCCGTCGGCTGCAACAACACGTGCACGTTCTGCATCGTGCCGTCGCTGCGCGGCAAGGAGGTCGACCGTCGCCCCGGCGACATCCTCGCGGAGGTCGAAGCCCTCGTCGGCGAAGGCGTCCTCGAAGTGACGTTGCTGGGCCAGAACGTCAATTCCTACGGTCGGTCGTTCGCCGATCCCGAACAACCCCGCGACCGTGGTGCTTTCGCGTCGCTGCTGCGCGCGTGCGGAGACATCGAGGGCCTCGAACGCGTCCGCTTCACCTCGCCGCACCCGGCCGAGTTCACCGACGACGTCATCGAGGCGATGGCGCAGACCCCGAACGTCTGCCCGCAGTTGCACATGCCGTTGCAGTCCGGGAGCGACCGGATTCTGCGCGCCATGCGCCGGTCGTACCGCAAGGAACGTTTCCTGGGCATCATCGACCGGGTCCGCGCCGCCATGCCGCACGCCGCAATCACCACCGACATCATCGTCGGCTTCCCCGGCGAGACGGAAGAGGACTTCCAGGAGACCCTCGACGTCGTCGAGAAGGCCCGTTTCACGAGTGCGTTCACGTTCCAGTACTCCAAGCGTCCCGGTACGCCCGCCGCGGAGATGGACGATCAGGTTCCCAAGGCCGTCGTGCAGGAACGCTACGAGCGGCTCATCGCGCTCCAGGAGCGCATCACGCTCGAGGCGAACCGGGAACTCGTCGGCACCGAGGTGGAGTTGCTCGTCGCTGCCGGGGAAGGGCGCAAGAACGCCGAGACCGCGCGGATGAGCGGGCGAGCCCGCGACGGTCGGCTCGTGCATTTCCGGCCCGAGGGAAACATCGACACCGCGGTCCGTCCGGGCGACGTGATCACCGTGGTCGTGACCGGGGCGGCACCGCATCATCTCGTCGCCGACGATCCGATTCTCACCCACCGCCGCACTCGGGCCGGAGACCACTTCGAGCAGGGCAAGCTCCCGAAGACACCGCCGATCGGCGTGGGGCTCGGGTTGCCGACCATCGGTGCGCCCGCCCCCCTCCCGACCCAGATGGGATGCAACTCATGACCGAGGAGATTCGTGCCGGCCTCGAGGCAGCCGAACGCGACGCTGCCAGAGAGATCGATCCCGGTGCACGCGCGATGTTCGTGGCGATTGCAGTACTCGTGCTGCTCGGCTCGTTCGCTCTCCCGCACGCGGGTTCGGCGAACGGCTGGGAGGTGCTCGCCTTCGCTCCGGACGCTGCGGCAGAGCAGATCGCTCTCCCGTCCCGGCTGTTCGTGTGGTTCGCGCTGATCTTCGGCGCACTCGGCTCCATCCTCGCCCTGCTCACCCGCAGGTGGGTCGCGGCGTGGGTGACGCTGGCAGGCTCCTCGGTGACCCTCGTGTTCGGGATGTTGTCGATCTGGACGCGTCAGACGCTGCCGGTCGAGTCGACGGCCGGCGGCCCGGGCTTCGGCATCGTGCTGGGCTGGATCGCGATGATGGTGATCGTGTTCCACTGGGCACGCGTGGTGTGGGCGAGGACGTCCGCGCAACTCGAGGCCGAGAGCGACCTGCGGCGCGTCGTTGCGGAAGACGACCGTCCGCGGCTGTTCCGCGACAACTAGTCCCTACAGACGACGGTGCCCCTCTCCGGATCCGGAGAGGGGCACTCGTCTGGGTGGCCGGTTCGCAGCCGTCAGAGTTCGCCGACCGCGCCTTCGGCGGCCTCGGCCCATTCGCGCCACTGCGAAGCCTGGGCGAGGGCCTGCTCGGCTTCCTTCGTGCGCCCGTTCGCGGCGGCCTTTGCTGCCTGCTCCTCGAACTGCTGCACCCGCTCCCGGAACTGGGCGGCACGGGCCAGTGCCTCGGGATCGGTGCGGCGCCACTCCGAGTCGGCTGCCTCGCGTACGCGCTTCTCGATGGCCCGCAGCCGGCTTTCGAGATCGTGGGTGCGCTCGCGCGGAACCTTGCCGATCGCTTCCCATTTGTCCTGAAGCTCACGCAACTGCGCCCGCGCAGCATCGACATCCGCGGACGGATCGATCGTCGCTGCGGTCTCGAGGAGGGCCTCCTTGGCGCGTGCATTCTCCTCGAACTCGGCTTCGCGTTCCGCGTTCGCGTCGTTGCGCGCCGCGAAGAACACGTCCTGCGCGCCCTTGAAACGCTTCCACAGCTGGTCGTCCGCTTCGCGCGGCGCACGGCCCGCGGCCTTCCACTCGGCGAGCAGATCGCGGAAGGTGGCTGCCGTCGCACCCCAGTCCGTCGAATCCTGCAGCGCCTCGGCCCGCGCGACGAGTTCCTCCTTGCGGCTCTTCGCCGATGCGCGTTCGCGATCGAGTTCGGCGAAGTGCGCACCGCGACGACGGTTGAACGCTTCGCGGGCCTTGGAGTATCGCCGCCACAGGACGTCGTCGACCTTCCGGTCGACGCCGCGGATCGACTTCCACTCGTCGAGGATCTCGCGGAGCCGGTCGCCCGCGACCTTCCACTGCGTGGACTCGGCGCCGATCTCCTCGGCCTCGGCGGCCAGCGCTTCCTTCCGTGCGGTGGCCGCGGCGCGCTGCTGCTCCTTCTCCTGCTTGGCAGCGACCTCGGCCTCCTCGGAAGCTGTGATGATCTCCGTCAGACGCGTGGAGAGAGCGTCGAGATCCCCGATGACCGCGGCGGTGGGCAGAGCCTCGGCGAGCGCCTCGGCTGCCGCGCGGGTCTTCTTGACGTCCCCGGTTCCGGACGCCAGACGGGTTTCGAGAATGGCCACCTCCGTGGCCAGATCGTCGTACCGGCGCCCGAAGTGGGCGAGCCCCTCGGCGGCGTCACCGGCCTGCCAGGAACCGATGCATCGTTCTCCGTCGGCGGTGACGACCCATGCGGTGCCGTCCTCGTCCACCCTTCCGAACCGGCTGGGATCGCTCGCGGGCACCGAGAGCATGTGCGGATGATTCTGGGATGTGACCGGGTGCGGCTTCGGGTGGGAGTCGGCGGCGTGCACGCCGGCAGACGTTGCTGCCTTCACCGGGCCGGGTCGCGGGGCCCCGGGCTTGGGCGGTCCGGGCCGGGGTGCGTCGTCGGACGTCCGCTCCACTGCCGATTCCTGTGCGTTCGGGTCGCTCATCAGTACCTCATCTCTGCCGCGCGGCACGGCTGCCTGGTCGCATCGCTCTACCGCAGGTCGGGTCGCGGGAGTCCGTGACCACACATCCGCCCCCTATTGAAACAGGTCGTGGCTGTGCAGGGCGCCCGGTCCGGTCGACTACGGTTGCCGGTGTGTTCATCGCCGGGGCGTTCGTGCCCTCCCCACCGTTGCTCGTTCCGGAGCTCAACGGTCTCGCCGTGGCCGAAACCGACGAGTTGCGGCGGGCCGTGCTCGACATCGCCCGACAGCTCGCGGCGGCCACCGACTGGGTCGTCGTGGGCACCGGAGACATCGCCTCCGAGATCCCCGCCACGACGCGCGGCACCTTCCGGGGATACGGCGCCGACGTTCCGGTCGCACTGGGACCCGGCGCCGCGGGCGAACCCGACCCGGAACTGCCTCTCGCTGCCCTCGTGGCCGGATGGATGCGGGACCTGGCCGCTCCGCGCACGTCGGTCGAGGTGCACGTCCTCGCCGAGGACACCGACCCCGGAACCTGCGTGAATCTGGGTGAAAAGCTGCGCGAGCGTCTCGATGCCGACTCCGCCCCGCGGGCCCTGCTCGTCGTCGCGGACGGCCCCGCCACCCTTACGGCGAAGGCTCCGGGTGCCTTCGACCCAAGGTCCGGAACCGTCGACACGGGTCTTGCGGAAGCTCTGACGGCAGGTGATCCGGAGGCACTTCTCGCCCTCGACCCCGGGCTGTGTTCGGAGATCCGGCTCGCCGGGCGCGCGGCGTGGCAGACGCTCGCCGGGGCGTTCACCGTGCCACCGGACTCCGCGACCGTCACCTACAGCGCAGCGCCGTACGGCGTCGGCTACCACGCGGGGATGTGGTGTCCGTGACCGACGAGATGCGCCCGATCGCCGTCGTCGGACCCACTGCGACGGGTAAATCGGATCTCGGCCTCGACCTCGCCGAAGCGCTGGGCGGGGAGATCGTCAACATCGACGCCATGCAGCAGTACCGCGGAATGGACATCGGAACCGCGAAACTCCCGGTGCAGGAGCGTCGCGGGATTCCGCACCACCAACTCGACGTACTCGACATCACCGAGACCGCGACGGTCGCGCGCTATCAGCGTGCCGCGACCGCCGACATCGAGGACATCCGTGCTCGTGGGCGTGTGCCCCTCGTCGTGGGCGGATCGATGATGTACGTGCAGGCCCTGCTGGATGAGTGGCAGTTCCCGGCGACCGACCCGCAGGTTCGAGCCAAGTGGGAAGCGGTGCTCGACGAGGGCGGTCCCGCAGCGGTGCACGAGGCCCTGAGGCGTGCCGATCCTGTCGCGGCCGAGACGATCCTGCCCACCGACGGCCGACGGATGGTGCGCGCGCTGGAAGTCGTCGAACTCACCGGACTGCCCTTCGCTGCGTCGCAACCGACCATCGGGGAACCGCGATGGGACACCGTGATTCTCGGTGTGGACCGGGACACCGGGGAACTGGACCGGCGTATCGCCGAACGTACCGACAAGATGTTCGAGCAGGGACTCGTGGACGAGGTGCGAGCACTGCTCGAGAACGGGTTGCGCGACGGCGTCACGGCGCGCCGCGCAATCGGATACGCCCAGGTCCTCGAGTATCTCGACGGCGAATACGACCTCGCCCACGCCCGGGAACGCACGTTCATCGGTACGCGGCGCTATGTCCGCCGCCAGCGTTCGTGGTTCCGGCGCGATCCGCGCATCCATTGGCTCGACGGTGCCGATCCGGAACTCACCGCATCCGCATTGCGTGCCGTGGCGGACGCGCGGAGCGGTGGGACGCCCGGTACTCCATAGTCGCCCGGTACTCCCGAGTCGCCCGGCACTCCGTAGTTCAGTACTCGATAAGGTGGCCGGTATGGAGTTCAGCAAAGGGCACGGCACCGAGAACGACTTCGTGATCCTTCCCGACCCGGATGCACGGCTCGATCTCGCGCCCGAACGGGTCTCGGCACTGTGCGACCGCCGGCGAGGCCTCGGCGCCGACGGGATTCTGCGGGTCGCGCGTGCCGGTGCCCTCGTCGCCGCCGGTGTTCTTTCCGAACTCCCCGAGGGAACGGGCGACGACGACTGGTTCATGGACTACCGCAACGCCGACGGGTCGATCGCCGAGATGTGCGGCAACGGAGTGCGGGTGTTCGCGCACTACCTCAGCGCCCATCGGCTCGAGTCCAGGCCTGAGTTCGTGGTCGGCAGCCGCGCGGGAGGAAAACCCGTACAGGTTCACGCGGCCGGACCGGTCTTCGGCGACGTGACCGTGGACATGGGCGTGGTACGGCGACTCGGCGACTCCACCGCGACACTCGACGGCCGGGTCTACAGCGGTATCGGCATCGACGTCGGTAACCCGCATCTGGCGTGCGTGGATCCGAACCTGACCGAGGCAGGACTCGCGGCGCTCGATCTGACCTCGCCCGGCTTCGATCCCGGCTTCTTCCCGCAGGGCGTCAACATCGAGTTCCTCACCCCGATCATGTCCGGGTCGGTGCACATGCGAGTGCACGAGCGGGGAGTGGGGGAGACCCGCTCCTGCGGCACCGGGACCGTAGCCGCAGCGGCCGCGGCGCTGCGATACGACGGCAGCGACGAAGGGGTCGTGCAAGTGTGCATCCCCGGTGGCGCCGTCGACGTGCGCATCGAGAAGGGGCGCGCGTGGCTGCGCGGACCGTCGGTTCTCGTCGCCTCGGGCGAACTGGGCGACGAGTGGTGGCTCTCCCTCGGATGACGCGGCGATGTCCCAGGTGAAGGCGACACAAAACCCGAATGCATCCGTTCGGGCTTCGTGGGACCATGGAGACGTATGACAAACACATCGCGCACCGAGCGTGCCACCCCAGAAGACACATCCGACGTCGCCTACAGCGCACACGGAGAATGGTCCGTCGACGATCCGTCCGTCGGTGAGATGCAACTGGACGACCGCAGCGCGCTCCGGCGCGTGGCAGGTCTGTCCACCGAACTCGAAGATGTCACCGAGGTCGAATACCGCCAGCTCAGGCTCGAACGAGTCGTGCTCGTCGGCGTCTGGACCGGTGGCACCGCGGCGCAAGCGGACGCGAGCCTCGCCGAACTCGCCGCGCTTGCGGAAACCGCAGGCTCGGAGGTGCTCGACGGGCTGATCCAGCGTCGGGACAAACCCGATGCGGCGACCTACATCGGCTCGGGCAAGGCGGAGGAACTCCGTCAGATCGTGATCGCCACCGGCGCCGACACCGTCATCTGCGACGGTGAGCTCACCCCGGCACAGCTGACGGCGCTCGAGAAGGTCGTGAAGGTCAAGGTCATCGACCGGACGGCGCTGATTCTCGATATCTTCGCCCAGCACGCGACCTCCCGCGAAGGCAAGGCGCAGGTGTCGCTCGCGCAGATGGAATACATGCTGCCGAGGCTGCGCGGCTGGGGTGAATCGATGTCCAGGCAGGCGGGTGGTCGTGCCGGCAGCAACGGCGGCGTCGGCCTGCGTGGTCCCGGCGAGACGAAGATCGAGACGGACCGTCGCCGCATCCGTGAACGGATGGCGAAACTGCGGCGCGAGATCAAGGGCATGAAAGCCGCCCGCGACACCAAACGGACGAGGAGGCTGCGCAACCGGATCCCTTCGGTGGCGATAGTCGGTTACACCAACGCCGGTAAGTCGAGCCTGCTCAACGCACTCACCGGCTCGGGTGTCCTGGTGCAGAACGCACTGTTCGCGACGCTCGACCCGACGACCCGGCGGGCGGCGTTACCGGACGGCCGCGAACTGGTGCTCACCGACACCGTCGGGTTCGTCCGGCACCTTCCGACCCAGCTGGTCGAGGCGTTCCGCTCGACACTCGAGGAGGTCGCCGACGCCGATCTGCTGCTGCATGTGGTCGACGGTTCGGATCCGATGCCCACCGAGCAGATCAAGGCGGTTCGTGAAGTCGTGACGGAGGTGCTGCGCGAAAGCGATGCGCCGCCGCCGCCCGAGCTGATCGTCGTCAACAAGATCGACGCCGCAGATCCGGTGACGCTCACCCAGCTCCGAGGACTCCTGACCGATGCGGTCTTCATCTCGGCGCGGACGGGCGAAGGGGTCGGCGAGCTACGTACGCGGCTCGCCGAGATCCTCGAGGATCCCGACGTGGAGGTGAAGGTCCTCGTTCCGTACACCCGTGGGGATCTGATCGCCCGTATCCATTCCGACGGGCAGATCCTGGACTCGGCACACGAACCGGACGGCACCCGTGTGCATGCCCGGGTTCCGATGGCGCTCGCGTCGGCATTGGGTGAATACGCCGCCTGATGCGCGGCGTGCGCAGCGCGGTGTCGGGGGTGCCGCTCCTCGTCGCCGTCGTGTTCGCGACCCCCGCCGCGGCCGACGACAGTCAGGTTCCGCCCGTGGACGTGACACCGGAAGTGTTGTGCGTTCCCGATGATCCGGCGCTGACCGAACTGTCGGGTCTGACAGTGACCGGCGGCCGGTTGTTTGCAACCCCCGACGCCGGTGCCGACGAGCGGATCGTCGAACTCGACTCCGATTGCGCCGTGCTGCAGCGAATCCCGGCTCCGGTCGATCCGTACGACGTGGAAGACATGTCGGTGGGACCGGACGGCCGGTTGTGGCTCGCGGATCTCGGTGACAACTCCCGAAGCAGGGAGACCGTCGCGCTGATCTCGGTCGACCCCGACTCCGGAACCGGCGACCTGTATCGCTTCCGGTATCCCGACGGCCCCCAGGACGCGGAGACGCTGCTCGTCTCGCAGCAGGGGGTTCCTGTGATCGTCACGAAGTCGTTGTTCGGGCCGAGCGGGATCTACCGGCCCGCCGGAAACCTCACGACGGCCGACCTGGAGTCGCCCGGTCCCACCGACCTCGAGCGGATCGGGACTCTTGCGCTCGGCCCCACCGACACACCGGGCGGACCGATTCCCGGAGCCTCGTCCTCGATGATCACCGGGGGAGCGGTCAGCGAGGACGGCACGGTCGCCGCGGTCCGCACCTACACGGATGTGTATCTGTTCCACGCACCCGACCGTGATATCGCAGCGGCACTGTCGTCGGGGCCCGACCTGCGCATCGCCGTCGCCGGAGAGCCGCAGGGAGAGGCGATCGCCTTCACCTCGGACGGCGACCTGCTGACCGCATCCGAAGCGACCTCCGAGTTCGCAGCCATGCCCCCGATTCGAGTGCTGCGCGGGGTGACCGACAACTTCGTCGCCGACACCTCCGACGGCGCCGGCGACGAAGAGACGTCGACCGCGGTGTTACCGGTGGCAGGCGGCGTGGCCGTGGCGATCGCCGTGCTCGCCGCCGCCGTGGTGACGCTCAGGCGTCGAGGTCGGTAGCCACCAGCTTCGCAACCTGGTCGAGCACAGCCTGGTCGTCACACGTGACGGTGACCTCGGCGCCCTGCGACGCGCCGAGCGTCATGATCATCAGAGCCGACCCGGCATCCACCGGCTCACCTCCGTCGACCGAGAGCGTGACGGGGACTCCCGACGCGACCACGGCTTCGGCGATGATTCCGGCGGGGCGGGCGTGCAGGCCGATCGACGAGCCGACGGCGACGGTGGTGCTGGGCATGGGTTCTCCTTCGATTGCGGACGTGGCTGGTCAGGACCGGACGGTGGTGGGTTGCAGATCCGGCTCGTCGGCGATGGCGTCGGTGGTGTGGGTGACTTCCTTGGCGACGGTGACGGCGATTCCCGCCACGATCGTGCCCGCGGCCAGGGCGACGAGGAACCACAGCGCGTTGGTCATGGCGAACAGGACGAACAATCCGCCGTGCGGCGCCGACAACGTGACGCCTGTGGCCATCACGAGACCGCCGGTAAGCGCACCGCCGAGCATCATCGAGGGGATCACCCGGAACGGGTCTGCCGCGGCGAACGGGATCGCGCCCTCCGAGATGAACGATGCGCCGAGCAACCACGCCGCCTTGCCGTTCTCACGTTCGGCCTCGCTGTAGAGACGTGGCCGGACCGCCGAGGACAGGGCCATCGCGAGCGGTGGCACCATTCCGGCAGCCATGACCGCGGCCATGATCTGCAGCGACGCGATGTTGCTCACGTCCAGGCCCGCGACCGCGAATGCGTACGCGGCCTTGTTGACCGGGCCACCGAGGTCGAAGCACATCATCAGGCCGAGGATGACGCCGAGGAACACCGCAGAGCCGCCCGAGAGACCGTTGAGCCAGTCGGTCAGCCCGGTGGTCACGGCCGCGAGCGGCCGGCCGAGCAGCATGAACATCAGGCCACCGACGATGAGGCTCGCGAGCAGCGGAATGATGACCACCGGCATCAGGCCACGCGCCCAGGCGGGCAGCGGAATCCGGGCCACCCACAGTGCCGCGAAGCCACCTATGAGACCACCGATCAGGCCGCCGATGAAACCCGCACCGACGAAGACGGCAACCGCACCGGCTGTGAAACCCGGTGCCAGACCGGGCCTGTCGGCGATCGCAAACGCGATGTATCCGGCGAGCGCCGGAACCAGGAAGGAGAATGCCAGAGACCCGATCTGGTACAGCACCGCGCCGAGATATGCACCGAGTCCGCCGTCGGGCAAGTTGCCGAGACTGTTGTCCAGGACGATGCCACCGGCTACATCGCCGATCTCGTGCCCGCCGAGCAGGAAGCCGAGCGCGATGAGCAGACCACCGGCAGCGACGAACGGGATCATGTAGCTCACGCCGGTGAGCAGGATCTGCCGCAGGCGGGTGCCCCATCCCAGTTCCGTTCCGGTGTCGCCGCCTTCCGGTGCGGCGGCTGCGGACCCGGGCTCGACGGTATTTGCCGAGGGATCGTCGGCGGCCCGCAGCGCCTCGGCAATCATGACGTCGGGTTCGTTGATCGCGCGCTTGACACCGGATGCGATCACCGGCTTGCCGCCGAAGCGTTCGCGTCCCTTGACGCCGACGTCGGTCGCGAAGATCACGGCGTCCGCATCGGCGATGACCGACGCGGGAAGCGGTGTGCTTCCGCTCGAGCCCTGGGTCTCGACCCGCAGTGTGACGCCGGCACGCTCGGCGGCGGCGGTCAGCGCATCGGCGGCCATGTAGGTGTGCGCGATACCGGTCGGGCAGGCGGTCACCGCGACGAGCGTCCGCGATCCGCCGCCGTCCGAGTCTCCGCCCCCGCCGCCGGTTTGCGTGCCCACGACGGCACCCGTCGGCGCCTGAGGGGTCTCGTCCGCCGGTGCCGCTGAGGCACCTGCCGTCGTGGACCCGTCTCCGGCCGCAGCAGACTCCGGCGGCAGCACACCTTGGACCAGCGCGATGACATTATCGGCGGAGTTCGCCTCACGCAACGACGCAACGAAGTCCGGACGCACCAGTGCCCGTGCGAGTGCGGTGAGCACCTTCATGTGGTCGGCGCCGGCACCTTCGGGGGCTGCGATGAGGAACACGAGGTCGGCCGGGCCGTCGGGGGCGCCGAAATCGACCTTCGGCGACAATCGCGCGAAGGCCAGCGAAGGCGTGGTGACGGAGTCCGCCCGGGCATGTGGAATTGCGAGCCCGCCGGGAAGACCGGTGGCGGACTTGGATTCCCGATCGAGCACCGACGCGGCGAGTGCTTCGGCGTCGGAGGCGCGACCGGCGGATGCAAGGCGACTCGCGAGGGCCGCAACGACCGACGCCCTGTCGGACCCCAGATCGACGTCGAGTGCGATGAGGTCAGCGTCGATGATCGCCGGGCGATCGCCAGATGCGCTGTGTGTCATGTCGTGTCCTTACGGGTGGGAGGGTAGAACCTGAGAGGGCGGGGCAGGCCGGTCCTGGAAGTCGGTGATGCGCACGGCGCTCGGATCGACCGACTCGGGACCGGGAAGTTCGGTGCCCGGCAATGCGACTGCGGCGCTGCCGTACGCGACCGCGTGCCGAAGGCATTCGCCGGGATCCGATCCGGCTTGTTCGGCGACGAGATACCCGGCCAGGGACGAGTCGCCCGCCCCCACGGTGCTTCGCACCGTTGTGCTCGTCGTCGACGCGTGCCATGCGCCTTCGCGGGTGACGAGCACGGCACCTGCTGCGCCGAGCGTCGCGAGGACCGCGCCGACGCCGCGTTGGACCAGCACCTGTCCTGCGTCGATCACAGGGCCCAGATCACCGGCTGCCGCCCCGGCTTCCAATGCGGCGGCGTCGGCGCCCGTGAGCTGGGCGAGTTCGTCGGAGTTGGGCTTGATCAGGTCCGGAGCTGAAGTCGGCAGTCGCTCCGCGAGCGCGAGCAGTGGCGCTTCCGAGGTGTCCACGGCGACGCGGCATCCGAGGCTGCGCAGGGCTGTGACCAGATCGGCGTACCAGGTGTCGGGAATGCCCGGGGGAAGCGAACCACACAGGACCGCCCACGTCGCACCACACGCGGCGTTCAGGACGGCGGTGTGGAGTTCGCCGAGAGTCCGTCCGGTGCAGATGTGTCCCGGTTCGTTGAGCTTGGTGGTGGTGCCGTCCTGTTCGGCGATCGTGATGTTGTTGCGTGCCGGTCCGGAGGTCGCGACGGCCACGTAGGGCAGTGCGCGTTCGTCGAGCGCGGTCAGCAGCGGATCCCCGTTGTCGGCGGGGAGTACGGCGATGACGTCGAGTCCGGCTCGCCGCAGGACGCGTGCGACGTTGATGCCCTTGCCGCCGGGGTCGACGGTGGTCCCGGCGGTCCGCAGGACGGCGCCACGAACGAGTGTCCCATTCAGGGCGACGGTGCGGTCCAGGCTGGGGTTGGCGGTCAATGTAACGATCATGCGATGACGACCTCTATTCCGAGTTCGGCGAGCTGCTTGTGGTCCGTTTCCTCGATCTCGCTGTCGGTGACGAGTACGTCGACGGCGGATATGGGCGCGAAACGGAGAAGATTCCGGCGTCCGATCTTGGAAGAGTCGGCCACCACCACAACGCGTTCCGCGCAGCGGACGATGGACCGCTTGACGCCGGCTTCGTCCGCATCGGGTGTGCTCAGCCCGTGTTCGACGGTGAGGGCGTTGGTTCCGACGAACGCGACATCGACATGCAGGGTGTCGAGGAACTGCAGGGCATCCGCACCCACCGCGGCCTGTGTCACGCCTCGCACTCGTCCACCGGTCAGGTGCAGGGCGACGGAGGGGAGTGCCGCGAGGCGGGCGGCGATGGGAACCGAGTTCGTCACGACCGTCAGATCGGTGTCGGTGGGCAGTGCCGAGACGATCCTGCCGGTGGTGGTTCCGGCGTCGAACAGGACGCTCCCACCCGACGAGGGGAGGTAGGCGGCAGCGGCTGCAGCTATCCGGTCCTTCTGGTCTGCCCGCGAGTGTTCCCGGTCCGCGAGCGCCGGTTCGCTGACCGTGAGCGCAGCGAAGGGAATAGCGCCGCCGTGGACCCGGCGGACGTGCCCGAGTCGCTCGAGCAGAGCGAGGTCCCGCCGCACCGTTTCGGTGGTGACACCGAACCGATCGGCGAGCGCGGCGACGGACATACGTCCCCGGCGGCCGATCAGGTCCGCTATGGCCTGCTGGCGTTCCTCCGCGTACACCGTCACCCCTTTCCGAATCTGTTGCTTTATGTTGTTTTACGCCCGTCTATGTTGACATGTCAAGGGTTTGGAGTAATCTCGATCACATTGATCCCTGCGAGGAGGTATCCATGGACAACACGGCACGCGTCCTGTCCGGAACGCCGGTTGTGCCGGGCATCGGCTTCGGGCCGGTGATCCGCCCTGCACCGCGGCCGGTCGTGCCGCCGGAGCCCGTGTCGATTCCAGATACCGCCCGGGAAGCGGAGGTCGCTCGCTTCGAAAGTGCGGTCGCCGACGTCGCGGAACGTCTCCGAGTCCGGTCGTCCCGCGCGACCGGGGCAGCCTCCGAGGTGCTCGCGGCCACCGCGATGCTTGCCGAGGACCGGGCATGGCGCGGAGCGGCGACGACCCGCATCCGTTCCGGGTCCGACGCCGTCTCGGCTGCGACCGCAGCCACCGATCAGTTCGCCGGGATCTTCGAGAAGATGGGCGGGCTGCAGGCCGAACGTGTCACCGACCTCTTCGACGTGCGTGACCGCGTGATCTCCGAGCTCGAGGGTTTGCCCGAGCCCGGCCTCGAGCTTCCGGACGTGCCGTCGGTCCTGTTCGCCGAAGATTTGGCGCCCGCCGATACGGCGGGCCTGGATCCCACGCTCGTCGTGGCGGTCGCCACGACGCTCGGAGGCCCGCCCCGCCACACCGCGATCATCGCCCGCCAGCTCGGGATCCCGTGCGTCGTCGCCGCCTTGGGGCTCGAGGAAGTCCCGGTCGGAACCCCCGTCCTGCTCGACGGCTCGACAGGCCGGATCGTGGTCGAACCGGGCAAGGACGAGGCCGACGCCGCGGTGCGCCGCGATCGCGCCGAGCGTGAACGCACCGCTGCGTGGACCGGACCGGGCGCCACCTCCGACGGCTTCCGGGTCGACGTCCTGGCCAACGTCCAGGACGGGGCAGGCGCCCGCGCCGCCCGCAAAACGCCGGCACAGGGCGTTGGGTTGTTCCGCACCGAATTGTGTTTCCTCGACCGGGAAACCGAGCCGACCGTGGCGGAGCAGGCCGATATCTACGCGGAGGTGTTCGACGCGTACGCCGGACAAAAAGTCGTCGTCCGCACCCTCGACGCCGGGTCCGACAAGCCGTTGCGTTTCGCCAATCACCCCGAGGAGCCGAACCCCGCGCTCGGCGTGCGGGGTATCAGGATCACCTCTGCCGCGCCGGGCATCCTCGAACGCCAGCTCGACGCCGTCGCCGAAGCCGCTCGCCGCACCGGCGCGTCCCCGTGGGTGATGGCTCCGATGATCGCGACGATCGGCGAAGCCGCGGAATTCGCCGCGCTCGTCCGGGAACGCGATCTCTCCCCGGGTGTCATGGTCGAGATACCGGCGGCAGCCCTGATGGCCGACCGGCTGCTCGAGCACGTCGACTTCCTCTCGATCGGCACCAACGATCTCGCGCAGTACACGCTTGCGGCAGACCGGATGTCCCCGCAGCTCGCTGCCCTCACCACGTCGTGGCAACCTGCCGTTCTGATGCTGGTCGCGCGGACGGCGCGCGCGGGAGCAGTTGTGGGCAAACCGGTGGGGGTGTGCGGCGAGGCTGGGGCGGACCCGCTGCTCGCGTGCGTGCTGGCCGGCATGGGCGTGACGTCGCTGTCGTGCGCGGCGTCCGCGGTCGCACCCGTGGGGGCGCGGTTGTCGACCGTGACGATGGACCGCTGCCGTGAAGCCGCCGAGGCGGTGCTCGATGCCGTCGACGCAGCAGAGGCACTGTCGGTGGCGAACCGCATACTCGAGTGACTGGATCGCCCGTCGACGAGAACGTGTGATGGACCCCGGGTGAGGTGCATACACCGCAGTGGCTGCGGCAGCGTGGGTTCACCTCGGACTACATTGCTGGACAAGCAATTCCAGAGAGTCGACGGCGGCTTCAGCTCCGTGTCTCCGCCAATGCGAGCGCACCTGGCGTCCTACGCCAAAACCAGTGTTGTAGAAAGAATCTGAAAACTCACCCCGGATAGGACGTTGGTCCCGCTCGTCGAGTCCGGGAGCCACCGTCGATCCCGGAAAAGGTCTTGAATCCCGTACACGACGTGCGTCTGATCCCCGGAGTCTCGACGCCGTTGTGGGGGTTCGGTCGTCGTCGGCGGGCCCGATGGTGCGCCGGGGGCTCTCACACGGATCTATGCTTCGGTGATCTCGGCTCGGGAGGGTAGGACGCAGGCAACCGCAGCCAAGCCGACCGCGACCCAGAGTGCTGCCGGCCCGAGCCGGTGGAAGGTGAGGCCGCCGAAGGTCGCGCCGACGGCGAAGGCGAACCAGTAGCCGATGGTAGCGAGCCAACTCCACGGATGCGTGGTGCGGATGCCGGCTACCAGCTGGTGCGCGGCCTTGACGAGGGTGCCGGTCACGTAGGTCAGGCCGACATGCACGTCGGAGTTCGTTGCCAGCGCCGAGTTGGTCAACCCACCGACGATCGCGAGCATCAACGTTCCCGACCACGTCGATGTCGTGTTCGCCACGATTGCACCGGCCAAGGTCATGAGCGTGACCGAGGCCATCAGCACCTGGTGGGCGGCTGACCCGACCCACCGCACGATGGCGGCGCCGGCCAGGCACCCAGCGAAAAACAGGCAGATCAGCAGGGCGGACAGGCCCGCAAGGGACCAGTGGCCGGTCGCGGTCGACGAGCCGAGGATGGTTGTATTGCCGGACATGAACGCCACGAAGTTGCCCTGCAGCACTACGAAGGCGACCGCGTCCACGAAACCACCCAGGCTCAGGAGCCAGACGCCGAGCAGAACGTCCGAAGAGCGCAGATGAGCGATTGTCTTTATCACGCCCCCAAACCCTTCGGCCGAGTCGCCATATACTTCCGCATGCCCGACAACATCGCTGCAGGCTGGGGGAGCACTGGGCGAGCTGCGCTCATCGGGCTCCAGCCGGCACAGGACTCAGCCATGCGCTGACGATGCGGAAGCGGTCGGTTCCGGTGTCGTGTCGCCGATCGTCGTCGGGGATCGGACATTCGTATCGAAGGTCGCCGCGTCGATGCTTCGTGTTCGTTCGCCGGGAAGGTATTCGAACACTGCGCTGCGGATCGGAACTGTTTCCGACGTCGAAGCAGAATCCTCGGTAGCGCAGCGGTACCCGGCCCCGCGCAGGCAGAGCGCGCGGTTGGATAGAGGACAGGTCCGGTCCGCCTACTGATCGCGGAAGCAGGCGATGTGGAAGGGCCGGGCAGCAGGCTTACCGGTCGCGTCGTATGTGTGGACCCTCATACGGTTCGGATCGTCGTCCAGTGACACCGTGATGAGGCCCGGTTCGACGGGCTCGGTCAGTGCGCTGCCGATGGTCCCTGCGAAGTTGGTCTTGGCCTCCCCCTGCAGTGGGACCTTCCAGGTCAGGATGTATTCGTTCTCCCCGACCAACTCACAATCCGCTATCAGGTAGCCGCGTGCGATGGTGCCGTCTGCAGCGATCACGCAGGCGAGCCGGTTCTCGAAAGTCATCGGTCCTCCTCGGTTGGGTTGGGCGGTGCGTTCCGGATGTATTTGCGGGTCAGTTTTTCGGGGGTCCAGTCGAGTAGGGTGCTTATGTCAGGTTCCCGGGACGTGTGGGCCCTGCGATCGTGTCACTGACAATAGGTCGCCGAAGCGGCGTAATACGCCAAATATCAAGAGTAGCCGACTTTTCCGCAGATTCCGAATGGTCGCTCACCGTTGACCGGGTGTGCCGGACTCACGCTCTTCCCGACCCGGGTTCTGTTCCGATCCGGGTTCGGGTAACACTACGCGGGTCGAGTGCTCTTCGGGACTGGAATCGTAGTGCGCAGACGTATCGACGATGTTCCTGATCTGCGCTCGGCGCGTCGGAGGGTGTGCGCGCCTCATCACGGCCGCCCCCGCCAGGTGCGCCATATGGCCCACGCGCTCGTGTCAGCGGGATCCGGATCGCCGCGTAGGCACGGACGAACCGGCTGTCCCCGGGCTCGTGGCCCGCGCCGCACGTGCAGGCGCGGAAGTGGGGATGTCGGTTCTGCAAGGGCTGAATCCGACGGCGTGGTCTGTCGCGGCGTGCTGTACTGATCCCACCCGGGTGATCGCAGGCTCTGCACTGCCTCGAAGGGAGCAATTCGTGTGAATTATTGGGTGAGCGTCATTTTCAGAGCGATCCCGCTCGCCATGATGGCGGTGTGCCTCGGCTACGGCGTCGATATCTGGACCACCACGGCCGACGCGTCGCATTCGGTGGCCGGCCCAATCGTCACTTTCCTTGCGTCGATCTGCCTGTGCCTGTACTGCACTGCGGCAACGATCATCCGCCAGCTGATCGGCCGGTTCACAGCGGCAGACCGGGTGCTCTTTCCGATACTCGGCTACGCGGTGTCAGTGGGAACGGCTGCGTTCGGCATCTCGCTCTTTCTCGGAGCATCGAGTGCGGGCGAAGGTCCGGATTATGTGGCGGGTCACGTGGTGTTCGGACTTGGACTGATAAGTGGGTGTGTGGCCACCGTTGCCACCGCGTCGACGAAGTTCTCGCTCATTCCGCAGAATTCACGGCTGCCGAAGCCGGAGGGGGACAGAAAGCTCCCGGATTCGGCCTTCTCTCCGACTACTGCGCTGGTGCTGTGCCTGATTCCCGTGTTCCTTGCGATCGTGGCCTGGGCCTTCGCGATCACCAACCTGGTACTCGGAACGACGCCGGCGCGCTTCACCGTGGGGCACGTCATGGCAGGACTGGCTCTGATCTGTACGGCGTTGATCGGGCTGGTCGTGAGCATCGTGCGGCAGATCCAGGACACCTACCGCCCTCGGGCCCGGATCCTGTGGCCCTGGCTCGTGATCGCGGCGGGGACGATCGCTTTCATCTGGGGCATCGTTCTGCTCGCGTGGAACGGACCGGACTACTACCGGACACCGGGTTTTGTGATGGTGGGACTGGGGCTCGTCTGCTTCAGCATTCTCAGCAAGGTCGGCTTGCTCGCCCTCGTCTGGCGCCGAACGTTCGACCTCGCCAACAGGGTTCCACTGGTGCCGGTCGTGACGGCGCTGACGTGTCTCTTCCTGGCCGCATTCGTGTTCGAGGCAGCCGTCGACGACGCGAGTGTCTTCGTCGCCGCCCGGGTGCTGGTGGGACTCGGAGCGATCTGCTTCTCGCTCTACTCCATCGTCAGCATCTTGGAGAGCGGCACATCATCCGGGGAGTGACTCGCGCTGCGCCGTCCGTTTCGTGCAGCCCGGGTGGGGCGACCTGCGCGTTGGTGCACGCGGAGCCTTACTATTGCGTTTCGTGAACGTACAAGAGGACGGGACCGGGCGAGAGAGCGGGACCGAGCGAGAACGCGAGCGCGCACGCTTCGGCGGTCTGGGATGGTCGCTGCACGGCGACGGGCGCCACATCAGCGAGGGTGCGGTCGTCGCACCGCACGAGCGGTTGTCGTGGCCGCGGACCATCGGCATCGGGATGCAGCACGTCATCGCGATGTTCGGCGCGACGTTGCTGGTACCGACCATCACCGGATTCCCGGTCACCACGACGCTGCTCTTCTCGGGCATCGGTACTGCGTTGTTCCTCCTGCTCACCCGTGGACGGGTACCGAGCTACCTCGGCTCCTCCTTCGCTTTCATCGCGCCCCTGAGCGCGTCCGCAGGCTCCGGACCGGCTGCCCAGCTCGGTGCGATCCTCGTGGCCGGCGTCGTCCTGGCACTGGTCGGCCTACTTGTGAAAGCCCTCGGCGCGCACGTCATCGATGCCGTCATGCCCCCGGTGGTCACGGGAGCCGTAGTGGCGCTGATCGGTCTCAATCTCGCTCCCACAGCGGCAAATTCGTTCGAAGCACAGCCTCTGGTCGCATTCGTCACACTCGTGGTGATCCTCCTCGTGACGGTGGTCGGGCCCGGCATGCTCGGACGACTCGGCATCCTCGTCGGCGTCGTCGTCGGCTGGGTTTTCGCCGCGCTCACCGGGTCGCTCGCGTCCGAACGCGTAGACGCCATGCGCGAAGCCGCGTGGTTCGGGCTGCCCGAATTCCGGGGCCCGACCTTCGAGCTGTCCGTGATCCTGCTGACGCTGCCCGTAGTCATCGTCCTCGTCGCCGAGAACGTCGGACACGTCAAGGCGGTAGCGGCGATGACCGGCAAGAGCCTCGATGACGTGGCAGGCAACGCTCTGTTCGCCGACGGACTCGCCACCACGCTCGCCGGTGCCGGTGGTGGTTCCGGAACCACGACGTACGCGGAGAACATCGGGGTCATGGCCGCGACACGCGTCTACTCGACGGCGGCCTACTGGGTGGCTGCGGTGACCGCAGTGGTTCTGGCGTTCTCGCCCAAGTTCGGCGCACTCGTCTTCACGGTGCCCGACGGTGTCCTCGGTGGTGCGACACTCGTGCTCTACGGCCTGATCGGTCTTCTGGGTGTGCGCATCTGGATGGAGGCGAAGGTCGACTTCACCGATCCGGTAAACCTCACAGTCGTTGCAGCGGCGCTGGTTGCGGGCATCGGCGACCTCACGCTTTCCGTCGGTTCGGTGGAACTCGGCGGCATTGCGTGGGGCTCGATCGGCATCCTCGTCGCGTACCCGATCCTGCGCCGATTGAGCACTCTCCGCCGCTGAGGGGTGCGTGCGCGGTCACAAAACTCGCTCGCTCCTGTCAGCGTCACCACACTTTCCTCTGCATACGGTTGAGACGTCGAAGCCGTCACACACAGGAGCGCAGATGCAACGCACCCTTTTCGAGCCCGAGCACGAACTCTTCCGGGAGTCGTACCGGAAGTTCCTCGAACAGGAGGTGGCACCCTTCCACGAGCAGTGGGAGAAGGACAAGATCGTCGACCGTGAGGTGTGGAAGAAGGCCGGCGAGCAGGGCTTCCTCGGCATGGCTGTGCCGGAGGAGTTCGGCGGCGGCGGAGTGGACGACTTCCGGTACAACACCGTGCTCACCGAGGAGACGACCCGCGGCGGATACAGCGGCGTCGGCTTCATGCTGCACAACGACGTGGTTGCGCCCTACCTCCTCGCGCTCACCAACGAAGAGCAGAAGAAGCGCTGGCTGCCGGGTTTCTGCTCCGGCGAGATCATCACCGCGATCGCGATGACCGAGCCGGGCACCGGTAGCGACCTGCAGGGCATCAAGACCCGCGCGGTACGCGACGGCGACGACTGGGTGCTCAACGGTTCGAAGACGTTCATCACCAACGGAATCAACGCTGACCTGGTGATCGTCGTGGCCTGCACCGACCCGGAAAAGGGCGCGCAGGGATTCTCGCTCCTCGTCGTCGAGCGCGGCATGCCGGGATTCGAGCGGGGACGCAACCTCGACAAGATCGGCCTCGACGCGCAGGACACTGCTGAGCTGCACTTCACCGACGTGCGGGTGCCCGCAGCCAATCTGCTCGGTGAAGAGGGGCTGGGTTTCATCTACCTCATGCAGAATCTGCCGCAGGAGCGCCTGTCGATCGCCGTGGTCGCCGCCGCAGCGATGGAGAAGGTTCTCGAGGACACGATCCAGTACTGCCGCGACCGCAAGGCCTTCGGTAAGCCGATCGGCAAGTTCCAGAACACCCGCTTCGAACTCGCCGAACTGGCGACGGAAACGAAACTCGCGCGCGTGTTCGTCGACAAGTGCATCGAGGAACTCAACGCCGGAACGCTCACCGTGCAGGAAGCCGCCATGGCGAAGTACTGGACGACCGACAAGCAGGTCGAGCTCATCGATCGTTGCTTGCAGCTGCACGGTGGCTACGGCTACATGCGCGAGTACCCCGTGGCGCGTGCCTACCTGGACGCGCGGGTGCAGAAGATCTACGGCGGAACGAACGAGATCATGAAGGAAGTTATCGGGCGCGGACTCGAGATCTGACTCGATCCCGACCGGGAAACCGGCCTGACGAAGACCGGGGTGCCCCGCAGTACGCGGG
>JAEZDV010000378.1 GCA_023417985.1 Actinomycetes bacterium | reverse complement strand
GTCGAGGGGCAACTCGCCGGCGCCGACGACTCCGGATCCCTGGCGGTCCGGCTCGACGGCGCCGCAGCCACTCTCACGAGCCGCGGCAGCGACGCCGGCCAGGACACCGGCGTCGCCGGCACGTTCGACCCGGTGCTCATCGTCCCCGGGGACGGGCCCCGCGCCCCGACCGCGAGTGGACCCGCCGAGCAGATCCCGCAGAACCTGCGCGCGTTCGTGCAGAACGGTCAGGTCGCCTACCAGTTCGCGACGGTCTCGAATCCGAACGGATATACCGGGCCGGTGCTGATCATCGGCAGTCCCACCGATTCGGCCATCTCGACACTCGAGCTCTATCTGGTGTTCCCTCTCGGCGGTGAGGAACGCACCCTCGCGCTCGTGCGGGGCACGCTGCTCGTCGGCGCGGGTGTGTTGCTCGTGCTGCTCGCCGCGATCTCGATGATCGTCGCGCGTCAGGTGGTGCTGCCGATCCGGTCGGCGTCCCGGATCGCGGTGCGGTTCGCCGACGGCCGTCTCAAGGAACGCATGCCGGTCAGGGGCGAGGACGACATGGCGCGTCTGGCCATGTCCTTCAACGAGATGGCCGAAAGCCTATCGCGTCAGATCACCCAGCTCGAGGAGTACGGCAACCTGCAGAAACGGTTCACCTCCGACGTCAGCCACGAGCTTCGCACCCCCCTCACCACGGTGCGGATGGCGGCGGATCTGATCCACGACGGCAGCGACGAACTGGATCCGTCACTCAAGCGGGCGTCCGAACTGCTTGTCGCCGAACTCGACCGGTTCGAGGGTCTGCTGGGCGACCTCCTCGAAATCAGCCGCCACGACGCCGGCGTCGCCGAACTCGCCTCCGAACGGCTCGACGTCCGCATGTGCGCGCGGGCGGCGGTGTCCACCGTCCGGCACCTCGCGCGTGAGACGGCCACCGAACTGATCGTCGACCTGCCCGACGAACCCGTCGAGGCCGAGGTCGATCCCCGCCGGGTCGAGCGGATCCTGCGAAATCTGCTTGCCAACGCGATCGACCACGGTGAGGGAAAGCCGATCCTGCTGCGCCTGCGTGCCGACGAGAACGCGCTGGCGTTCGTCGTCCGCGACCAGGGCATCGGGCTGCGCCCGGGCGAAGAGAAGCTGGTGTTCAATCGGTTCTGGCGTTCCGATCCGTCGCGGGTGCGCCGTTCCGGCGGCACCGGTCTTGGCCTCGCGATCAGCGTGGAGGACGCGAATCTGCACAACGGGAAACTCGAGGCGTGGGGAGAACCCGGCCGGGGCGCGAGCTTCCGGCTGACGTTGCCACGGGAGCGGGGGCGGAAGGTCGGTCGCAGCCCCGTCCCGCTCGTGCCGGGTGCTGCGCACGCGGTCCAGGGCAAGCCGCCGCATTCGCCGGCCGAACCGCCGGGGAGCGGTGCCACGGCGTCGTCGGGCGGCACCGACGAGCCGCAGGGCCCGGCGGAGAACCCGGCACCCTCGCCTTCGGAAGGAGCGCCGACATGACCCGCACCGCACGGATCCGCGCCGCGCTCACCGTCGCGGTGTGCGTTGTGGCGCTCGTCGTCTCGGGATGTGCGACCCTGCCCGACTCGTCGTCCCCGCAGGCCATCGGAACCATCGATCCCACACCCCCCACCACAGAGGTCGCCACACCCGTTCCCGGACGCGAACCGGACCTGTTGCTCCGCGACTTCCTGCAGGCCAGCACCGAACCGGCGAACCGGCACGTCGCCGCCCGGCAGTTCCTGACGGCCGATATGTCCGCGCGCTGGGACGACGCGGCGAGCGCGACGATCGTCGACAAGGTCGACGTCCTCGCCGAGAGCCGCAACAGCGATCGCGCGACGTACGTCGTCCGGGCGAACATCGTCGGCTACCTCGAACCGGGCGGCGTCTACCGGGCTGCCGACGGTGACTTCGAAGCGAAGTTCACGCTGGTGCGCAGCGACGGTGAGTGGCGGATCGCGGAGATGCCCGACGGGGTCATCATGGACCGTCCGCGCTTCCTCAACAGTTACGAGCGGCGATCGCTGTACTTCGTCGACCCGTCCGGGGAGACAGTTGTACCGGATCCGCGATGGATCACCGGAAACCCGGAGCAGACGGCTGCCCAGCTGATCGGGCTACTCGTGGAGGGGCCGAAGGCATCACTGGCAGCGGCGGTTCGTAACCTCCTCGAGGGCGTCACCGTGGTCGGCGCCGTCACCAAGGCGGACGGCCGGACCGGTCAGGTCGGCATCGGTCTCGGCGGTATCCGGGTCGACTTCCAGGGCATCGGAGCGATGAGCAAGGAAGATCGCGAGCTTCTCGCCGCCCAGGTGGTGTGGACGCTCGCCAACGCCGATATCTCGGGGCCGTACGTGCTGCTGGCGGATCACCAGCCCCTCGACGAGCGATTCCCCAACGGCTGGACGACCGCCGACGTGGCGTCGATGAACCCGCTGGCAACCTCCAGTGCCACCATCGGCCTGCACGCGCTGTTGCGGGGCGGACTGGTCGGTGTGGCGGAGACGGGCGTGACCCCGGTGCCCGGATTCTTCGGAGCCGCCGGCAACCTCCAGTCGATCGCCCTGTCCCACGACGGCGAACTCGTGGCCGCGGTCGCCGAGACCGGGGGAGTCGCGCCTCAGCCTGCCGCC
>JAEZDV010000360.1 GCA_023417985.1 Actinomycetes bacterium | reverse complement strand
CGGCGAATCCGGTTCCGGCAAGTCGGTGCTGTCCAGCGCCGTGATGAACATCCTCGCTCCGAGAGCCGAGGTGAGTCGCGGCTCCAGGATCGAATTCGAAGGCCGCGATACTGCCACCCTAGGTAGGGAGGAAGCCCGGAGGCTGTGGGGCGCCCGGATGGCGATGGTGTTCCAGGACCCGATGACCTCGCTGACCCCGGTCCTCACGATCGGTTCACAGATCACCGAAACTCTGCGCCGTCACCTCCCGATGAGCAGATCGGAAGGTCTCGCCCGGGCCGAGGAGCTGCTCGAATGGGTGGGTATCCCGGAACCGCGCAAACGGTTGAAACAGTACCCGCACAATCTTTCCGGAGGTATGCGCCAACGCGTCGTGATCGCTTTGGCACTGGCTTGTTCGCCCCGCCTTCTGATCGCAGACGAGCCGACGACGGCACTCGACGTGACCGTTCAACATCAGATCCTCACGTTGCTCGAACGACTGCAGCGCGAGCAGGGTATGGCGATGGTTCTCATCACGCACGACCTCGGCGTCGTTGCCGGCAGGTCCGACGAGATCGCGGTGATGTACGCCGGACAAGTCGTCGAGCAGGCACCGACCAAGGTCCTCTTCCGCGAGATGCGGCATCCGTACACGCGAGCACTGGTAGGGTCGATTCCCCGAATCTCCGACCCCAGTCACACCCGCCTGCGTGCGATCCCGGGCCGGCCACCCACCGTCGTCGATCCGCCGCCGGGATGCGCCTTCGCGGCGCGCTGCCCCCACGCACGGCCGCGTTGCCTCGTCGAGACACCGGTACTGACCCAGGACGGAACGACCGGCGACCGGCATCGTCACGCCTGTTTCCACCCCGTCGGTACCCCCGCGGGCGACGACGCGTGGGCCACAAATCTGAACGAAGGGCGGACCGCAGCCGGTCTCCCCGTGGACTCGAGGAGCGTGCTCTAGATGGCCGGCACCGGAACCGCACATCTACGGGAAGCAGAGAGTCACGATCTGCTGCTCACCGTCCGCAATCTGGTCGTCGAATACACCGGGCGCACCGGGACGGTGCAAGCCGTCTCGGACATCAGTTTCGATATCGAACGCGGCGAAACCCTCGGCGTGGTAGGGGAATCGGGTTGCGGAAAGTCGACGGTCGCCAAGGCCGTCATGCAGTTGCCGCGACCCACCTCGGGCGAGGTGAAATTCAAAGGTGCCGATCTGGCTGCGATGTCTCCGCGTGAGTTGCGTTCGGCGCGACGCACCCTTCAGATGATCTTCCAGGACCCGATTTCGTCGCTCAATCCTCTGCGCAAGGTCCGCCACATCGTCGCCGAAGGATTGGATGTCGCCGGTGGACGCAGTCGTGCAGAGAAGCAGGCGATGGTCGACGACATCCTGTCCGTGGTCGGTCTCGACCCTACGGTCTCGGGAGACCGGCGACCACACGAGTTCTCCGGCGGCCAGTGCCAACGCATCTCGATCGCACGCGCCGTGGTGGTGGAGCCCGAACTGGTGATCTGCGACGAACCGGTGTCCGCTCTCGACGTGTCAGTTCAGGCCCAGATCCTCAACCTGCTCGAGGACATGAAGGAACGGTACGGGCTGACGCTGTTGTTCATCGCTCACGATCTCGCTGTCGTCAAAAACGTCAGCGATCGGGTGATGGTGATGTACCTCGGCAAGATCTGTGAAGTCGCATCACCGGACCTGCTCTATGCCGACCCGCTGCATCCGTACACCGAGGCATTGCTCTCGGCGATCCCCGAACCGGATCCCGAGGTCGCACCGAAGCAGCTCAGCTTGTCGGGTGATCTACCGTCCCCTATCGATCCGCCGAGCGGATGCCGCTTCCGCACGCGATGCCCTGTGGCGAGGGCCCTGTGCGCGGAGGAGGAACCGCAGATACGCGAGTTGCGACCCGACCACTACGTCGCATGCCATTTCCCGCTGGGTACCGAGTCCGAGTCGAAAGAATCGATGTCGTGAGCGCAGGCCGCCACCCGATGATCCCCGTCGTGCATCCCCGGTTTCTGGAGAATATCTATACTCCCGACGAGCAGGCGATCGTGTTCGACATCATCCGGAACCGTGGGCCGTGGCAACTGATCGCAGCGCAGCACTTCTCGTCTGCCGAGGAGTACATGGCAGTCGCCGGCCCCAGGAACCGCGGTGGGGCCGCCGAATTGCAGTTGTCGGATCTGCTGACGCCGACCTTCCGCGGTTACATCGGAAACTACGGCGTGGCTCTCGAAACGTCGGCGCACGACATCTACTACAGCCGTGGGCTTCTCGACATGATCAGAGAGATGCACGGCGCAGCGTACGCGATCCCGAACAGTTTCCTGTTCAACCTCCGCGCTCCTGCCCACAGCTTCGACGCGGGTCACTTCGACAGTCCGAGCTGGCGCGGGATGGACAAGTTCGACACTCCCACCTGGCTGTCGAGCGTGATGGCGAAGTCCGGTCTCTTCGAGAGATGGGAACTGCGGTCCGGTCAGGTGATCGCCTACTTCTACGACTCCGACATCGACGGGGGCTTCACCTACTGGCCCGACGGACCCGACAAGCCTCCCGCACGGTTCACGGCTCCGTTTCGGAACAGTGGGATCCTCACCCACAACGAGAAGATGTTCCACCGCGGTGAAGCGAGTGGGCCTCGCGCCAGGCGGACGGCCCCGGGACTGCAACTCGACTCGACGATTCGCGGCGCGGGAATGAGCGAGTGGGCAATCCTCAACGGCAGCGAGGAGATCGCCAGATACCACGACAGCGAGATGCGATTCCTTTTCCACTACGGAGCATTCGTTTTCGACGATCTGGCAGATCTGCGCCGCTACTTCGAGCACACCGACGACCTCTCACTCGATCGCACGGTCGAGATGTTCCGCGCGGATCTGAGTAGCCGCGGCATAGAGTGTCCCGAGCCGTCGGATCCACTGCACGACCGGGAATTCGTTTCGGTCCTCACCCGTGCGTACGCGATGGCGCCGGCAGAGTATCCGGTCGATGCTCCGTTGGACGTCCCGGGAGCGGCGTGAGCTGTGTGGCGCGCTGCCTCCTACCCCCGTGCGGCACCGACACCTGCCCGCCGGCCGAAGAAGCTGCCGTCACCGAGGCTGGCACCACTGGCATAACCACCGGCGCAGACACCCGCTGTACACCGCCCGGCCGCGAA
>JAEZDV010000347.1 GCA_023417985.1 Actinomycetes bacterium | reverse complement strand
GTCGTGGTCCGCCCCTTTCCGTATTCCTGCCCGCACTTCTCGACGGCTGCCACGATGACGACCGAGGTTGACATTGACGCAACGTCAAGATGCACGCTGGGAAAGGCCGGAGGGAGAGGGACGATGCCGCGTGAATGGTCGATCCAGGAACTGGCCCGGAGTGCGGGCGTCACCAGCCGCACGTTGCGGCACTACGACGACGTGGGCGTACTCACGCCCAGCCGCACCGGCAGCAACGGTATGCGGTTCTACGACGCCGACGCCCTCGTGCGATTGCAGCGCATCTTGCTGTTGCGTGACCTCGGGCTGGGACTCCCGGCGATCCGGGAGGTGCTCGACGGGCACGAGGACACGACCGCCGCGCTACGCACGCACCTCGACTTGCTGGAACACGAGCGCCGGCAGCTCGAGAAGCGCATCCGCGCGGTGCGAAGCACCCTCGCGAAGACGGAGAAGGGAGAAGAGCTCATGGCAGACGAAGTATTCGACGGTTTCGATCACACGCAGTACCGCGACGAGGTGATCGACCGATGGGGCAAGGACGCGTACGACGGCAGTGACCGCTGGTGGCGCGGAATGGGCGAGGGCGAACGCGGTGACCGGAAGGCCCGCGCCGCGCAACTGTCCGCCGACTGGACCGCGGCGGCCGAGGCAGGAGTCGACCCGGCCGGCCCGGAAGCGCGGGAACTCGCTCGCCGTCACATCGAGTGGCTGGCATCGATTCCCGGCACTCCCGGATACGGCACGCAGGAGGGGATCAGCCGCGAGTACGTGCTCGGTCTCGCCGACATGTACGTGGCCGACGAACGGTTCGCCGCGAACTACGGCGGCCCCGAAGGTGCCGCGTTCGTCCGCGACACGCTGCACCGATACGTGTGAACGGAGCGTCCGGTCGGCCCGGTGACGGACCGAACCGGCACGTTCGCGGGCCGGTCGCTTACCCTGGTTCTCCGTGACTGCTGCATCAGCGCCCCAGCCCTCCACCGGTGAGTACGACCTGATCGTCGTCGGCTCCGGATTCTTCGGACTGACGATCGCCGAGCGGGCCGCCACGCAGCTCGGCAAACGAGTCCTCGTCGTCGAGCGCCGCTACCATCTCGGCGGTAATGCGTACTCGGAACCCGAGCCCGAAACGGGTATCGAAATTCACAAGTACGGTGCCCACCTCTTCCACAC
Source organism: Actinomycetes bacterium (assembly GCA_023417985.1). Classification (GTDB taxonomy): domain Bacteria; phylum Actinomycetota; class Actinomycetes; order Mycobacteriales; family Mycobacteriaceae; genus Rhodococcus. Next base: position 45,082 of record JAEZDV010000347.1, on the reverse strand, counting down.
GTCGAACAAGCGCGTGTGGGACTACGTCAACCAGTTCACCGACTTCACGAGCTACCAGCACCGCGTCTTCGCGATGCACAAGGGGCAGGCGTACCAGTTCCCGATGGGTCTCGGACTCGTCTCGCAGTTCTTCGGCCGCTACTTCTCGCCGGCCGAGGCGCGGGCACTGATCAAGGAGCAGGCCGCGGAGATCGACTCGGCCGACGCGAAGAACCTCGAGGAGAAGGCGATCTCCCTGATCGGCCGGCCGCTCTACGAGGCGTTCGTGCGCGACTACACCGCCAAGCAGTGGCAGACCGACCCGAAGGAACTGCCGGCGGGCAACATCACGCGGCTTCCCGTCCGGTACACGTTCGACAACCGCTACTTCAACGACACCTACGAGGGGCTGCCGGCCGACGGCTACACCGCGTGGCTCGAGAACATGGCGAAGGACGACCGCATCGAGGTCCGCCTCGACACCGACTGGTTCGACGTCCGCGACGAGATCCGCGGCGCAAGCCCGGACGCGCCCGTCGTCTACACCGGCCCGCTCGACCGGTACTTCGACGACACCGAAGGCAAGCTCGGCTGGCGCACCCTCGACTTCGAAACCGAGGTCCTGCGCGACTGCGGTGACTTCCAGGGCACCCCGGTGATGAACTACAACGACGCCGACGTGCCGTACACGCGCATCCACGAGTTCCGTCACTTCCATCCCGAGCGCGACAGCTACCCGGCCGACAAGACGGTCATCATGCGCGAGTACTCGCGGTTCGCGTGCGACGACGACGAGCCGTACTACCCGATCAACACCGCCGAGGACCGCGCGAAGCTGACCGCCTACCGCGAACTCGCCAAGAAGGAAGCCGCCGAGAACAACGTGTTGTTCGGTGGCCGGCTCGGGACCTACCAGTACCTCGACATGCACATGGCGATCGCCAGCGCATTGTCGATGTTCGACAATGTCCTCGTGCCGCACTTCGAATCGGGTGCCCCGATCGCCGGTGACGCTTCGTGAGCGCCGTCGAGCCGGGCCTGCTCGGGAAGACCCTCCTTCAGCGGATCATCCTGCCCCGGCCGGGTGAACCCCTCGACGTTCGCACCCTCTATCTGGAGGAGTCGCCGACCAACGCGCGTCGCGCGCACGCGACGACCCGCACCGCGCTGGCGATCGGGGCCGAGTCCGAGGTGTCGCTGTGCACCTATTTCAACGCGTTCCCGGCGAGCTACTGGCGGCGCTGGAGCACGTTGACGTCGGTCGTACTGCGTCTCGAGCTCACCGGGCACGGACGCGTCGACATCTACCGCAGCAAGGCCGACGCGAGCCGTATCCACGTCACCGGCAGCGAATTCTCCGGTGACCGGGTCGTCGTCGAGCTCGACACCGACTTCGGACCGTTCGAGGACGGCGGCTGGATCTGGTTCGACATCACCACCGACACCGACGTCACGATGCACTCCGCCGGCTGGTACTCGCCGGTCGAGGCGGAGGGCCGCGCGTCCGTCGCCGTGGGAATCCCGACGTTCAACCGGCCCGCCGACTGCGTGAAGGCGCTGCGTGCGCTCGCATCCGACCCGCTGGTCATGGATGTCGTCGATGCGGTGATCATCCCCGACCAGGGCACCCGCAAGGTGCGCGACGAGGCGGACTTCGCCGAGGCGGCCGCCCCGTTCGGCGACCGGCTCGTCATCCACGACCAGGGCAACCTCGGTGGTTCCGGCGGCTACAGCCGCATCATGTACGAGGCGCTGAAGACCACCGATTCGCCGTTCATCCTGTTCATGGACGACGACATCGAGATCGAACCGGACTCGATTCTGCGTGCGCTCGCTCTCTCGCGTTTCGCGAAGAAGCCGATGCTGGTCGGCGGGCAGATGCTCAACCTGCAGGAACGCAGCCATCTGCACACGATGGGCGAGGTCATCAACCGGGCGAACTTCATGTGGAGTGCCGCGCCGAACGTCGAGTACGACCACGACTTCGCGACCAAGCCGCTGCACGACCGCGAGAACTCGAAGCTGCTGCACCGCCGGATCGACGTCGACTTCAACGGCTGGTGGATGTGCATGATCCCGCGGGTCGTCGCGGAGAAGATCGGCCAGCCGCTGCCGCTGTTCATCAAATGGGACGACGCGGAGTACGGCCTGCGGGCTCGTGCCGCCGGCTATCCCACGGTGACCATGCCCGGTGCCGCGATCTGGCACATGGCCTGGAGCGACAAGGACGACGCCATCGACTGGCAGGCGTATTTCCATCTGCGCAATCGGCTGGTCGTCGCCGCCATGCACATGGAGGGTGATGCCAAGGCCCTGGTCCTGGACACCGTCAAGGCCACGGTCAAGCATCTCGTGTGCCTCGAGTACTCCACGGTCGCGATCCAGAACAAGGCCATCGAGGACTTCCTCGCCGGCCCGGAGCAGCTGTTCGACCTGCTGCCCCGAGCCCTCGGCGAGGTGCACGCGCTGCGTAAGAACTTCTCCGACGCGGTGGTGTTGCCGTCCTCGACCGAACTGCCGATGGCGTCGGGCGCGGAGGTCGGCGCGGTGGGTCTCCCCGAGGGCGCGGCCGCCAAGGTCAAGCGCCTGGCCAAGGGCGTGTTGCACAACCTTCGCCCGGAGAACGCCGAGCATCACAACCGCCCCCAGCTCAACGTGCCGACGATCGATGCGCGCTGGTTCCTGCTGTCCCAGGTCGACGGTGTGACCGTCACCACCGCGGACGGGCGGGGCGTCGTCTACCGTAAGCGCGACCGAGCACAGGCCCAGGCCCTGCTGAGCGAGGCGCTCCGACTGCGCCGCGAACTCGCGCGCCGGTTCCCCGAAATGAAGAAGCGGTACCGGGACGCGGTTCCCGCCCTGACCAGCAAGGAGGAGTGGGAGCGTGTCTTCGGCGCCGGAAACTAGCAGAACGAGTCCGGCCGAGTGCGATCGCACAGGTCGCTGGAAGAGCACCGACACCGAAATCCGGATCCTGCAGAGCGTGCAGGCCTCCGTCGGCAGTACCCCGGCCGCGATCTCGGCGGCGCGCGGTCTGTCGCACTTCGGTGAGCACGCGCTCGGGTGGATCGCAGTCGGGGGCATCGGAGCCGTGGTCGACCGCAAGCGCCGCCGTCAGTGGGCGAGTGTTGCGGTCGGTGCCGTCGGAGCTCACGCTGCCTCCATCGTCATCAAGCGAGTCGTGCGCCGTCGCCGGCCGTCCGACCCGTCGGTGCAGGTCAACGTGTCGACGCCGAGCAGGCTGAGTTTCCCCTCGTCGCACGCGACCTCCACGACCGCGGCTGCCGTGCTGCTCGCCCGAGTCACCGGGCTACCCTTTCCCGCGGTGCTTGTGCCGCCCATGCTGCTGTCGCGCCTCGTTCTCGGCGTGCACTATCCGACGGACGTCCTGGCCGGCGCGGCACTGGGTGCGGCGTCCGCCGCCGTCGTGGCGCAGGCAGAGAAGAAGTTTGGAGAACGATGAGCGAGGAACCGGTCACCGTCAAGGAGGCCCCGAAAACCCTGCCTGCGGGAATCGTCAAGGCAGTGCGCCCGCGGCAGTGGGTCAAGAACGTGCTGGTACTCGCAGCGCCGATGGCTGCGGGATCGGTCACGCAGCTCGACGTGCTGCTGCCCGTCGCGCTCGCATTCGTCGTGTTCTGCATGGCAGCGTCCGGCATCTACCTGGTGAACGACGCGCTGGACGTCGAAGCCGACCGCGCGCACCCCACCAAGCGGTTCCGCCCGATCGCCGCCGGCATCCTGCCGGTGCGGCTGGCCTACATGATCGCCGTGGGCCTTCTGGTCGCCTCGATCCTGCTGTCGTTCCTCGCCAACTGGCAGCTCGCGGTCGTGATGGCCGTCTACATCGGCATCCAGCTCGCGTACTGCTTCGGCCTCAAGCACCAGGCCGTCCTCGACATCTGCATCGTCTCGTCGGGCTTCCTGATCCGGGCGATCGCGGGCGGTGTCGCCGCGGAGATCCCGCTGTCGCAGTGGTTCCTGCTGATCATGGCGTTCGGATCGCTGTTCATGGCGGCGGGAAAGCGGTACGCCGAGTTGCGTCTCGCGACCCGCACCGGCGCCAAGATCCGGAAGTCGCTCGAGTACTACACCGAGACCTACCTGCGCTTCGTGTGGACGGTGGCCGCGACGGCCGTCGTGCTCTGCTACGGCCTGTGGGCGTTCGAGCAGGACAACCGGGCCGACACGAACTGGTACGCCATCTCGATGGTGCCGTTCGTCGTCGCCATCCTCAGGTACGCGGTGGACGTGGACGGCGGCGAAGCCGGTGAACCGGAAGAGATCGCCCTGAAGGACCGAGTGCTGCAGTTCCTCGCGGTTGCCTGGATCCTGGTGGTCGGCGGTGCTGTCAACCTCTTCTGACGTCGTGAACGACGTCGACGACAACGCGGCAGGCCGAGCGGACATCCACCGACCCGGCCTGTCTCGCGGTGCCGCACGCGGAGTGTTCGCCGGGGGAGTGGCCCTCTCGGCACTCCTGATGTTCTGGGGAGCGTGGGACCGCCGGTGGATCGCCGACGACGGCCTGATCGTCCTGCGTACCGTGCGCAACCTGCTCGCCGGAAACGGCCCGGTCTTCAACGCGGGAGAACGCGTCGAAGCCAACACGTCCACCGCCTGGACCTACATCGTCTACGGCGCGGGTTGGCTCACCGGCATCCGGCTCGAATACGTCGTGCTCGGCCTCGCGCTCGTGCTGTCGACCACCGCTGTCGTCCTGGCGATGCTCGGCGCAGCGCGGTTGTACCGGTGGCGTCTGCGCGCGGCGACGGGCACGGTCCTGCTGCTGCCCGCCGGCGTGCTCGTCTACATCGCCGTCCCCCCCGCCCGGGACTTCGCGACGTCCGGGCTCGAGACGTGCCTGGTGATCTGCTGGCTCGCGTTGGTGTGGCTGCTCATGGTCCGGTGGGCAACGCCGGATCCCGCCGGTGAGCGCGCTCTGCCCGGCACCGCCGGCATTCTGAGCACCGCTTTCGTCGCCGGACTCGGCCCCCTGGTGCGACCCGAACTGGCGATCGTCGCGGGTCTCACTCTCGCAGTGCTGTTCCTCGCGGACGGTCTGACGTGGCGGGTGCGCGTCGCGATGGTTGCGGTCGCCGGTGCGGTCCCGGTGGTCTACCAGATCTGGAGGATGGGGTACTACGGTCTGCCGTACCCGAACACCGCGGTCTCGAAGGACGCGGGTGGTGCGAAGTGGTCGCAGGGTTTCGAGTACCTGGGCAACCTGGTCGTTCCGTACCTGCTCTGGCTTCCTCTGCTCTTCCTGCTTGCGGTCGCCGTCGTGGTGCTGGTGACCACCGGGAGCGGTCGCCGCATGCGCGCGAGTTTCCCGGCGAGCGGCACCGACGTGCGCACTCTCGTCTCCACGGGTCGGAAGGCGTTGCGTACCCCGACCGCCGTGGTCGTGCTGGTACTGGTGTGCGGTGTCCTGCTCATGCTGTATTCGCTGCGCGTCGGCGGCGACTTCATGCACGGCCGCGTACTGCTTCCGCCCCTGTTCTGCCTGCTGCTGCCGATCGCGGTGGTACCGCTGCAGGTGCCCGACCGGTCTGCGCTCGGAAACAACCGTCCGACCCGCATCGCCGCCGCCGTCGCGGTGCTGTGGGCAGGAACGTCGGTCTGGGCTTTCGTCGCGTCGAATACGACGGGGATGCCGGAGGGCGCCGTCGTCGGCCGATCCGGCATCGTCGACGAACGGGCCTTCTATTCGCTCAACACCGGACATCTCCACCCGATCCGGGCCGAGGACTACCTCGACTACCCGCGGATGCGCGCGATGGTCTCGACGATCGCCGATACACCGAACGGTGGTCTCCTGCTGCCCACACCGTCGTACGACGCGTGGGACGTCGTTCCGCCACCGGAACCGATTCCGCCGGGCGGAGCGGGGCACACGGTCTTCTTCCTGAATCTGGGTATGACGAGCATGAATGTCGGGCTCGACGTCCGGGTGGTCGACCAGATGGGTCTGGCGTATCCGCTCGCCGCGCACACCGAACGCCTCGAGGACGGCCGGATCGGGCACGACAAGATCCTGTATCCGGACTGGGTGGTCGCCGAATCGGGGATGGTCGACGTGCATCCCTGGCTGCCCCCCTATCTCGACGAGGAGTGGGTGGCGAACGCCAAACTCGCGCTCACGTGCCCCGAGACACGGGAGTTGCTGGATTCGTCCGGTGCCGAGTTGACCTGGCCGCTGTTCAAGCGGAATCTGCGCAATGCCTTCGAGTACGCGGGGTACCGGATCGACCGGGTGCCGGAGTACGAAATCCAGCGGTGCGACCTTCCGATGCCGCAGCCGGGTGGATGACCGAGTTGGCTTGAATCCGTGGTCTCGCTAGTATCACGGCAGATTACGGTCGGATAACGGTGGCAGCAGCCGCCAGGGACGGCGATTCGACGCAAGCCCGTGACCTGAGAAAGCGGGTTTGTCAGAGATCACGCCGTCCTTTACAGTCTTGACCGCAGTGTGACTTGTGGCGACCGCCCGCGGTCGTCGAACGCCGGGTATTCACGGGGGACGCGAAACGCGGACGCCGCTGATCGAGAAAGTGAGCATTGTTCATGCGTTTTGTCCCCAGGTTGTCGCAGGGCCTTCGTAGGCGCCTGCTCGGCACCGCCGCCGTGGCGCTGGTATTGCCCGTTGCCGCCGGTGTTGCCGGCACCTCCGCGGCTGTCGCCGCACCGGCCCAGAGCGCCCCGGTCTCGCACCGTGCGCCGGCCGGAGGATTCGAAGAAGTCTTCGTCGATTCCGACATGGGCCCGATCAAGGTCCAGATCCAGTGGGCCGCCCGTGGCGGTGACGCAGCGCTCTACATGCTCGACGGCTTGCGCGCCCGCGACGACGCCAACGCGTGGACGTTCGAGACGAACGCTCTCCAGCAGTTCGCCAACGACAACGTCAGCTTGGTCATGCCGGTCGGCGGTCAGGCGAGCTTCTACACCGACTGGTACTCGCCCAGCAATCTCAACAGCCAGGACATCACCTACAAGTGGGAGACGTTCCTGACCCAGCAGCTGCCCGACTACCTCGCCACCCGTGGCGTCTCGCGCAGCAACAACGGCATCCTCGGCCTCTCGATGGGTGGCTCCGCCGCTCTGACGCTGGCTGCCTACCACCGCGACCAGTTCAAGTTCGCGTCGTCGCTCTCGGGCTACCTGAACCTGTCGGCTCCGGGCATGCGTGAAGCCATCCGGGTTGCGATGCTCGACGCCGGACGCTTCAACGTCGACGCGATGTGGGGCCCGCCGTGGAGCCCGTCGTGGCTGCGCAACGACCCGTTCGTGTTCGCTCCCAAGCTCGAGGGCCTGTCCCTCTACATCTCGGCAGCGAGCGGCCTGCCCGGCCAGCACGACAACCCGGAAGGCTTCGCCGGTTTCTACAACACGGCGAACGCTATGGGCCTCGAGGCACTCTCGCTGGTCCAGACCCGCGCCTTCCAGGTCAAGCTGGCGGCACTCGGTATCCCCGCTACCTTCGAGTTCCCGGCGCGCGGCACCCACGCGTGGAAGTACTGGGAAGACGAGCTGTGGAAGGCTCGCCCGCAGATCCTCGAGGCGCTCAACGCCTTCTGATCTCCCGGTAGCTATCCGGTAGCACTGCTTCGCACAGCGCCGCCCATCACCGAAAGGTGGTGGGCGGCGCTGCGCTTTCTGTAACAATCTTCTCATCAGTCACAGCGCGGCACCCCCGCTGCCCGCTTGTTTACGTGTACAAACAAGATTCGGGACGGGGGACATCCGGCACAGCGGGCGCCCGCGCGGCGCCCCGGCAACGCAGGAAGCGAGCGATGCAGATGCGAACCGAGCTTGGTGGTCACCGGAGAAGATCGGGCGGCAGTGCACGCCGCCGAGGCGGCGGAACACGATCCGTGGGACGCGCGAAGCGGCGCGCTCTCGGTCTGCTCGCCGCCGCGCTCGTGGCACCGCTGGCAGCTGGGGCCACCACCGTCTCGGTTGCGTCCGCCGAACCGCTCGCGGCGCAAGCCGATCCCGTCGGCCAGAACGCATCCGGTGCGACGGTGCGCGCAGTCGACTGGCTCACCGATCGTCGTGTCGCGCTGTGGATCGACTCCCCGTCGATGGGGACGCCCATCCAGGTGCAGATGCTTCTCGCGCGTGACTGGAACATCGCGCCCGACAAGCGGTTCCCTTCTGTCTTCATGCTCGACGGCATGCGCGCCCGCGACGATCAGAGCGGGTGGACCCTCGAGACGGACGCGGAGTCGTTCTTCGCCGACAAGAACGTCAACGTCGTCCTCCCGGTCGGCGGCCAGTCCAGCTTCTACTCCGACTGGGTGGACCAGAACAACGGCCAGAACTACAAGTGGGAGACGTTCCTGACCGAGGAACTCCCGCCGATCCTCGAGAAGGACTGGCGTAGCACCGACAAGCGCGGTGTTGTCGGCCTGTCGATGGGCGGAACGGCCGCGATGTTCCTGCCGGCTCGCAATCCCGGATTCGCCCAGTTCGCGGCTTCGCTCTCGGGCATCCTCACCACCACGACACTCGGCATGCCCGAGGCGATCCACTACGCGATGCAGGACGCCGGCGGGTTCGACTCCGAGGCGATGTGGGGGGAGCCCGGTGGTGAGGGCTGGCAAGCCCACGACCCGTATCTGCTCGCCGACAAACTCCGTGGCGTGAGCCTGTACGTGTCCAGCGGAAGCGGCAGCACCGGGCCGTACGACGTCCCGTCCGACGTTCCCGGCGTGAGCACCAATTACGCGGGCATGGGTCTCGAGATCCTGTCGCGGCTGACGTCGCAGGCGTTCGCCACGAAGCTGAAGAAGACCGGCATCCCGGCGCAGATCGTCTACCGCCCGTCGGGCACGCACACGTGGAAGTACTGGGAGTTCGAACTCCACCAGTTGTGGCCGCAACTCGCCAATTCTCTCGGTGTGGAGGTGGACAAGCCTGCGTGCGCCCCGGCCGGTCCGATCGCCGATGTCGCCGCTGCCGGCCCCTGGCTGGGCGATTGCCTCACCGTCGAATACCCGGTCGCCGGAGGCACGGTGCAGGACTTCCGGTTCGGGCGTGTCTTCGCTTCCGACGGGGTCACGGTCCCGGTCGCCGGCGCTATCGGTGGCGTCTACCAGGGCAACGGTGGTCCTGCGGGGGCGCTCGGATACCCGACCACGGAGGAACGCGGCGCTGCGGACGGTCGCGGCCGGTTCAACCACTTCCGCAACGGCGCGATCTACTGGACCCCCGAGCACGGTGCACATCCCGTGCGCGGCGCCGTATTCGAAGAGTGGAAGCGGCAGGGCTGGGAGGGCGGCCCCCTCGGTTACCCCGTGCTCGACGAGGCGAGAACCCCCGACGGCCGAGGTGTCGTGCAGGGCTTCGAGATCGGTGCGATGTACTGGTCGGAGCCGACCGGCGCGCACGCCGTCCAGGGCATGATCATGGACCGGTACAGCCGCCTCGGCTACGAGGGTGGAGTACTCGGATACCCGACCTCCAGTGAACAGGCCATCAAGGACAACGGCCGTGTCGGCAACTTCCAGAACGGGCGCATCTACTGGAGCGAACCCACCGGTGCCTGGCCGGTGCGAGGCAAGATCCTCGAGGCGTGGGACGCGGAGGGCGCGGAGAACGGCCGCTTCGGGTACCCGATCGGGGAGGAGTTCCCGGCCGAGAACGGACGCGGCGTCCAGCAGAATTTCCAGAACGGTTTCGTCACCGTAGACGGCGGCGAGGTCACGCTCACTCCGTAGCGGATCCGTCACTGCTGCCGCACGCGCGGCCGGCGGGGCCAGGCGCTCCGTACGGCCGCGCGTGCGCTATGTAGCCTGGGTCGCACCCTGTTCCAGTTCTGCTCGATACCGGATGTGAGGACACCACCCCATGCCTGCACGGACCCGCTCGCGCTCTACCCGCGTCTTCGGCGCATTCGCCGCGGCAATGGCCGCCACCGCACTTCTGTCCGCCTGCGGAAGCGACGATTCCACGGCCACGAGCACGCCGACCACGACGAGCGTGACGACGTCCACCAGCACGACGTCCGCAGCCGCGGATTCGGATACGACCACCGCGGACGAGACCACCTCGAGCTCCACCCCCGCCGACGGTGAGCAGTCCGCGCCTCCGGTCGCCGCAGATCCCGGCACCGGTGGCGGAGCGGCCGCTCCGAATGCGAAGGGTGAAGAGTTCCTCACCGCGCTGCGCGCCGAGGGCGTCGAGCCCTCCGACGACGCCGGGGCGATCAGCATCGCGGACTACATCTGCAGCGCCCAGGCGCAGGGCGGCTCCCCCTCCGAGGTCAAGACGTTCGTCACCGCGCTGGTCGGCAGCGAATCGGTAACCTCCGGTGGGGAGATCACCGAAGAGCAGGCCGCGGCTACGGCGGACACCTACATCGCCGTCGCGGGCGATACGTACTGCAGCTAGGAAGGGTCGGCACGATGGTCAGGACGAAGCAGCGCCGTAGTGGGCGCAGGATAGTGGTCCTGGGGGCACTGCTCCTCCTGGCCGTCGTGCTGGTGCTCTGGTACCTGCTGGCCGGGCGTCTGGACCTGCCCGGTCCGACCCCCACGCCTCCGGGTGGCGACGAAACGCAGTCGCAGCCGGCTTCGTGCCCGGATGTGCAGGTCGTCGCCGTGCCGGGGACGTGGGAATCCGCGATCGGCGACGATCCCTACAGTCCGTCCGCCAATCCGATGTCATTGATGCTCAACGTGACACGACCGCTGCAGGAACGGTTCGATCCCCAGCGGGCGGACGTGTACACCGTTCCGTACGTCGCCCAGTTCTCGAACCCGATCGCGATTCCCCCGGATGGTCAGCAGTCCTACAACAACAGTCGCGGTGCCGGTACCGCAGCGACCACGGACATCTTGGCGCAACGCTACGCCGAATGCCCGCTGACGAACTATGTCCTCACCGGCTTTTCGCAGGGTGCGGTGATCGTGGGCGACGTCGCGGCGCAGATCGGCGCAGGCAACGGTCCTGTTCCGGCCGATCGCGTGCTGGGTGTCGCGTTGATCGCAGACGGCCGTCGCGACGGTGCGTCGGGAACCGACATCGGGCAACCCGTCGCCGGAGTGGGCGCGGAACTGTCGCTCGACGGATTGCGGCTGCCGGGCATCACGATGACGGGCGCGCGACCGGGTGGGTTCGGTGCGCTCGACGACCGCACGGTTCAGATCTGTGCACCGACCGACAGCATCTGCGATGCCCCGCCGAACGCGTTCAATCCGTCCAATTGGGCGACTGCCGCACCCCGGATTCTCGAATACGTCAACAATCCGATCCACGCGCAGTACAACACCTATGTCGTCGACGAGAGCGGCACCACCGCGCCGCAGTGGATCGCGTCGTGGGCAGCGGAATTGATCGAGGAAGCACCCCACCCCGCGGAAGAGTGAGGTCACTCGAGAGTTACTCACCGGTAGTGTCGATGGTCACCACCGGGTTCGTTCGCCTGTCCATCGGCCTCTAGACTCATCCCGCGCCAGCATGCCCGGCCTGCCCCGGGTGCGCGGTGATCGACGACAGGAGAAGAGGTCCGATGGGAGCCAGCGACGGAGCGGTAACAGTCCGCCCCGCGATCCCGACATGGGAACATGGCCTCCGTCGGCCGCCGAATGTGCGCGGCGGGTCGACGATGTCGTATGTTGGTGGCTTCCCCGAGAAGGCGGAAGCACTGGTCGCGTCGATATCGGTATTCGCGGGGTGGGCGACCGATGCCGATCTGTAACATATCCGTGATCTCGAACCGATGAACACGTTCGGTGGCCCGCACGCAGACGCCGTTGTCGATGTTCGAGGGCATGATCTGGCAGCGCAAGGAAGAGTTAGGGGCGCAACCATGTCGAGTGGTTGTGGGATCGCTTCGACAGGGAGAAGGAATTGAGCGTCGGGTTCGAAGAGTTCATCGATGAAAACGGCCACATCACGTTGCCGGAGGGGAACACGCTGCTCGATCACCTCGAGCAGCATGTGGCGTCCAACGGTGACGAGACGGCATACCGCTACATCGACTACTCACGGGAACGGGACGGCGAGGTCCACGAACTCACGTGGAACCAGTTCGGCGTCCGCCTCAAGGCCATCGCCGCACGACTGCAGCAGGTCACCGATCCGGGTGACCGCGTCGCGATCCTCGCCCCGCAGGGACTCGACTACGTCGTATCCTTCTTCGCTGCGATCTACGCAGGCGTCATCGCCGTACCGCTGTTCGACCCGGACGAGCCGGGTCACACCGACCGCCTGCATGCCGTTCTCGGTGACTGCACCCCGAGCGCTATTCTCACCGCGACCTCGTCGGCCGCGGGCGTCCGGCAGTTCTTCCGCCCGCTTCCGGCCGCGCAGCGCCCCCGTGTGATCGCCGTCGACGCCATCCCGGACACGCTCGCGGACTCGTGGACGCGCCCTGCCGTCTCCACCGACGACATCGCCTACCTGCAGTACACGTCCGGTTCGACCCGTGTACCCGCCGGTGTCGAGATTACCCACCGCTCCGTACTGACCAACGTCATCCAGATGGCCGACTCGATCGAGCTCAACGAGACGTCCCGAGGGGTGACCTGGCTGCCGTTGTTCCACGACATGGGACTGCTCACGGTGATCCTGCCCGCCATCGGCGGCAAGTACATCACGATCATGAGCCCGCGGGCGTTCGTCGCTCGGCCCGGCCGCTGGATCCGCGAGCTCGCAGCGGTCTCCGACGGTGCCGGCACGTTCGCCGCCGCGCCCAACTTCGCTTTCGAGCACGCCGCCGCCCGTGGCCTGCCGAAAGACGGCGAAACCCTCGATCTGAGCAACGTGATCGGCCTGATCAACGGCAGCGAGCCGGTGACAACGTCGTCGATGCGCAAGTTCAACGAGGCGTTCGCGCCCTACGGCCTGCCGAAGACGGCGATCAAGCCGTCGTACGGAATGGCCGAAGCCACCCTGTTCGTCTCGTCCACCAAGCACAGCGACGAAGCGAAGATCATCTACGTCGACCGCGACGAACTCAACGCCGGACGCGTCGTGCGCGTCGACCGGGATGCCGCGAACGCGATCCCCCAGGTGTCGTGCGGATTCGTCTCGATCAGCCAGTGGGCTGCGATCGTCGACGCCGAAACCGGCGCGGAGGTGCCGGACGAGCATGTCGGCGAGATCTGGCTGCGCGGCGACAACATCGGCATCGGTTACTGGGGTCGCAAGACCGAGACCGACGAGACGTTCCACAACAAGATCACGCAGCGGCTTCCCGAGGGCAGCCACGCCGACGGCACGCCCGACGACGCGAAGTGGCTCCGCACGGGCGATTACGGCGTGTACGTCGACGGGGAGCTCTACATCACCGGCCGCGTCAAGGACCTCGTCATCGTCGACGGCCGCAACCACTACCCGCAGGACCTCGAGTACTCGGCCCAGGAGGCCAGCCCCGCGCTGCGCCCCGGGTTCGTGGCCGCGTTCGCGGTTCCGGCCAACCAGCTCCCGCAGGTCGTGTTCGAGAACTCCGCGTCGGGCCTCGAGTTCGACGCCGACGATTCGTCCGAGCAACTCGTGGTGGTCGCCGAGCGCGCACCGGGTGCGGGCAAGGTGGATCCGCAGCCCGTCGCCGACGCGGTGCGCGCCGCCATCTCGGCGCGACACGGCGTGACCGCCCGCGACGTTCTGCTCGTGCCGGCGGGTTCGATTCCCCGTACGTCCAGCGGAAAGATTGCACGGCGCGCCTGCAAGGCCGCCTACATCGAGGGGACGCTGCGTGGTGGACACCAGCAGCAGGCGTTCCCCGACAGCGTGTGAAGTGATGTTCTCGTTCCCGGGTAGCGTGGTGGGTTGATGGCTGACATGGAAATGACCGTTGCGGAACTGCGCGACTGGCTGCGGAACTGGATCGCGGACACGACCGGCCAGCCGGTCTCGCAGATCACAGACGATCGTCCGCTCGAGGAGTTCGGGTTGTCCTCCCGCGACGCCGTGGCGCTGAGCGGTGAGATCGAGGACCTCCTCGACGTCACCCTGAACGCGACGATCGCGTACCAGCATCCGACCATCGCATCGCTGGCCACCCGCATCATCGAGGGTGAGCCGGAACGAGCCGAGGACGAGGACGACGCCGCGAGCTATGCCGTACGGCCCACCGGGATGTCCAAGGACATCGCGATCGTCGGTCTGTCGACGCGATTCCCGGGCAGCATCCGGACTCCCGACGAGATGTGGGATCTGCTCTCTTCCGGCCGCGACGCCATCGGTGACCTTCCCGAGGGCCGCTGGTCGGAGTTCGAGGGCGATCCGGCCGTGCGCGACTCGATCCGCAAGGCCAACACCCGCGGCGGCTACCTCGACGACGTCAAGGGTTTCGACGCCGAGTTCTTCGCGATGTCGCCGCGCGAGGTCGAGATGGTCGATCCGCAGCAGCGTCTCGCGCTCGAACTGACGTGGGAGGCCCTCGAGCACGCCCACATCCCGCCGAGCGACCTCAAGGGTGGCTCGGTCGGTGTCTTCATCGGCAGTTCCGCCAGCGACTACATGCTGCTCGCGTCGGTCGACCCCTCCGTCGCGCACCCGTATGCGCTGACGGGTACGTCGACTGCGGTCATCGCCAACCGCGTCTCCTACTTCTACGACTTCCACGGCCCCTCGGTCACCCTGGACACGGCATGCTCGTCGTCGCTGGTCGCGGTGCATCAGGCGGTGCGTGCGCTGCGCGGCGGCGAGGCCGACGTCGCGTTGGCCGGTGGCGTCAACATGCTCCTCGCACCGGCCGGGACCCTCGGCTTCGACGAACTCGGCGTGATGGCTCCCGACGGCCGCATCAAGGCTTTCTCGGCGGACGCCGACGGCATGATCCGCGCCGAGGGCGGCGGTCTCGTCGTGCTCAAGCGCCTCGAGGACGCCGAGCGCGACGGTGACGACATCCTCGCCGTCATCGCCGGCACCGCCGTCAATCAGGACGGCCGTTCCAACGGCCTGGCCGCACCGAACCCCGAGGCGCAGGTCGACGTGCTGCGCCGCGCTTACCGCGACGCGCAGATCCTGCCGTCGGGTGTCGACTACATCGAGGCGCACGGCACCGGCACGGTGCTCGGTGATCCGATCGAAGCCGATGCGCTCGGGCGGGTCGTCGGCCGCGGCCGCGACGCCGACAAGCCGGTGCTGCTCGGTTCGGCGAAGACCAACTTCGGTCACCTCGAGTCGGCTGCCGGGGCCGCGGGCTTGATCAAGGTCGTTCTCGCGATGCAGGAGAACGAACTTCCTCCCACGCTCAACTACACCGCGCCCAACCCGTACATCCCGTTCGACAAGGCGCATCTCCAGGTCATCCCGGACGGTGCGAAGTGGCCGCGTTACTCGGGCCGTGCCGTCGCGGGCATCTCCGGTTTCGGGTTCGGCGGCACCAACGCGCACGTTGTCGTGCGCGAGTACACGGGTCCCGCGGGTCAGGAAGCCGTCGAGGCCGAGGTCGAGATCCTTCCCGACGCCGTCCCCGAGACCGCGGAGGCTCCCGCAGAACCGGCGCGTGAGCTGCCGGTCGTGCTCGCGGTGTCCGCTCCGATGCCGTCGCGTCGCCGTCGTGCGGCCGCCGACCTCGCGGACTGGCTCGAGACCGAGAAGGGCAGCACGACGCCGCTCGCCGACGTGGCCCGCACGCTCGCGCGTCGCAACCACGGTCGCTCTCGCGCCGTGGTGGTCGCCGCCGATCGCGCCGAGGCCATCGCCGGTCTTCGTGCCGTCGCTGCCGGCAAGCCCGCGCAGGGCGTGTTCACCGCCGATGCGCCCGCCTCCGGTGGGCCCGTGTGGGTGTTGTCCGGTTTCGGTGCCCAGCACCGGAAGATGGCCAAGCAGCTCTACCTCGAGAACCCCGTCTTCGCCCGTGCCGTCGACGAGGTCGACGAGCTGATCGTCGACGAGTCGGGTTACTCCATGACGGAGAAGTTCCTCGACGACAGCCAGGACTACGACGTCGAGACCGCCCAGGTCGGCATCTTCACCGTCCAGATCGGCCTCGCCGCGGTACTGCGCCATCACGGTGCCGAACCCGCTGCGATCGTCGGGCACTCGATGGGCGAAGCTGCCGGAGCCTACATCTCCGGTGGCCTGTCGCTCGAGGACGCCGTCCGCGTCATCTGCGCCCGCTCGCGCCTCATGGGTGAGGCGGAAGGCCAGCTCGAGGGGGACGACATCAGGTTGATGGCGCTGGTCGAGTACAGCGCCGACGAGATCTCCTCGGTGCTCTCGGATTTCCCGCACCTCGAGGTGTGCGTGTACGCCGCACCGACGCACACGGTCATCGGTGGCCCGCAGGACGAGGTCAACGCGATCGTCGCCCGCGCGGAGGCCGAGGAGAAGTTCGCCCGGGTCCTGCAGACGAAGGGCGCGAGCCACACGTCGCAGGTCGATCCGATCCTCGGTGAGCTCGCTGCCGAGCTCGCCGGCATCGAGCCGCACAAGCTGAAGGTCGCCGTGTACTCCTCGGTCGACCAGGAAACGTTGTACCGGCCCGGACACGACGGCATCCACGGCGTCGACTACTGGACCAAGGGGATGCGCCACAGCGTGTACTTCACGCAGGCGGTGCGCCAGGCACTCGCCGACGGGCACACCACCTTCGTCGAGCTCAACGCCAACCCGGCGACGCTCATGTCCGTCGCGTCGACCGCGTTCGACGCGGGGGTGCAGGACGGTCAGTTCATCCAGACGCTCAAGCGCAAGGAAGACGAGTCGCTCGGCGTGCTCCTCGCTCTCGCGCAGTTGTACGTGCACGGGCACTCCGTGGACCTGGGCAGCCTGCTCCCCGAGGGCGGCTACGCCGACATCCCGCGGACCGCGTTCCTGCGCAAGCCGTACTGGGTCGAGGCCCGCATCGGTTCGGCAGGCAACAGCCGCGTGCCCGGCGCGCACGTCGCGCTTCCCGACGGCCGGCACGTATGGGAGGTCCAGGCTTCGGCCGTCACCGATCCCGCTGCTCTGATCGTCGCCGCTGCCTCTCAGGTGCTGGCGGACGTCACGCTCACCGCGTCGATGCCGCACGCGCCGGTTCCGGAGGCAGGCACCCTCACCACGACACTTACCCGTCATCCCGGTGGTGCGTCGCTCCAGGTGCACGCTCTCGACGACGGTGGGTTCACGCTCGTCCACGAGGGTGTCGTCACCTCCGGCGAGGTTCTGTCCGCACCGGTTGCTGCCCCGGTGGCAGCGACCCGCCCGGACGAAGACGCGGTCGAGATCACCGAGATCGCCGGCGACAAATGGGATCCGACGGGTTCGCAGACCCTCGAGGATCGGCTCGCGCTGATCGTCGCGGAGTCGATGGGGTACGCACCCGAGGATCTCCCGGTGGAGATTCCGCTCATCGAACTGGGCCTGGATTCGCTCATGGCGGTCCGGATCAAGAACCGCGTGGAGTACGAGTTCGACATCCCGCAGCTCCAGATATCGGCGGTCAAGGATGCCTGCCTGCGCGACGTCGGGAAGTACCTGCGGTACGCGGTCGAGAACCGCGAAGAGGTCGCGGCACTCGCCGAGCAGCAGGCCGCGGACAAGGCTGCCGAGCGTGCCGCGGAGGCCGCCGAAGACGCTGCCGCCGAGCAGCAGGCCGCCGAGGAGCAGGCCGCTGACGCGCCGGCACCGATCTCGGTGGAGGACACCACTGCCGTCGGCGAAGCTGAGCAGATCCTCGAACGGGCCGCGTCGGCCGAGCCGGAGACCGTGGAGACCACGGACGACGGTGGGGTCGACGTACCTCCGCGTGATGCGGCCGAACGGTTGACCTTCGCGTCGTGGGCGGTCGTCACAGGCCGGTCCGCGAAGAGCATCTTCAACACGCTTCCCGTGCTCGACGACGAGAAGGCCGAGAAGCTGTCGGCCCGTCTGACGGAGCGTTCCGGCGGCACCATCACTGTCGAGGACGTTCGTGGTGCCGCCACGATCGAAAAACTTGCGGACGTCGTGCGCGGGTACCTCGAATCCTCCGACCGCATCGACGGCCTCGTGCGCGTCCTGCGGCCGCGCCCCGAGGGTTCGGATGCGGTTCCGGTCTTCGTGTTCCATCCCGCCGGCGGTTCGACCGTGGCGTACGAACCGCTGCTCAAGCGGCTCCCCGCGGATACCCCGATGTACGGGTTCGAGCGCACCGAAGGACCGATCGAGGAGCGCGCCAAGGTCTACCTGCCGCTCATCGAGGAGATCCAGGGCGACGGTCCGTACGTGCTCTACGGCTGGTCGCTCGGAGGCGTTCTCGCCTACGCGGTGGCGCGACTGCTCCGCGAGCGCGGCAAGGACGTGCGCGTCGTCGGACTGATCGACACCGTCATGGCGGGCGAGAAGGTCGAGGACACCCCCGACGAGATCAGGAAGCGCTGGCAGCGCTACGCGCGGTTCGCGAAGAAGACCTACGGCATCGACGCCCCGCTGCCGTTCGACCTGCTGGCGGAGGCCGAGAGCGACGAGGCCCAGATCGGAATCCTCATGGGGCTGCTCGAGATGAGCGGTGTCGAGATCCCCGGGGGGATCATCGAACACCAGCGCACCTCGTGGCTCGACAACCGCGCGATCCAGACCGCGGAACTGGAAACCTACGAGGGCGATGTCGTTCTCTACATGGCCGACCGCTACCACGACGACGCGATCGATCTCGAGCCGGCGTTCGGCACCCGGCAGCCCGACGGGGGCTGGGGAGACGTCGTCGCGAACCTGGAGATCGTGCGTGTGGGCGGCGACCACCTGCAGATTGTCGACGAGCCGTACATCGCCAAGGTGGGCGCAGACCTGACCCGTAAGCTGGCCGCCATCGAGGCCTCGAGGAGCTGAACGAGTAGTGACCACCACCACCGCAGAAAAGCTGGCCGAACTGCGCCAGAAGCTGGAGATCGCGCAGGAACCGGCGGGCGAGATCGCAATCGCCAAGCGCGCCAAGAAGGGTATTCCGAGCGCGCGTGAGCGCATCGACATGCTCCTCGACAAGGGAAGCTTCGTCGAGATCGGCGCACTGATGAAGACGCCCGGACGCGAGGACGCCTTCTACGGCGACGCCGTCGTCGTCGGGCACGGCACCGTCGAAGGACGTCCCGTCGCGGTCTTCTCGCACGACCAGACGGTTCTCGGCGGCAGCGTCGGAGAGATGTTCGGCCGCAAGGTTTCCGCGGTCCTCGACTACGCCCTGAAGATCGGCTGCCCTGTCGTGGGCATCAACGACTCCGGCGGCGCCCGAGTGCAGGACGCCGTCACCTCGCTCGCCTGGTACGGCGAGATCGGCAAGCGGACCGAGCCGCTCTCGGGCCTGTGCCCGCAGATCTCGGTGATCGTCGGCAAGTGCGCCGGCGGTGCCGTGTACGCGCCGATCAACACCGACGTCGTGGTCGCCACCGAAGAGGCGTACATGTTCGTTACCGGACCGGACGTCATCAAGGCCGTCACAGGTGAGGACGTCAGCCTCCACGAACTCGGAAGTGCCCGGAAGCAAGCCGAATACGGCAACGTGCACCACGTCGCGCCGGACGAGAAGGCCGCGTTCGACTGGGTGCGCCAGTACCTGAGCTACATGCCGTCGAACGCGCAGGAGAAGCCGCCGGTCGTCAATCCCGGTCTCGAACCGGAGATCACCCCCGACGACCTCGAACTCGATACGTTCATGCCCGACGCCGACAACTCCGGCTACGACATGCACGACATCCTGCTCAAGATCTTCGACGACGGCGACTTCTTCGAAGTACGTTCGCAGACAGCGGCGAACATCATCACCGGGTACGCGCGGGTCGACGGCCGTCCGGTGGGTGTCGTCGCCAATCAGCCGCTGTTCCTGTCGGGGGCACTCGATGCGGCCGCCGCCGACAAGGCTGCGCATTTCGTGCGCGTCTGCGACGCCTACAGCATCCCGCTGGTCTTCGTCGTCGACACCCCGGGCTTTCTGCCCGGCGTGGAGCAGGAGAAGATCGGTGTCATCAAGCGCGGCGGCAGGTTCCTGTTCTCGTACGTGGAAGCGTCCGTGCCGAAGGTGACTGTCGTGGTACGCAAGTCGTACGGCGGCGGGTACGCGGTGATGGGTTCCAAGCAACTCGGCGCCGACATCAACTTCGCGTGGCCGACGGCTCGCATCGCGGTGATGGGCGCAGAGTCGGCTGTCGCGGTCATCGGACGCAAGCAGATCGCGGAAGCGGGTGAGAACGCTCCTGCCGTGCGCAAGCAGCTCATCAACTTCTACAACGAGCATGTCGCGACGCCGTACATCGCGGCCGAGCGCGGTTACATCGATGCGGTGATCGACCCGGCTTCGACCCGGCTCGAGATCCGCCGCGCGCTGAATCTGCTGCGCGACAAGACGGTGTTCAAGAACCCGCGCAAGCACCATCTGCTGCCGCTCTGATCGAGCACACATCGTCACCACTATGCCGTAGCTGCTGCACTTTTCGTGCAGCCGCTACGGCATTCGTGTCCGCCGGTCAGGTCGTGAGCGCGCGGCGCACGTAGCCGACGATGTGCTCGACCTCGGCCTCGGCGTCGAAGGTGGAGATGTCGCGCCAGAGCAGATGTTCCATCGACGCGAGCAGCAGGATCGACGTCGCCCGCGAATCCCGTTCGGGATCGGTCGAACCGAGTTCACGGATCGGGCCGGAAAGGACGTCCGCGAGCGCGAACTCGAGGTCTTCGCGAACCTTCGGAGCATGGGACCGCCCGCCACCCGCCGCGACGACGTTGCGGGTCGCGGCGCCGATCTCGGGATTGACGGCCTGGGCGAGGACCGCTGCAATGCCCGCCCGAAGCGCGTCGTCCGGAGTCGTCGCCGCGCTCATCTTGTGGCGCAGGTAGTTCAGGAGCCGTTGGCTGCCCTCCTCGACCACCGCGTCGACGAAGTCGCTCTTGCTGCGGAAGTACCGGTAGAAAGCGTCGTTCGACAGCCCTGCGGCGGTGACGATGTCCGCGACGCGCGCGGGAGCGCCCTTCGTGATCAGCTCGCGGCCGGCGCGGATCAACCGATCCACATCGCGACTCGCGGCCTCCTGACGTGGGGTCAGGCTGCGCCTCACCGCTTGGGTGGCGCGCGGCGAGAGCGACGACGCGTCCGGGCTGTTCTCGATGGTCACTCCCGCATTCTAGGGATACGCGATGCCGTCGTCCGGCGACCCCGGGCAACCGATCAGGGGACCGTCCGGGATCCCGGACCCGGAAAGAAGGTGAACGGGGCGGGGTGACCCGCCGCGTGGCCGCGACAGCCGTTACTCGTAGACGCGCATCGATGCCGGCTTCCAGAGTCCCGAACGGTTCACCTCGGTGGTCGTGAGGTCAGCGGGGACAGCGTCGGGGTAGTTCGGGACGTAGCGCTCCAGGGAACCCCAGTCGCGAGCCCAGTTGTCCTTCAGGTACGTGGGGATCTGCTCGGGCCGGGCGAGGACTTCGGTGAACCCGAGCGGTCCGCCGCTGTCCGCGGCTTGCCAGGTATCCGTCGACGACACCGCGAGCGGACGGTCGGGAAGGATCCGGTAGTTCGGCATCTCCGCGACACCCGCCCAGTGGTCGAACGGCCGCTGGCACGGGAACTGCAGGCCCACAGCCCAGTCCAGGAGGATGGGCTGCTCGGATCCGATCACGTTGTCGAGCGTGTCGAGCACCGGCACACGCGGAGGTGTGAAGGCGAGCCACTGGTCGCCGGTGAGGTTGGGATCGTTCGCGACGACCCGCACCGCGTCGGTGTCCTCCGGCAGATCGGCGAGCGGCACGCGCAGGTTCCGCCACGACGGTGCCGGGCCGATGTCGCGCGGCAGGTAGGTGCCCTTCGCCTCGACCGTGCCGTCGGGCAGGCGGGTGCCGTACTCGACGAGCAGCGACTGGCCGTAGTTCAGGGCGCCGGTGTCGTCGTACGACCAGATGCGGCCGGCAGCGGAGAGCACGATCAGCGGCGACTCCTCGGCGCGCGCGGGCAACTGGTACCAGCTCGAGGTGAGGCTTGCCGGTTCCTGGATGCCCTGCTGGTAGCTGCCGAGCACCGGGGTGACGGCCGGATCGAGTCCGAACGGCAGGCGCACGGTGCTGCCGTTGACGGTCTGCGCACCCCGACCGCCGGTGGTGCCGCCGCCGGAACCGGTCTCGAACGTCGGGCCGACGCTCTGGTTGTCGGTGTTGCCCTGCCCGGGCTTGACCTCGACGTAGTCGGCGGTCAGGTCGGACGGGACGCCGTCGGGGCTGAACCCGCGCGGGGAGGTGCCGGCGAGTGGATCGCCACCGGCGGGCGGGTTCGCAGGATCCGGGATCGGTTCGAGGCGGCCCTCATTCGGATCCATCTCGACGAGCACATCACCGGCGAGGCCGCAGGTGTCGCCCGCGAGCGCACCGATGTTGGAGCGAGCGAGCGAGTAGGCCGGGTACTGGGCCACCGCGCCCTTGAGCAGCGAGAGCACCTCGAACAGCACCATCACCGCGGCGACGACCGTGAGCGGCGCGGCCGCGAACATCCGGATACGGCGGCCCTTGCGCGTCGTGGGTTTCTCGGGTGGTGCCGCATAGCCTTCGCGCAGGTACTGCCACGCGACGAGGACGAGCGCCGCACCGAAGAGGATCAGGAACACCGAGCTGGACTGGGTGCCGCGCAACGAGACGGTCTTGTCGAACCACGGCACGCCGTAGCTCGAGACGTACCACCAGCCGTTGATGCCGGCGAACGACACCGCGAGGACGAAGAGCAGACCCGCGAGGAAGATCGTGCGGTTCCGCCGCGACCGCAGAGCACTGGCGGACACGAGTACCGCGGTCAGTGCGGCGAGCGAGCCGGCGATGCCCGCGTACGCCCCGAAGTGGTGCGTCCACTTCGTGGGGTTGAACATCATGAAGAACATGGTTCCGAAGACGATGCCGAGCAGACGCCAGGACGGGCTCATCGCGACACCGGGGATCTTCCGTCGGCGCAACAGCACGAGCAACGTCGTGAACAGGCAGAGCAGCATCACGAGGAACGCGAAGCGGCGTGCCAGCGAACCGTCGACGGTCTGCACCATCAGGTAGTAGTAGCGGAGGAAGTCGTTCCACCACTCTTCGTTCGGCCCGATGATGGTGCGCACGCGGGTGGCCTCGAGGACCGCGGCCAAGGTCTGATCCGAGAACACCACGACGAGGACGAGCACGCCCGCCGCGCCGATGGGGGCGAGCAGCGGCAACGTGCCGACTTCGCGGTGTCGGCGCACGACGATGCGAGTCATGGGCCGCAGGCCCGCGATCAGCGCGGCGATACACATCAGGCCGGTCGGAGCGGCCGCGAGAGTGAACGCGCCGATGATCACGGCGGTCGCAGCGGGTAGCAATCGGCCGGTGGCGATGGCGCGCTCGATCGAGCACCACGTGAGCAGCGCGCCGACGGCGACGATGGGCTCGGGGCGCAGGCCGTTGTTGTAGGGGAGCCAGAAGGCGAGGAAGACCAAGCCGCCGGTCCACAGGGCGATCCGGTTCTCGCGGACAGCGCGTCCGAGTCGTGGCACCACCTCGCGGCTGATGACCATCCAGCACACGATGCCGGCGAGCAGCGCGGGAAGACGCATCCACGGGCTCGCCGTCGAGATCTTCGCGAACGCCGCCAGGACGTCGTAGTACCAGCCGAACGGCGCTTCGGGGACGCCGAACCACCGGAAGTAGTTCGCCATGTAGCCGGAGTGCTCCGACGCCCGTGCCATCGACAGGAGATAACCGTCGTCGGATGTGTTGGCGCCGAAGAAGTGCCAGCCGACGAGAGTGGCGATCACGACGACGTCGACACCGCTGAACTTCCACCAGCGGGCGGGAAGGAAACGGCGGTGTCCGCGGCCGTCCGTGCCGTCCAGCTTGGCCAGCGCGGCGAGCGCGAGCGCTGTCGACAGAACCGCGAGGATCATCGCCAGCGACTTGACGAGGGTGGGTGACGACGTGAAGCGGGAGTCGACGTCCACGTTCACTTCGAGGCCCGGGACCGCGGTGGTCAGGTCGCTGAACACGCCCACGACCAGCGGCCGCAGGTCTCCGCCGAGTTCCCCGGCACGCGGGAGGGCGTTCTCGTCGGAGAGCCCGACGAATTCGGCGGTGGTGCGATCGGCGTCCGAGTAGATGCGGAGTTCGGTGCACGCACTGGACTCGACTTCGGCGCGCGGTGCCGTCGCGACCACGACGTTTCGATCGAGCACATCGACGTTCTCTTCACCGACCCGCACGAACATCGCATTGAGGGCGGCGTCCTGCCCGTTAGCGGGTGCGGTCGCGAGCAGCATGCCGCCCGAGTCGGGGAGTTCACCGACCGCCGTACACGGGATCGTCGCCTCGAGCCGCAACGGAACCTGCGACATCAACGGCAGTTCGATGTCGGTGACCGAGCCGTTCTGCGGCCACGTGGCCGTGGCTTCGGTGACGCGTACCGGCAGGAACGGCGTCGCTACGGCGAGGACGATACCGAGTAGTCCGGCGACAGCGGCGATGAGCCGCGCGGTCCGGTACTGCGAACGAAGATCCTCGCCGACGGACCGTAGCGGGGTCTCGCTGGGAGCGGGGGCGGTCGTCACGTCGTCGGGCACGGGTTCCGATGGTATCGGCAGCCCATGTGTGACGGGACACGCCCTCATTGCAGCAGGACAGGTACCCCGTCACGGACACGTCCCG
This sequence comes from Actinomycetes bacterium, assembly GCA_023417985.1. Taxonomy (GTDB): domain Bacteria; phylum Actinomycetota; class Actinomycetes; order Mycobacteriales; family Mycobacteriaceae; genus Rhodococcus. Next base: position 20,554 of record JAEZDV010000347.1, on the reverse strand, counting down.
GACTCCACAAACCGGACCGTGTCACCTCGGCGGTCTCGACGGTCGCGGTGGTACCGGGATCGATCGGCCGATACCGCTCGAGCGAACCCCAGTCGCGATCCCAGTCGTGGTTCAGGTAGGTAGGCACGGTCTCGGCGGTCAGCAACAGCGGGATCCACCCGAGCGGGCCGCCACCGATGTCGTCCTGCCAGCCGTTCGTCGCATCGGCACCCACCCGGTCGGGAAGGATGCGGAACTCGGGGACCTCGGCGATGCCGTTGCGGTGGGCGAACGGGCGCTGGCACGGGAAGGCCAAGCCCACCGACCAGTCGAGCAGCACGGGCGCCTGCGAGCCGACGACCTCGTTCAGCGTGTCGAGCCGCGGCAAACGCGGCGGCGTGACGGCGACCCACTGGTCGGGCGCCAGATTGCCGTCGTCGATGACGATGCGGACGGCATCCGCGTCGGCGGGGACGGCGTCCGTGGGCACCCGCAGGTTCCGCCACGACGGTGACGGGCCGATGTCGATGGGGGAGATGCGGCCGACCGGCGCCACCTCGTCGCCGGACGTGACCCCGAACTCCAGCTGGACATCCTGTCCGGGGGTGATCACGCCGTCGGGGTCGACGTAGTGCACGCGGCCGGCAGCGGTGACGACGAGCAGCGGGGTGTCGTCGGTGCGTTCGGGGAGCGCGTACCAGCCGGACTCGAGTTCGGCGGCCTGCTGCACGCCGGTCCGGTAGCTGCCCAGGATCGGAGTGGTGGCCGGATCGAGCCCGAACGGCAGGCGCACGGTGCTGCCGTTGACACCCTGATTGCCGCTCCGGCCACCGCCGGTGCCTGCACCCGTCGACGTCGTGGTGCCACCCACCTCGGAGTCGACGGTATTCGCGCCGCCCGCCGTCGACGTCTCGGCGTCGGCAGTGAGGTCGAACGCGACGCCGTCGGGCGTGAACCCCGTCGACGTTCCGGCGCCGAGCGCACCGGCGACCGAACCCTCGAGTGGCGAGAGCATCGTCGCGTTCGGATCGGTTTCGACGAGCACCTCGTTCGCCAGACCGCAGCTGTCGCCGCGGAGGGCAGCGGTGTTGGACTTCGCGATCGAATACGCCGGGTACTGCGCAACTGCTCCCTTGAGCAGCGACAGGACCTCGAACATCACCACGGCGGCCGCGACCAGGGTGAGCGGTGCCGACGCGAGGGCCTTCATCCGCCCGTTGCGCTCGGGGCGGGACGGGACGAACGGTTCGCGCAGATGGAACCATGCGGCGACGATCAGTGCGACCACGGTCAGGCCCAGCAGCGCGGTCGAGAAGGCGTAGCCGGAGATCGACGGCGGCTTGTCCCACCAGGGAACGCCGAAGCTCGAGACGTACCACCAGCCGTTCGAGCCGGTGAACGCCATTGCGAGGACGAACAGAACTCCCGCGGTGAACAGGGCCCGGTTGCGGGGTGAACGGATTCCCACGGCGCCGACCCCGACGGCCGCCAGCGCGGCGATCGACCCTGCGAGCCCGGCGTAGACGCCGAAGTGGTGGGTCCATTTCGTGGGGGTGAGCATCATGAGCAGCAGCGACGCGAAGACGATGCCGAGGATGCGGCGCGAGGGGCCGATGGCGGTGCCGGGGATGCGGCCCTTACGGAGGATCAGCATGACGCACACGACCAGGCACAGCAGCATCACGAAGACGCCGAACCGGCGGGCGACCGAACCGTCCGGTGACACGGTCAGCAGCGCGTCCCAGCGCAGCCGTTCGTCGAACCACGGCACGTTCGGGCCGACCGCGGACCGCACTCGCGTCGCCTCGAGTACGGACGCGAGAGTCTGATCCGCGAACACCGCGATGAGCACCACCGTGCCCGACGCGAGAATCGGTGCGAGCGGTGCCCATCCCACGAGGTGGCGTCGCGACACCAGTGCTTTCACCAGGGGCCGGGCGCCGGCGAGGAGTGCGGCGACGCAGATGACCCCGGTAGGTCCGGCAGCGAGCGAGAAGGCCGCGATGAGAACGGCGATCGCGGCGGGAAGCATGCGGCCGGTCGCGATGGCGCGTTCGATGGAGCACCACGTCAGCAGCGCTCCGACCGCGATGATCGGCTCGGGGCGCAGGCCGTTGTTGTAGGGGAGCCAGAAGGCGAGGAACACCAGTCCCGCGGTCCACAACGCCACCCTGCTGTGCCGGACGGCATTGCCGAGGCGCGGGATGACCTCGCGGCTGATCACCATCCAGCACAGGATCGCCGCGACGAGGGTGGGCAGGCGCATCCAGACACTGGCCGTCGACACCTGGGAGAACAGGACGAGTACGTCGTAGAACCATCCGAACGGCGCCTCGGGGACACCGAACCACCGGAAGTAGTTGGCCATGTACCCGGCGTCGCCCGACACGCGGGCCATGTTGAGGATGTAGCCGTCGTCCGAGGTGTTGGCGCCGATGACGTGCCAGAGCAGCAGCGTTCCTACGACCACGGCGTCGGCGACGGTGAATCGCCACCAGTGTGCCGGGAAGAAACGGCGGGCGCGCCGCCGATCGACGCTGTCGAGGCGATGCAACGCGACCAGCGACGCCACCGTCGAGAGGGCACACAGGATCATCGCGGCGAGTTTGAGCGGCGTGGGTGTCGACGTGAAGCGGGTGTCGATCTCGGCGCGTACCGACAACCGCTCCGCGTTCTGGCCCGAAGTGAGGGCCTCGGACGATCCGTTCAGGTCGCTGAACACGCCGACCATCTGCGGACGGAGATCGCCCGCCTCTTCCACGGACACGACCGGGTCCGCGCCGACGACCGACGCGGCGGTCAATTCCGAGTTCGACGCGACCGTGACCGCGGTGCACGCGGCGTCGAGCGGAGTCGATACCAGCACCGTGTTCCGCAGCACGGCTTCGATCGCCCCGGGGTTGCCGTCCGTGCCCGGGACGGCCCTGATGACGAGGGCGGTGTCGGTCGCGTCGGGTGCGTTCGGGGGAACGGTGGACACGATGGTGCCGCCCTCGGGTCCGAGCAGCGCCGCTGCGGAACACGGAACGCTCACCCGCAGCGAGAGGGGCGTGTACGAGACGAGCGGCGCCTCGATGTTGCCGAGCGAGTCGTTCTGCGGCCACTGGAGGCTCGTCGTCTCCTGCCGGACCGGGAGGAAAGGAAGACTCAGTGCCAGCACGAAAGCGAACAGACCCGTCACGATCGCGACTACTCGCGCGGTGCGGATTCCCGACGTCGGATCGGGCGAAGGTCTGTTTTCGGGCGCGCGGGTTTCGACTGGCACAAGGCTCGATGCTAGGCGAGAGGCCCCCGGCGCCCGCTGCTACACCGCTCGAGCGCTCCGGCGTGGCGTGTTCTTCGGACCCGGTCCCGCGCACCACCGTCCCCACTAGCATCGGACACCATGGACACTGCGACGCCGATCGGACGCGCGCTGCGTAGCGCCGGTATCGCAGAGGTCCGCGACGACACCATGACCCGAGCGATGTATTCGTCGGACGCTTCTCTTTATCGGGTGCCCCCGCAGGCCGTGGTGCGTCCGCGATCGGTCGACGAGGTCGCTGCCGTCCTCGATGTGTGCCGGCGTGAGGGCGTGCCCCTCACCTCACGCGGTGCCGGCACCTCCATCGCCGGCAACGCCGTCGGGCCGGGCGTCGTGCTCGATTTCTCCCGGCATCTCGGCCGGGTGCTGTCGATCGACCCCGATGCGCGCATCGCCCGTGTGCAGCCGGGTGTCGTGCAGGCCGAGGTCCAGCGGGCCGCCGCACGGTACGGACTCCGGTTCGGCCCCGATCCGTCCACCCACAATCGCTGCACGATCGGCGGAATGATCGGCAACAACGCGTGTGGTGCTCGTGCACTCGGCTACGGCCGCACATCCGACAACGTGGTCGCGCTCGAGGTGCTCACAGGTACCGGGCACCCGCTGTCGTTGCCCGGTACCGACCGGATCCTCGAACCGCTGCGCGAGATCGTCGCGGGCGACCTCGCGACCGTCCGCACCGAATTCGGCAGGTTCGGTCGCCAGGTGTCCGGCTACGCGCTCGAATGCCTGTTGCCCGAGAACCGGTTCGACGTGCGTGGCCTGATGATCGGGAGCGAGGGGACGCTCGGCATCACGACCGAGGCGACGGTCCGCCTGGTCGAGGACCCGCCGGTGCGCACGATGGTGGTGCTCGGTTATCCGGACATCGTGGCAGCAGGCAACGCAGCCCACACGTTGCTGTGTTTTCGTCCGACGGCGTGCGAGGGGCTCGACTCCCGGATCGTCGATGTGGTCCGTGAGCGTCGTGGGCGGCACGCGGTGCCGCCGTTGCCGCGTGGTGCCGCGTGGTTGTTCGTCGAGTTGGCGGGGGACGATCCCGGCGAGGTGCGCGAGCGCGCGCGAGGACTCGTGCGGGCGGCCGGTGCGGTGGATGCGCTGCACGTCGACGAACAGGCGCGAGCGAACGCGCTGTGGCGGATCCGGGAGGACGGTTCGGGACTGTCCGCGCGGAGCCCGCACGGTCTGCCCGCGCACGCGGGGTGGGAAGACGCTGCCGTGCCGCCCGAGCGCATCGGCGGTTACCTGCGCGATTTCCAGGAACTGACGGACAGCTACGGCATCACCGGCTACCCGTACGGGCACTTCGCCGACGGCTGCATCCACATCCGTCTCGACGTACCGCTCGAGGTTCCCGGCATGTTCCGCGAGTTTCTTTTCGCCGCAGGGCAACTCGTCGCCGGTTACGGTGGCTCGATGTCCGGGGAACACGGTGACGGCCGGGCGCGGAGTGAACTCCTCCCGCTGATGTACTCCCCGGCCGCGATCCGGATGTTCGGCGCGGTGAAGGCCGTGTTCGACCCCGACGACGTGCTCAATCCCGGAGTCCTGGTCGATCCGCATCCCGTCGACGTCGACCTGCGGGTGCCTGCCGCCCGAAAGGTGAACGACCTACTGGGTTTCCGCTACTCCGAGGACGGCGGAAACTTCACGCAGGCGGTGCACCGCTGTACCGGCGTGGGTAAATGCCGTGCCGACACCAGCGGGACCGGCGGGGTGATGTGCCCGTCCTATCTCGCCACCCGCGAAGAGAAGGACTCCACCCGCGGCCGGGCCAGAGTGCTGCAGGAGATGCTCAACGGCACGCTCGTCGCCGACTCGTGGAAGTCGAAGGAAGTACACGACGCGCTCGATCTGTGCCTGTCGTGCAAGGGTTGCCTGTCGGACTGCCCCACCGGCGTGGACATGGCGACGTGGAAGTCCGAAGTGCTGCATCAGACGTATCGCGGTCGACGGCGCCCGATCTCGCACTACAGTCTCGGGCGGTTACCGCGCTGGGCCGCGCTCGCCTCGCGCGCACCACGCCTCGTCAACAGCGTCACACGGGTGCCGGGTGTCGCTGCGGCCGGTCTCGTGCTCGCGGGAATGGATCGGCGCCGCCACGTGCCTGCCCTCGCGCCCCGCACGTTTCGTCGCTGGTTCGCCGACACCGCGGCGCAGCGATCGCGGGCGGGCCGTCCGGTCGTGCTGTTCGTCGACACGTTCACCGAGTACTTCACCCCCGAGATCGGCATGGCGGCGGTGAAGGTGCTCGAAGCCGCCGGACATCGGGTGCTGATCACGGAGGAGCAGCAGTGCTGCGCGCTGACGTGGATCACCACCGGACAGCTCGGAACCGCACGAAAGATCCTCGGCCGGAACATCTCCGAGCTTTTCCGGATCGGCACGCCGATAGTGGGGCTCGAGCCGTCGTGTACCGCGGTGCTGCGCTCGGACGCCGTGGAGATGCTCGGTTCCGAACCGGCCCGGATCGTCGCCGGGAACACCTCCACCCTGGCCGAATTCCTCGGGGATCGGACGCCACCGTCACTCGACGGCACCGAGATCGTTGCCCAGCCGCACTGCCATCACCACGCGGTCATGGGCTGGGGTGCCGACGCAGCGCTGCTGCGGAAGGCGGGCGCACAGGTGCAGCGCCTCGGCGGGTGTTGTGGGCTGGCGGGGAACTTCGGCGTCGAGCGCGGCCACTACGACGTCTCCGTCGCGATAGCCGGTGCCCATCTCGTTCCCGCTGTCGAGGCGGCCTCCGACGACACCGTCGTCCTCGCCGACGGGTTTTCGTGCCGCACCCAGATCGGCGATCTGACGTCGCGTCGTGGCACTCATCTGGCCGAACTCCTGGCGTCGCGTCTCACGTAGCGATGAGTTCACGCGGTGGCGCGGGTCGATGTAGGAACACGAACCGCATCGATCACGGGAGACTCTCATGACCACCACCACGCAATCAGTTCGGCGCACCGACCACGGCGCCGTGTCGAAACCTGCTCGCATCGCCGGGCTGGTCATCTCCGGACTCGTCGTCCTGTTCCTGCTCTTCGACGCCGTCATCCACCTGCTGAACACGTCGCAGGTGCAGGACGCAATGGCCGAGCTCGGCTTCGATCCGAGCCTGAACCGTGTGATCGGGGCCGTACTGCTCGTGAGCCTGGTGTTGTATGTGGTGCCGGTGACGTCGATCCTCGGCGCCGTGCTGCTCACCGGCTACCTCGGCGGCGGAGTCACGAGCAATATGCTCACCGAACAGCCGATCGTCAGCACCACGCTGTTCCCGATCTACGTCGGAATTCTCGTGTGGGGCGGGTTGTACCTGCGCGACACCGCTGTTCGGGCGATCATGCCCCTGCGTCGCGTGTGACCACCACGAAGGGACCGACCTCGGTGACCGTGAAGCGTGGGTCGTCGAACAACTCCTCGGGGAACGTCACCGTGTAGCGACGCACGTTCGGGTCGTTCGGATACACGTCCTCGGCGAGGCGCAGCGTGTAGCCCTCGGCGCTCTGTCGGAACACGATGGCGTCGGGGGCTCGCCACGGCAACGCGTCCCACGCGGCGAGCAGTTCGTCGGCGGAGCCCAGTTCCGACCAGCTCTCGATAGCGGCCGCGCGACCGGTGAAGTCCGCCAACGGATTCGCGTAGTGCGACGTCAGGCCCTGGAAACCGAAATACGGGTAGTAGGCGAGGAACGAGGTGTCGGCGGTGAGGACGACCCAGTCGCTGCGTTCCGGTCCGAGCTGGGAGGTGAGCACCTCGTCCACCTCGCCGAAGTACGACGCGGCGCCGGGTGGGCGTTGTTCGGCGCGTTCGCCGTTGCCATCGGTATCGCTGTAGGCGAGGTTGATTTCGGGTGTCAGAACCTGCGGGATGTTCTGCGCGAAGGCGACGGCGCCCAGCGCACCCACCGCGACGAGGACCCGGCGTACCCGCGGATTGTCACTGGTGGCCAGGCTGATCCAGCGGGAGAAGTCGACGAAGGCGAACGCACCGGCGGCGCCGAGCAATACCAGCAGGATGACTTCGAGCCGGAAGGCGAGCAGGGTGTTGCCGAGCACTGTGAACGCCATCGACGCGAGGTACCACAGGTAGACGGCGACAACCCCGAGTCCGAGCGCCTGCGCACGGCGCGACGACGTCGCCCTGCCGATCAGCCAGACGGTCCCCAGCAGGCACAGCAACCCGACGAGCGAAGCGTGGAACATCGGCAACGGCAGTTTCGCGCCGGCCTCGGGCAGATAGTGGGTCGCGGTGCCGGAAGCGGAGGGCGTGTTTCCGGTCAGCACATCGGCGACGAACGGTGCCCACACGATCAGCGCGACGGCCGCCGCGACCGCGGCGATCACGACGAATTTCGTCAGTACCGGAAGAACAGCCCGCCACGATCCGCCGGTGCGGCGCGCGAGGATCGCCGCCGCGACCGCCATCACCGTCACCGCGAACGCGGCCAAGCCGAGGTAGAGCGTGTAGAACGTGGCGGCGACCCCGAGGAACAACCCTGTCCCGATGGTGGCACCCCAGCCCTGCCGGGTGTTCTTGCGGGAACCGGTGCCGACGGGCGCGAGCGCCCCCCACGCGAGAACGAGGGCGGGCGGGAGCAGCAGGGCGATCACGGCGCCGTATGGCTCCGGAGACCCGTAGGCCAGCACGATCGCGGTCGTGGCAGTCGCGGCCAGAACTGCGAGATCGGAACGGACGAGTTCCGACCACAGCACCAGCGCGAGCACCGCGGCGACAGCGATGGACGCGATCGCGTACGGCTTGAACGCCTCCCAGCCGTCCATGCCGAGAACATCGGCCACGCGCCCACCGATCCAGAACCACCCGGCGGGGTAGAACGGCGGCAGATCCGCGTAGGTCATGTCGCGCAGGGCAGGGCTGTCGGTCAGGCGCGTCAGGAACTCCGTGCGGAACTCCTGGTCGACGGAGATGCCGTGCAGGTAGAGGCGGGTCGCGGCGAGCGGCATGCCGAGGGTCGCGGTGACCAGACCTGACAGCGCGGCCCAGGACAGAACCCGTGCGCCGCGAACGAACCTGCGGCGACGCAGGAGGTAGATCGACAGACCCAGGACTGCCAGCGCCGCGACCTGCATGACGGTGGTGACCGCCTGGGTGACGTTCGACGAGTTGAACGCCGGCCACTGCACCCGGCCGAACGCGAACAGCCCGACGGACGACACCACCACCGCGACGAGCACCGCGGCGACCATCGAGCCGGCGGTGCCCGCGATCCGGCGGAACGGAGCGACGGGAGGGGCGGGGGAGCTCACGGGCGCGTCGGTCACGGTTGTCGAGCTTAGTGAACGGGCTCGGCGGGACCCGACGGGTGCAGTCGCGGCGCTCCCTATTTCCCGAACTGGGCTACTAGATCGGCAGCTTGCGGAAGATCGCGCGCGGGACGTGACGCAGGATCATCATCACGAACCGGAACGGGCCCGGTGCCCACACGATCTCTTTGCCCTTGTCGGAGGCGGCGACCGCGAGCTTCGCGACGTCCTCCTTGTTCACGGTGAGAGGCGCCTCGTCGACGTGGGCGCTGAACTGGGTGCGCACCTGTCCGGGGCGCACGACCGTGACGCGGGGTCCGAACTTCGCCAGCGCTTCGCCGAGGCCGAGGTAGAAGCCGTCGAGTCCGGCCTTCGTAGAGCCGTAGACGAAGTTTGCGCGCTTGACGCGTTCACCGGCGACCGACGACATCGCGATGATGCGCCCGAAGCCCTGTGCCTTCATCTTCTGGCCGAGCAACACACCCACCGAGACGGCGGCGGTGTAGTTGACCCCCGCTACCTGCACAGCTTTGCGCTGGTTCTGCCACAGTTCCTCGGCGTCGGCGTCGAGGCCGAACGCCACGATCGCCACGTCGACGTCGCCGCCGCTCCATGCCCGGTCGATGACCGCGGGGTGGCTTGCGGTGTCGAGCGCATCGAAGTCGATGAGGTCCACCGAGGTGGCACCGGCAGCCTTCGCCTGGGCGACGGCGTCCTCACGACGGGAGTCGCCTGGCAGCGCCGCGAGGATCACACGGGCCGGCGCCTTGCGCAGATATTCCTCGACGATGGCCAGGCCGATCTCGGAGGTGCCGCCGAGCAGCAGCAGGGTCTGGGGGTTACCCACGGCGTTGATCATCAGTGCAGTTCCAACCTTCTGGACATATCGGAAGCGAAGACATTGGTGGGGTCGACCGAGCGGCGCACCTTCAGCCACTCGTCGATACGCGGATACATGGCGTGGAACGTCTCGGCCGTGGTGCGCGAATCCTTGGCGGTGTAGAGGCGCCCGCCGAATTCGAGTACCCGCTTGTCGAGTTCGCGAACGAACTCGTTGAGGCCGTCCTTGATCGGGAAGTCCACGCAGACGTTCCACCCCTTCATGGGGAAGCTCAGCGGCGCCTTGTTGCCCTCGCCGAAGAGCTTGAAGACGTTGAGGAACGAGTAGTGCCCCGACTGCTGGATGTCGCGGATGATCTTCTTGAATTCCTCGACTGCCTCCGGCGGCACCACGAACTGGTACTGCAGGAATCCCTTCGAGCCGTACGCCCGGTTCCACTCACCGAACAGGTCGAGCGGGTGGTAGAACTGCGTCAGATTCTGGATCTGGCCGGTCGCGTTCTTAGTCTTCCGGTAGTACAGCTCGCCGACGACAGAGAAGTCGAACTTGTTCGCCAGCCCGTTCGGGAAGATATCGGGGAAGGTCAGCAGCGTCGAACCCGAGAACCGCAGCGGGTCCTTCTGCAGCTTCTTGGGGAGCTGGTCGAGGGTCGCAAGCGAACCTCGCGACACGGCAGCGCGTCCGAGCTTGGGCGGCGCGGAGATCGCGTCGAACCAGGCGCTCGAGTAGTCGTAGTTCTCCTCGGAACCGTCACTGTGCAGGGCGATGGTTTCGTCGAGGCTCTCGGTGCGCGCGGTGTCGGCGATGAAGTACGCCGTTTCCGTGGGCGTCATCTCGATGGTCGCGCGGAGGATGATGCCGGTCAGTCCCATGCCGCCGACGGTCGCCCAGAACAACTTCGAATTGCGTCCGGTGGGTGTGCAGGTCCGGATCTGCCCGTCTGCGGTGAGCAACTCGAGCGAGCGCACGTGGTTGCCGAAGCTGCCCGCACTGTGATGGTTCTTGCCATGGATGTCCGAGCCGATGGCACCACCGACGGTGACCTGGCGCGTTCCCGGCAGGACCGGTACCCACAGGCCGAACGGCAGCGCGGCACGCATCAGTTGATCGAGATCGACACCGCCGTCGACGATCACCCGTCGCGACTCGCGATCGATGCTGTGGATCTTGTTCAGTGCCGTCATGTCGATGACGAGTCCGCCCGCGTTCTGGGCCGGGTCGCCGTACGAACGACCGAGGCCGCGCGCGATGACACCGCGACGCAGATGCGACGGCTTGGACTCGTTGTCTTCCGCGACGCGCGTGACTGCCTGCGCGATCACTTCGACGTCGGGCGTGGTGAGCACCTCTGCGGTGGTCGGCGCGGTGCGCCCCCAGCCGGTCAGGGTGCGGGTCTGGGTGGGGAGAGGCTCACTCGCCTGCTCTGCAGCTGTCGTGGACATCAGGACAAAGGCTACCCGCGTGTCCGGTCGACCCTGCAAGAGCGGGGTTACTCCCCATACGGTCTTGTGATGATCTCCAGGTTGTGGCCATCGGGATCCTGCCAATACACTCCGCGCCCACCGTCGCGAGTGTTGATCTCGCCCTTGTTCCGGTGCGAGGGGTCCGCCCAATAATCCAGGTCACGCGACCGGATCCGGGTGAGGATCTCGTCGAATTCCCGATCCCCCACCAGGAACGCGTAGTGCTGCGAACGGACGGGCCCGCCGTCGGCCATGAAGTCCAGCGAGACGCCGTTGTCGACCTGCACAACGAGGAAAGGTCCGTACGGGGTGGGCGGCCCGAAACCGAGAATTTCCGACAGGAAGACCGCGGATCGTTTCGGATCCGTCGCGTGGACGATGGTGTGGTTCAGTGCGATGCTCATGACTCCGATGCTGCAACCTCGAGCGGACTCGAGGTCAACAGTCGGCTCGGTGCGAGCGTTACCCTCGTCTCCGTGCCCGAACCCCATGACCACTTGCAACCGCTGCCGGAACACCACGCGCCGCTGGCTCCGGAGTTGCCGTTGACCGATTCCACGGCCGACGACGCGCTGTCGCTCAAGACGCAACTCGTGCGGTTCGTGCTGACGGGTGGCCTGTCGGCGATCGTCGACTACGGCCTGTACGTGCTGCTCATGGCGTTCGGCGTCACCCGTGACGGAGCGAAGGCGCTTTCGTTCGTCGCGGGCACCACCACCGCGTACCTCATCAACCGGCGGTGGACGTTCAAGGCCGAGCCGAGCAAGGTGCGTTTCGCCGCGGTCGTGGCGCTGTACGCGGTGACGTTCGCCGCGCAGGTCGGCATCAACAGCGTGCTCAACGACTCGCTGGGCGACGAGTGGTGGGTCACCCCGTTCGCTTTCGTCGTCGCGCAGGGCACCGCGACCGTCATCAACTTCGTGGTCCAGCGAGTGGTGATCTTCCGCATCCGCTGAACTTCGGTGAGTTGATGCCCGCTGGGCGGGCACTTTCCGACCAAGGATTCACTGGCGGCGATCCAGAGCCGACCGAATCTGCCGGAGGACTCCGTCGGGATCCTCGATCAAGGTGTGCCACGTGAAGCGCAGGACGTGCCAGCCCGCATTGATCAGCACATTCTGTCGTTCGGCGTCGCGGCGATGACGATGCGCGTCGCGGTGCCAGGCCCAGCCGTCGACTTCGACGGCAACCCGCAGAGCCTCGAACGCCACGTCGATCTCGAACCCGCAACTCCACACATGGGCCCGCCACCCCGTCAGACCCGCGTCGCGCAGAAGTCGGTGCAGGGTGCGCTCGGCCTCCGAATGCCCGCCGTCTCCCGCCGAGCAGAGCAGGCGCGACGCCGCGCGAGCGCCGTGCCGTCCGGAGTTGCGGCGATGCACCTGCTGCAGAACCTCGAGCGAGGTGTGCCGCTGAAGTGCCCGGTCCATGAGCACCGACCCACTCGGCATCTCGGTTGCCGCTTCGAGGACGGTGAGGGGCAACGCCGTCAACGGCAGGCTCCGCACGACCGCAGTGTCCTTCCAATGAAGGTCCCGCCGGCGTACACGGGTGGTTCGGGTGCACGACCGGATCCGGTGATGGGGGACGGTGACGTAGTGGCGAGCAGGCGGCCGCTCGAGCAATCCGTGCCACCACGCCGCGCTCGGACCCCACGCGACTGCTTCCTGTCCGGCTCCGTACACCGCTGCGCGTAGTTCGACCGCGTCGGTTCGCTCCCGGTCGGAACGCAGGTAGACGCCCGGTGCCAGCGTCGTCCATTCACCTGTCGCGACAGCCCGGCCCACCGACGTCGAACTCATGTCGCATCCGAGCGCCTGGGTGCGGGTGATCACGCCGTCCTGCCGGGCCATGATCGCGTGGATCTCTTTGCGGTCCATGCCTCGTTGGACGCGGCATCGTCGCGAGAGGTTCCGGTGTCATCCGGTCTTGGTGACTCAGTGCCCGCTCAGCGGGTACCGAACCACCAAAGGTGTCAGAGAACGGGAAGCCGGCCCGCCTCACGTGCCTCCGCGAGGGTGGGGGCGGCGCGATCCTTGGCCGACAGTTCGTATTCGAGCGGCGTCCCGTCCCGCCCGCCGGCAGGCCAGTCGATTCCGATCTCCGGATCGAGCGGATTCACTTCGTGCTCCCGCTCCGGGGTGTACGGCGTCGAGCACAGGTACACGACGGTCGAATTGTCTTCCAGGGCAAGGAAACCATGTCCCAATCCTTCGGAGAGGAAGATCGCGCGACGGTCGACCGTGTCGAGCAGTACCGAATCCCACTGCCCGAACGTCGGCGATCCGACCCGCAGGTCGACGACCACATCGAGCACCGAACCCGTTACGCACGTCACGTACTTCGCTTGTCCGGGCGGAACATCCGCATAGTGGATCCCCCGCAGTACCCCGGCCGCCGAGACCGAGCAGTTCGCCTGGGCCAGCTCCAGCGACCGGCCGGTTGCCTCGCGGAAGGTGGCCTGTTTGAACCACTCGAGGAACAGACCCCGTTCGTCACCGAACATCGCCGGCGTGATCTCCCACGCTCCGCCGATCTTCAACTCGCGATACTGCATCGCCTAGAAGTCCCTTCCTCGTTCCAGCAGATCGAGCAGATACCGCCCGTATCCGGATTTCGCCAACGGCTCGGCCAGAGCGCGTAATTCGTCGTCGGTGAGAAATCCACGACGCCACGCGACCTCTTCGGGAGCACCGATCTTCAAGCCCTGACGTTGTTCGATGGTGCGGACGTAGTTCGACGCGTCGAGGAGGGAATCGAAGGTGCCGGTATCGAGCCACGCCGTGCCTCGCGGCAACACCTCGACGTGCAATTTTCCCGCTTCCAGGTACGTGCGATTGATGTCGGTGATCTCGTACTCCCCACGCGCGGACGGTTGCAACCCGCGCGCGATCTCGACGACGTCGTTGTCGTAGAAATACAGCCCCGGCACCGCGTACGGCGACTTCGGGTCGGCAGGTTTCTCTTCGAGCGAAAGCGCGCGACCGGCGGAATCGAACTCGACCACCCCGTACGCCGAGGGATCGGAGACGCGGTAGGCGAACACGGCGCCTCCGTCGAGGTCGGCGAACCGAGTCAGCTGGGAACCCAGGCCGGGGCCGTAGAAGATGTTGTCGCCCAGGACCAGAGCCACCGACTCGCTGCCGATGTGGTCGGCGCCGAGAACGAAGGCCTGAGCCAGCCCGTCGGGTCGTTCCTGTACCGCGTAGGTCAACTCGATTCCGAACCGCGACCCGTCGCCGAGCAGTCGCCGGAACTGATCGAGGTCGTGGGGGGTCGTGATGACGAGAACCTCCCGGATACCGGCCAGCATCAGCGTCGAGAGGGGGTAGTAGATCATCGGCTTGTCGTAGACGGGCGTGAGCTGCTTGCTGATGCCCAAGGTGATGGGATGCAGTCGCGAACCGGTCCCACCGGCCAGGATGATTCCGCGCATGCGGGCAAGTGTTCCATGTCGGAGAGACAACACGCAGTTGTCGGTAGGGTTTGGCGAATGAGGCTGCTCGTCACCGGCGGCGCCGGATTCATCGGCGCGAACTTCGTCCATCAGACCGTCGCCGACCGTCCCGAGGTCGAGGTGACCGTGCTCGACAAGCTCACCTATGCCGGCAACCGGGCGTCCCTCGATCCCGTTGCCGACAAGATCACCTTCGTCCACGGTGACATCGCCGACCCCGAACTCGTCGACCGTCTCGTCGCGAACGCCGACCTGGTGGTGCACTTCGCCGCCGAATCGCACAACGACAATTCGCTCAACGACCCGACGCCTTTCGTGCACACCAACGTGGTGGGCACTTTCACGCTGCTCGAGGCTGTCCGCCGATACGACGTGCGCTACCACCACATCTCGACGGACGAGGTCTACGGCGATCTGAAACTCGACGACCCGGCGAAGTTCACCGAGGCGACCCCTTACAACCCGTCGAGCCCGTATTCGTCGACGAAGGCAGGTTCCGACCTGCTGGTGCGCGCGTGGGTGCGCTCGTTCGGGGTGCGGGCGACGATCTCGAACTGCTCGAACAACTACGGCCCGTATCAGCACGTGGAGAAGTTCGTTCCACGTCAGATCACCAATGTCCTGACCGGGGCGCGACCCAGGTTGTACGGCACCGGCGCGAACGTACGGGACTGGATCCACGTCGCCGACCACAACACTGCGGTGTGGACGATCATCGAGAAGGGCCGGATCGGGGAGACGTATCTGATCGGCGCGGATGGGGAAACGGACAACCGAACGGTCGTCGAGACCGTGCTCGAACTCTGCGGCAAGGACAAGGACGCGTTCGACTTCGTCACGGACCGGCCCGGCCACGACCTGAGGTATGCGATCGACGCGACGCGGCTGCGAACGGAGCTGGGGTGGGAGCCGCGTTACCGCGATTTCCGGGCGGGGCTGGCGGCGACGATCGAGTGGTACCGGACGCACGAGACGTGGTGGATGCCACAGAAAACGGCCACCGAGGCAGCGTACGAACGCAGCGAAAGAATCCTCGGCGGTTGAGCGACCTGCAGTTCTTGGGTGTTCGGGGCAAAGGACCCGAACGGGACGAATCGCGCGAGGTGCGTGTACGTGCCGTTGGGACACCTGTTTGCGCTGCTACTGTCGCATCCGTAACAGGATCGACCACTAAGCGGGGAGTAGCTCGATGGAGCAGGCAACTGCCGGCGACACGACAGCGATCGAAAGCAACGCGGACGCGCTGGACGGCGCCCTCACCGAACCGGTGCACCGGGATCGGCTGATCGTGCAACGTGGCGTCTTCGCGTCGTTGTCGCCGCGGGTGCCCGGAAAGATGTACGTCGTCACGAAGGGCGACGCTGCCACCGACCGCTACGGTCTCCAGCTGGCCGACGGTGCGACGGCTCACACCAACACCTACTTCGGCAGGTTCGCCGCCAGTTTCTGGCAGCGCTGGACCGACGTGAAGACTGTGAATCTGCAGCTCACGTACGGATGTTCGGGTAGTGCCCGGATCATCGTGCATGCGTCCGACGCCCGTGGCCGCGAGCGCGTCGTCACGGTCGAGACCGTTTCCGGTTCGGGCGAACTGGATCTCGAGGTCCCGATCGAGCGCTTCGTCGACGGTGGCGCGATCTGGTTCGCAGTCGAGGCCAGCAACGGTTCGATCCTCGTCTCCGACGCACGCTGGACGGTCGCTGCGCCCGAGCACCTCCGACCGGCCGCAGTAGTGATCTGCACGTTCAACCGCGCCGACGACTGCACCGTCACGGTGGGCACGCTGGCATCCGACGACGGAGCGATGGCCGACATCGACACGGTGTGCATCGTCGACCAGGGCACCGATCAGGTGCGGTCGCGGGCCGCGTTCGACGAGGTCGCCGAGAAGCTCGGCAGCAAGCTCATGTACCTCACTCAGCCCAATCTCGGTGGCGCCGGCGGGTTTTCCCGCGGCATGTACGAGATCACCCGCTCGCCCAACTCTGCGCACGCCAATGTCATCGTCATGGACGACGACATCCTGTGCGAGCCGGAATCCGTGTTGCGGCTGAACGCGTTCGCCAACATGACGGTGCAGCCGACGATCGTCGGAGCCCAGATGCTGTCGTTGAGCAATCCCCAGGTCCTGCACGTCAGTGCGGAACGTGAGGTGCTCGACGAGATCAAAGCCGGTGAGCTGACCCCGGGCGCCAAGATGGGCGTCGACCTGACGAAGAAAAAGCAGGATCCGCGTTTCGACGCCGGCTGGAACGGCTGGTGGACGTGTCTGCTCCCTGCCGAGATCATCGCCGACTGCGGGCTTCCCATCCCGTTGTTCTTCCAGTGGGACGACATCGAGTACGGCATCCGCGCACGTTTCGCCGGGCACCCGACGGTCACCCTGCCGAACGCGGGCGTGTGGCACGCCGACTTCTACCTCAAGGACTACGACGACTGGGCGCGGTATTTCAGCATCCGCAACGGTCTTGTGGTCTCGGCGATCTACGGCCGTTTCGACGGACCCGACATCTCCAAGTATCTGTTCCGCAAGATCGGCGAACTCATCGTCTCGATGCAGTACGGCTTGGCCGCGACCTTCATCAAGGCGGCCGAGGATTTCCTGGCCGGCCCCGACTTCCTGTACGACGGTGGACAGTCGGTCCTGAAGGAACTGCGGGAGCTTCGCGACCGCTACCCGGAGACCAAGCCGTTGCCCGCGTCGCAGGTCGGCAAGGAATCCGATCCGCACACGCAGATGGCGGTGTGGGACTTCGAGCCCGACAAGAAGCGTGAGGGGCTCGTACTCCTCAAGCGTGCGGTGCAGCAGTTCGCGGGTAAGGTCGACCGTCGCCCGGTCACCGTCCCCGCGCACTACGCGGACTGGTGGCACGTCTCGCTGTTCGGCGGCGCCGTCGTCACCGACGCGTCGCAGAACGCGGTGCGGGTGCGGCGCCGCGACAAGGACACCGCGCTGGACCTCACCAAGCGCGCAGCGAAGGTGTGCTGGCAGTTGCGCAAGGAAGCGCCCCGGATGAAGACGGTGTGGCAGGAAGCGATGCCGAAGCTCACGAGCCGCGAGAATTGGGCGCGGCTGTACGGCATCGACGACTGACCGATGAGAGCGTGGTCGCTTCCCCTGCTGATCGGGGGAGTGACCGTGCTCGTCGGTGCCGCATTTTCGTGGGTGCCGTCGTTCTGGTGGGACGAGGCAGCCACCGTCTCGGCCGCCGACCGGCCTCTCGGTGATCTGTTGGCGCTGCTCGCCGAATGGGACGCAGTGCACGGCCTGCACGACATCCTGCTGCACGCCTGGTTCGCTCTCGTGGGCCCCGGTGAGTTCGCGGCCCGCATACCCGGTGCGGTGGCGCTCGGTGTCGGAGCCGCTGCCGTCACCGCTACCGCGCAGATCCTCGCGGGCAGGCTCGCCGCGGTCGCGGCGGGGGTGCTGTACGCGATTCTGCCGAGGGTGACCTGGGCGGCCACCGAAGCCCGCTCGTACGCGTTCGCCGTGGGATGCGCGGCAGTGCTGTCGCTGGTGCTCGTGCTCGCCCTGCAGCGCCGCCGGATCCGCTGGTGGGTGCTCTATGCGGTGGCGGCGGCGGTCGCGACGATGATGTTCGTCTACACCGCGACCGTGCTCGCCGCGCATCTCGTGACGGCGTGGGCCGTCACCCGTGGCCGGGCGTCACGGCGCAGGGACCGGGTGAGCTTCGTACTCGCGGCCGCCTCGGGAATCGTGCTGTCGTTGCCGTTCCTCGTGCTGGCCTATTCGCAGGTCGAGCAGGTGTCATGGATTCCGCCCGTCGACGAGACGGTCGTCTACACGATCGTGGTCGGGCAGTGGTTCCCGGAGGCGCCGTGGGCGGCGGCGCTGTGCTGGGTACTCGCCGTGGTGGGCGCGGTGACGGCCGCCGTTCGGGGCGTCGGCCCGGGCGAGCGCATTCTGCTGTGGCTCGCGGCGCCCGGATTTCTCGTACCGATGACGATCCTGCTCGTGTACTCACTGCTGGCGAGCAACATGTACCTCGACCGGTACCTGTCGTTCACGGTGCCCGCGGTGACACTGTTCCTGGGGTGGGCCGTCAGCCGCGTCGCAACCCGGTGGTGGTCGATGTCGGCAGTGCTTGTTGTCATCGCGATCACCGCGGCTCCCGCATACATCACGCAGAGACAGCCGTTCGGCAAGGCCGGTGGGATGGACTACAGCGTGGTCGCCGATCGGCTGAAGGAAGTGTCCCGGCCGGGTGACTGTGTCGCGTTCGAGCCGTCGGTGTCGTGGCAGCCGACCTCGCCGCGCGCGGTGGCCGATGCGCGTCCCGATGCGTTCGAGGACCTTGTGGACGTCGGGCTGGATCGGACCGCCGCCGAGCGGGTGAGCCTGTGGTCGTCCGATGTGCCGCCTGCGGTACTGGCCGATCGCGCCGCCACCCGGTGCTCGAAGCTGTGGGTGATCGCCGACCGCGACCGCGGCACACCTTTCACGGAGTGGCATCCGAACGACGTGTGGTGGCGGTACGACCGCTACCGGTTCACCGACACCGAAACCTATCGGGCGCTCGCCGAAGCCGGGTTCTCGATCACCGACCAGGAGTTCGTGAACCGGTTACAGATCGTCGAACTCGAACGGGCTCAGACCCAGTAGGCGACGCGCGACCGGTAGTTGCGCATGGTGAGCAGGGCGAGCCCCCAGCCGAGCACCGTGATGATCAGGACGACCACCCAGTGGTAGACCTGCTGGTCGCCGCCGAGAAGCGGGGTCCGCACGATGTCGAGGAAGTGGTAGAGCGGGTTGATCTCCGCGATGCGTGCCCGATCTTCGTTGCCGGTACCCGCGAGGGACTTCTCGGTCCAGATGATCGGCGTCATGAAGAACAGCAACTGCACGAGGCTGCCGAGCAGCGGCGAGATGTCGCGGTACCGGGTGGAGAGGATGCCGAAGACGAGCGAGATCCATACCGCGTTGATCGCGATCAGAGCGAGAGCGGGGATCGCTGCCAAAGCGGTCCAGCTCAGATTCTGTGGGAAGACGATGAAGATCCCGATGTAGATGACGATGTTGTGCGCGAACAAGATCATCTGACGCCACACCAGTCGGTAGACGTGCACGCTCAGCGGCGTCGGGAGCTGTTTGATCAACCCCTCGTTCGACATGAAGACGTCCGCACCCTCGAGGATCGATCCCTGGATCAGGTTCCAGATGATGAAACCGAGCGCGACGTACGGCAGGAACTCTGCGATGTCGAGGTTGAACAGCGTGCCGTACAGCAGGCCCATCGCGATCGTCGAGACACCGGTGGCAATGGTGATCCAGAACGGGCCGAGCACGGACCGCCGGTACCGCTGCTTGATGTCCTGCCAGCCGAGCAACAGCCACAACTCACGATGGTTGAAGCCGTCGCGCAGATCCTGGAACGCGCGCCGGAACGACCGGGTAGACGCTGCGATCGGTTCGTCGACGTGGGTGGGTGCAGACACAGGGCCCGAGCCTACCCGCGCGGTGATCCGCTCCCACCAGGTGTGGGCCGGATTCGTCGTTCGAGGCACTCGTCAGCACCAGCGTGCCACCCCTCACGGAGTGGCGGCTCGTAGGCTCGAGGGGATCAATTCGGATGAGCAGGAGAACGATGGCAATCAACCCGGCCGCATCGGAAGCGAACTTCCACGAGCTTCGACGCGACGAAGACCTGTACGAAATGTCGCTCGACCTGCTCGCCTATTACCTGGACACGGCGTTCGAGGACCCGGCAGCCGGGGAAGTCGAGCGGTGGACGGTGGGTTGTCTTCCCGGCCCCGACGACGAGGCACCGCTGTTCTCGCTCGCTGTCGGAACGACCGAAGTACTCCGGCTCGCCCAGCCCACGGAGGGACCCGACGGATCGGTGGCCTGCCTCGCGTCCGTCGGCGTCTCGCGCTCGGCGCTCGAGGACGAAGCAGGCACGCCGTTCGCCGCCCTCGCGAAGGCTCGTCCAGCTGTGCTATTTCTTCCCGACGAGTCGGAGTCCTCGGACGCCGCCGTCGTGGTGGTGGATCTCTTCGACGAGTCGTCCCTGGGTGCATTCGAAGAACTCTCCGCGAGCGGCGGCCCGATTCGCCGACTGGCCGAGCAACTCGAGGGGACGGACTCGGAGGAGAGTCACAACAAGTGGCTCGCACGGGCCGTCCTCGATCGCATCGCGAGCGTCCCGGAGGACGACCGAGTCTGACCTCCGGACTCGCATTCACGCGGTGAACGGGGGGCGCACCGCGCGCCGACACCCCGCGCACCCCCCA
>JAEZDV010000290.1 GCA_023417985.1 Actinomycetes bacterium | reverse complement strand
GGTCTCGGTCGATCAGGCCGGGTGGATCAGGCCTTGTGCGGCTCGGATGCGCGGAACATGTCCTCGCGTTCGACAACCTTCACACGCTCGCGGCCTTCGGCCTCGCCGAGGCTGCGTTCGTGGGCGTCGAGGCGGTACCAGCCCTGCCACGTGGTGTACGGCAGCTGCTTGCCCTCGAGGAACTTCACGACCGCGTCCTCCGACGGCTCCTCCGGAGCGTTCAGGCGACCCGCCGCGCGGTCCTCGAGCAGATTCGCCACCGTCTCGTTCGCGTCGCCCTTGGTGTGGCCGATGAGGCCGACGGGACCACGCTTGATCCAGCCGGTGACGTAGGTGTGCGGCATGAAGCGCTGCGGGCCGTCGACGGTCTCGTCCTCGAGGACGCGACCCGCCTCGTTGGGCACGGTGCCCGCCTGATCGTCGAACGGCAGCTGGGCGATGTTCTGCGACAGGTAGCCGACCGCCCGGTAGACGGCCTGCACCTCCCAGTCGCGGTACTTGCCGGTGCCGCGGACGTTGCCCGTGCCGTCGAGTTCGGTGCGCTCGGTACGCAGGCCGACGACCTTGCCGTCCTCGCCGAGGATCTCGTGCGGCGACTCGAAGAAGTGCAGGAACAACTTGTGGGGGCGGTTGCCCACGTCGCGGATCGCCCAGTCCTGCAGGGTGTTGGCCACCATGTCGACCTGCTTCGACGTGCGACGGGCATGTTCGGAGCCCTCGTCGTAGTCGATGTCCTCGGGGTCGACGATCACCTCGATGGTGGGGGAGTGATCGAGTTCGCGCAGTTCGAGGGGCGTGAACTTGGCCTGCGCCGGGCCGCGACGCCCGAAGACGTGCACCTCGACGGCCTTGTTGTTCTTGAGGCCCTCGTAGACGTTCGGCGGGATCTCGGTCGGCAGGAGTTCGTCGCCGGTCTTGGCGAGAACGCGTGCGACGTCGAGCGCGACGTTGCCGACACCCAGCACCGCGACCTTCTCGGCCTCGAGAGGCCATTCGCGGGGTACGTCCGGGTGGCCGTCGTACCAGGAGACGAAGTCTGCCGCGCCGTAGCTGCCGTCGAGGTCGATACCGGGGATGTTCAGCGCTCGGTCGGCGTTGGCGCCGGTGGAGAAGATCACCGCGTCGTAGAAGCGGTTGAGGTCGTCGAGCGTGAAATCGGTGCCGTAGTCGAGATTGCCGAGCAGGCGGATGTTGGGCTTGTCGAGCACCTTGTGCAGGGCCGTGATGATGCCCTTGATGCGCGGGTGATCCGGCGCGACGCCGTAGCGGATCAGGCCGAACGGTGCCGGCATCCGCTCGTACAGGTCGATGCTGACTCCCGGATCCTGCGCAGTGTCGGACTTCATGAGCGCATCGGCGGCGTAGATACCGGCGGGACCGGCACCGACGATCGCGACGCGAAGGGGACGAGTCTGATCGGTCATCAGGGGATCAACTACCTCTTCGGTGAGCGGACGGACATATCCAGCTTAAATTAAGGCTGCCCTCAGCGGGCGGGCGCAGTGCGCGGGGAAGGACGGTATGGGTGAAATGAGAAGACCGTCGAGAGAATCGCTTCAGCGACAACACATGTGGGCACTCGTACGGCACAGGTCGACGGCGAGGCGTCGAACGAGCTGAGTGGTTTCCACGCCACAATTCCTACCTCGAGAGGGTTTATTCGGCAAATGCTCCGCGACCGGCTGCGATCGGGCCGGGGATACGATCGGGGGTATGGCACAGCGTCGAACACCCGATCCCGAACCCGTCCCGGACGACACCGACGGCGGAACCCCCTGGCCGTTCATGGGGGCACTGCTGATCGTGGTCCTGCTCATCGTGGGGGTCGTGGGAACTCAGATGCTGTCGCCCGCGCAGGACGAACTGAGCGACGACCAGCGGATCGACCGCACGGTCGCCGACTACGTCAGTGCGCACAACGAGAACGACACGGACATCCTCGAGCGCCTGCGCTGCGCAGAACTTCCGGCAGAAGAAGCGCCCCTCGCCGACGTCGAGGGCAACGTGCAGTTGCAGGCCACTCAGGACATCGCGGTGGACGGCGACCGCGCGACCGTCGACGTGCGTGCGACCGTGGACGGGACATCGCAGATCGAGACGTGGCAGGTGGTCCGAGTCGACTCCGTCTGGCGAGTCTGCACCTTCTGACCACCTCCCCGCGTGTACGGCAGGCCGTGACCTGTGAAAACATGTACCGGTGAGCTACGCAGGTGATATAACGCCGCAGGAAGCGTGGGAGCTGCTGCGGGAAGACCCGGACGCCGTGCTCGTCGATGTACGTACCGACGCCGAATGGAAGTATGTCGGGGTCCCCGAGACCTCGTCGCTCGGCCGTCGAACCGTCTTCGTCGAATGGGTTCGCTACCCCGACGGTGCCCCGAACCGAACGTTCGTGGACGACCTGGCGAAGGCCGGCGTCTCCGGCGGTCCCGTGATGTTCCTGTGTCGCTCGGGCCAGCGTTCGATCGGTGCCGCCGAGGCGGCGACCGCAGCGGGCCTGACCCCCGCCTACAACATCCTCGAAGGCTTCGAAGGTGCGCTCGACGACGAGGGTCGCCGCGGCGCCCAGGGGTGGCGGGCAGCAGGCCTGCCGTGGAGGCAATCGTGAGTTCGATCCCCAAGGGCGGTGCCTTCGAGCGCCGTCTGCCCGACGGTGTGCGCCCCGCCACCCTCGGTGTGCGCGGCGGGACCTTGCGATCCGGCTTCGAGGAGACTTCCGAGGCGCTCTACCTCAACTCCGGTTTCGTGTACGAATCGGCGGAGGCCGCCGAGGCGGCGTTCACCGGTGAAGTCGACCACTTCGTGTACTCGCGGTACGGCAATCCCACCGTGAAGATGTTCGAAGAGCGGTTGCGGTTGCTCGACGGCGCCGAGGGTGCTTACGCGACAGCGTCCGGTATGTCCGCCGTGTTCACTGCCCTCGCAGCCCTGCTCGGCAAGGGTGACCGGCTCGTCGCGGCACGCAGCCTCTTCGGCTCGTGCTTCGTGGTGTGCAACGAGATCCTGCCCCGGTGGGGGGTGGAGACGGTGTTCGTCGACGGAGAAGACCTCGACCAGTGGGAACAGGCGTTGTCCGTGCCCACCACCGCGGTGTTCTTCGAGACCCCGTCGAACCCGATGCAGACCCTCGTCGACGTGCGTGCCGTCTCCGAGATGGCGCACGCCGCCGGAGCAAAAGTGGTGCTGGACAACGTCTTTGCGACACCTCTTCTGCAGCGCAGTATCGATCTCGGTGCGGATGTCGTCGTGTACTCGGGCACCAAGCACATCGACGGTCAGGGCCGGGTCCTCGGCGGAGCGATCCTCGGTCCCAAGGACTACATCGACGGCCCCGTACAGCAGCTCATTCGCCACACCGGTCCGGCGCTGAGCCCCTTCAACGCGTGGACGTTGCTCAAGGGCCTCGAAACGATGCCGATTCGGGTGCGCGCCGCAGTCGATTCCGCACTGCGCATCGGGCAGTTCCTCGAGACGCAGGACAAGGTGCGCTGGGTGAAGTACCCGTACCTCGAATCGCATCCGCAGCACGCGCTCGCGCGCTCGCAGATGAGCGGGGGCGGCAC
The DNA here is from genome assembly GCA_023417985.1 of Actinomycetes bacterium. Taxonomy (GTDB): domain Bacteria; phylum Actinomycetota; class Actinomycetes; order Mycobacteriales; family Mycobacteriaceae; genus Rhodococcus. Next base: position 398 of record JAEZDV010000290.1, on the reverse strand, counting down.
GATCCTCACCTTCGAACTCGACGCTCCCGAAGGCGAAGGCAAGAAGCGCGCCTTCGAACTGCTCAACAAGCTGCGCATCGTCGATATCTCGAACAACCTCGGTGACGCGAAGTCGCTCATCACCCATCCGGCGACAACCACGCACCGCGCGATGGGTCCGGAGGGTCGTGCCGCGATCGGGCTGACCGACGGCCTGGTGCGGCTCTCGGTCGGTCTCGAAGACCCCGAGGATCTGCTCGAAGACCTCGAACAGGCACTTTCCTGATCGGGGAGTACTCTTCCGAGCCGAAAAGCATGTGGGTTACGCTGCGGGTGCTCTGCCAGTCGGGCAGGGTACCCGCAGCGTTACGGTGAAGCCGGTGCAAGACCGGCGCTGTCCCCGCAACTGTGAACCCCGG
>JAEZDV010000256.1 GCA_023417985.1 Actinomycetes bacterium | reverse complement strand
CCCCCCGCCCCCCCCGCCGCGCCCGCCCCCCCCCCCCCCCCGGCCCGGAGGCCGTGGGGGGTGGCGGCGTGACGGATCAGGCCGCGGTGTTCTTCTTCCGGGCTTCCGACCGCGACCGCACCAGGTCGATCACGACGACGCACAGCAGAGAGACCGCACCCCAGATCGCGAAGGTGGCAAGGTGCGTTCCGACCGTGTCACCCCCGAAGTAGAGGATCGATCGCACGGACTCCACCGCTGCGGGCATCGGCAGTACGTCGTGCAGCGTCTTGAAGATCTCCGGAGTCATGTACACCGACATCGCACCGTTGGAGGCGGGGACGCCCACGAACATGAGGATCGCGACCACCGGGAGCACCGCGAGCAGACCGAGGAGCCTGGCCGGTACCGCGGTGAACATCGCGGTCGCGAAGATCGCGACGATTCCCGTGCCGAACAACGACCAGAAGTGCCCGTCGACGGCACCGACGATCGGGTCCGCGATCACCCAGACGACAGCCGACATGAACACCGACCATCCCGCCGCGATGGGCAGGAGACGGCGCAGACGCATCGCTGCGGGCTGGGCATTGCTGCCGACGACGATGAGCATGAACCCGGACATGATCCAGCCCATCGCGACGTAGAGCGTCACCGTTCCCATGGAGTCTGCGCCAGGCAACGGTGTGAGATCTTCGTTGACGAGTGGCATCTGCGAGCCGGCCGCGACCTGGCCGAAGACGGTCGAGACCACTTGCTGCTGGCTCGCTCCGGCGGCCCCGTTGGTGATCAGGGTCGCGGTGGGCGAGGTCGCGGAGGGCAGGACGTACGCGGCGACGGCAGTGCGATCCTGGACGGCGGCCCGCGCGTCGTCGACCGAGTCGGAGGCCTGCAACTCGAAGAGACCGGTCATGTTCGCCTCGAGACCCGCGACGGCCTGCTCCGCCTGCTCGGTCGTCGCGGCGACCACGGTGACCGGCATGTCGCGCGGTGCCGGCTGGTACATCGCCCCCAGCATGAACGTCAGCATCATCACGACCATGCCGAGCGGGAAGAACGCCAGCGTCACGTACCGGACGCGGTTGCTCGCGGGACGCGGACCCGCCGTCAGCGAGGGCAGGGTGATCTCGGGGTCACCGGCATCGGGGTTGCGGCGACGCTTCAGCGCGTCGACGCCCACGGTCGCGGCGAGGGCGAGCACGGCTCCGATGGCCAGCACCAGCAGATGCCCGCCGAGTCCGTCGCCGCCGAAGTACAGGACCGCGCGCAGCGCTTCGCCGGTGGCCGCGGTCGGCAGGAATCCGTGCAGCGTCGCGTAGAGCGACGGCAGCGCGTGCACCGACATGCCCATGTTCGACGCGGGAACGCCGAGCACCATCAGAAACAACATGCCGACGATCACCGCCATCGGTCCGAGGATCCGGGTGAGGAACAACTGCACCGCACCCACCGCGAACACGGACAGCCAGGCGATCCCGAGAACAGCGGTGGTGTTGCCTTCGACTGCGCCCAGCACCGGGCCGGCGACGGCCCAGACGAGCGCGGCGATCAGGGCGGACCACCCCGCGAGCAGCGGGACGACCCGGCGGACCCGGAGGAGTTCCGGTGAGTTCGACAGCATGACGCTGAGCGGCATGTAACCCGCGAGCATCAGGGCGGTCGCCATGAACATCGCGGCCAGCCCGGCGGAGTCGTGCTCTGGCAGCGGCGCGAGATCCTCGACCACCAGGTCGAAGCCCTGTCCCAGCACCGGCGGGGCGAGCAGACCGCTGACCATCGACGACTGCGAAGCACCGGCTGCGCCCGCCGTGTACACGGTCGCAGTGCCGTCGGCTCCCAGCGACACCGCACCGGAGACCTCGCGTGCGAGCACGAGGTCGCGCGCAGCGGCGTCGTCGGAGACGACCCGGATGTCCACGGCTTCGGGGTCTGCGTCCTCGAGGGCACGGGCGAACAGCCCGGCCTCCTGCGGTGATCCGGCCACCGCGATCGGCATGTTGTTGGGGGCCGGTGAGTGCATCGCCGCGAGGTAGCCCGTGATCATCATGGCGACCATCACGAACGGCAGCAGGATCATTGCGACGTAGCGGCCGATGTGTTCCTTGCGTGCGCGGGCGAGGTCGGCCTCGGTGGCGTCACCCCCCGGTGAGCTGCTCGTGTCGGACGCGATTGTGTCGGTCAAGTGGAATCTCCTCGGTGTCCGGATCGACACATTTCCGGAATCAGAAATACGCCGCCTGACTCAATAAGTTACGCTGTATGTCTTAAAGTCATCAAACCGAGCGGTGGTGACCTTCGTCCCCCAAGGACGGGTACACCGGCGACCCGCAACAGAGAGGCGGCGGATCCGACCGTGGGCACTTACGGCGACCAGGCACGACGAGCACTGCTCGATTCGGCCGAAGAACTCTTCGCGACGTTCGGCGTGGACGCGGTGTCGAACCGGCGGATCGCCGAGCACGCCGGCAACGCGAACCATTCCGCCGTCAACTATCACTTCGGAAGCCGCGACGCCCTGATACGCGCGACGATGATGCGCTACAGCGACGACGCAACCCGGCGCCGACGAGAGTTGATCGAGTTGCTCGGACCCGAGCCGGGACTACGGGACCTGCTGAGCTGCCTCATCGTTCCCCTCACCGACCAGTTGGCGTCACTGGCCGTCCCGAGCTGGCGGGCACGTTTTCTGCGACAGCTGCGAACGGTGCCTTCGATGATCGAGTCCGTCGCCGCGAGCACCACCACGGACCGCGACGTTCGCGACCTCATCGAACGGGCGCACGCCACCGTGTCGGATCTCCCCGAAACGGTCATCAGCGGCCGGTCGTGGCTGCTGGGACACATGGTGATCGACGCGTGTGCCGACTACGAAGAACGCCTAGACCGCGAACGGGTCGAATCGGATTGGACCGGCTTCGCCTATTTCCTCGTCGACGCGTCCGCGGGCATGCTCGCGGCACCAGTCACCACCGCGGGCGACTTCCTCGGCTCCCGCGCCGAGTCCACCTGGGCGTGAGGTACGGGCACGCCGTTCACGACCCCGCCAGCACCTCGAGCAGCTCGGGCACCGAGGTGGCCGGACGGTCGCACACGAAGCCGCGGCACACGTAGGCGGTGGGCACCCCGTCGACGAGCGGCCGGTCCTCCAGCAGCGGCGACGATCCGGGGTCGCCACCCACGACGACCGCTCCGCCGGGCGCTATATGGCGCGCGGCCCGCAGCAGGTCGCCGCCACCGGCAACCGCGATCTGCAACGGACCCCTGACCGCGGCCTCGGCCACGGTCAGCCAGTGGCCGGCCGACCGCGGCGCCCGCTCGAGCAGGATCGACGCGGCAGCGACGGAAGCATGCGCGGCGGTGGCATACCGTCCGTCACCGTCGTCGAGCGCCGCGAGCGACAGCAACGCCTCCGCGATCAGCGACGCACCCGACGGGGTCGCGCCGTCCATCGGATCACGCGGGCGTGCAACGAGTTCCGTCGCGTCACGCGCTGTGTCGAACCAGCTTCCGGGCTTGTCGGGGTCGGCGAACGCACCGAGCGCGGTGTCGGCGAGGTCGAACGCCGGGGCGAGCCAGACCGCGTCGCCTGTTGCCTGGTGCACAGCCACCAGTGCGGTGACGAATGCTCCGTAGTCCTCCAGCACTCCCGCCGGGTCACCCACCACTCCGCCGAGCGAGGCCCGTCGCAGACGGCCGCCCACGAGATGCCGGTCGAGCAGCGTCCGGGCGCACGTCGCGGCGGCGTCGATCCACTCCGGGACGTCGAACGCAACCCCGGCCTCGGCGAGCGCAGTAACGGCGAAACCGTTCCACGCGGTGACGACCTTGTCGTCCCGATCGGGTTGCGGACGGCTCCGCCTCGCCAGGAACAACCGTTCGCGCACACGGGCGAAACGCTCGGGGTCGTCGGGATCCTCCCGCAGTTGCAGGACGGACGTACCGGATTCGAAGGTTCCTTCGCTGGTCACGGAGAAGAGGCGAGCGGCCCACACACCGTCGTCGGGACCGAGAATCTCCGTCAGCTGCGGGGGTGCCCACGCGTAGGTGAGGCCCTCCACGCCATCGGTGTCGGCGTCGAGAGCCGACGCGAAACACCCCTCTGCGGTCCGCAGGTCGCGCAGGAGAAACTCCGAGGTCTCTTCCGCCACCCGCCGGAAGAACGGTGTACCGGTGACCCGCGCGAGGTGGGCGTACGCCCGCAGCAACAACGCGTTGTCGTAGAGCATCTTCTCGAAGTGCGGCACCACCCAGCCCGCATCGACGCTGTACCGGGCGAAGCCGCCACCCAGCTGGTCGTAGATCCCGCCGCGTGCCATCGCTTCCGCGGTGCGCGTGACGAGCCCCAGCACCTCCTCCCGGCGGATGCGCTCGTATCCGCGCAGGAGACCTTCGAGCAGATTCGACGGCGGGAACTTCGGAGCCCCGCCGAATCCCCCGTGTTCGCGGTCCTCGTCCCGGGCGACGGCCAGCACGGCCGCGTCGAGGAGTGCGGCGTCGACCCGTCTCGTACCAGCGGGGAGCCCGCCGCTGCTGCGCTGCAGCTCCGCGACGATGGCGGCCGCCGCCTTGCCGACGTCGTCGCGACGCTGGTGCCAGGTCTCGGAGATCGCGTGCAGCACCTGCTGGAACGACGGCATCCCGCCGCGCGGCGTGTCCGGGTAGTAGGTGCCGCAGTAGAACGGCGCGCCCTCCGGAGTGAGGAAGCACGTCATCGGCCACCCACCCTGGCCGGTGGTCGCGACGGTCGCGTTCATGTAGATCGCGTCGAGATCGGGGCGTTCCTCCCGGTCGACCTTGATGCACACGAAGTTCTCGTTCATGACCGCCGCGGTGGCGTCGTCCTCGAACGACTCGTGCGCCATGACGTGACACCAATGGCACGCGGCATAGCCGATCGACAGCAGGATCGGCACGTCACGATCGCGCGCTTCGGCCAGCGCCGAGTCGTCCCACTCGTGCCAGTGGACCGGGTTACCTGCGTGCTGCCGGAGGTAGGGGCTCAGTGAATCCGCGAGGAGATTCGCCATTCCCCCACGTTACGTCGAAGCGCGGGCGGTGACGTCAGTTCGAGGTGGCCGGGGGTGTGCGCTCCGGATCCGCCGGCGACTCTGCTGCGGTGGTCGTTGCGGGTGCCGCGTCGCCGCCGGCCGCGGGCGCCACACCCGGCAGTGTGCCGTCGTCCGCCAGCTGGTCGGGTTCGGGATGTTCCGGTTCGAAGGTCTCGGGCAGGTTGCCGAGTCGCTTGTTCATGTTCCAGATCAGTAAAGCCGTCGCGACCAGCAAGACGACCACCAGAGCGAGACCGAACGGTGACGCCTTACCGAACTCGGGACCGGTGGGGTCCTGCGCAAGGACCTCGACCGCCAGCGTGCCTACCGTCATTTCACCTGTCCGTCCTCGATACCCGCGAACAGATCCGTCTCGGGAATCTGCGTGGATATGCGGGTCTTGGCCAATTCGAACTCCTCCGTCGGCCACACCTTCTGCTGAATATCCAACGGCACCGCGAAGAACGATCCGTTGGGATCGATCTGCGTGGCGTGCGCCCGCAGCGCGTCGTCACGCTGCGGGAAGTAGTCACCACAGGTTATCTGGGTGGTCACCCGTGCCATGAGGTCGCCCTGCTCCGTCCTCCACCGGTTCAGCCATTCGTCCATCGGGAATTTCTCGCCCCGGCGTACGTACTCGTCACGGAACAACTCGATGCGCTTACGGATGAAGCCGTGCGAGTAGTAGAGCTTGGACACTTCCCACGGCGCGCCGAGTTCCGGGTGGAACTCCGGGTCGGCGGCCGCGTCGAACGCCGCCACCGACACTTCGTGGCACCGGATGTGATCCGGGTGGGGGTAACCACCGTTCTCGTCGTAGGTGGTCATGACGTGGGGCCGGAACTCCCGGATCACCCGGACGAGCCTGCGAACCGGCTCGTCGAGCGGGATCGCCGCGAAGCTTCCTTCGGGTACGGGTGGTTTGGGATCACCCTCCGGCAATCCGGAGTCGACGAATCCGAGCCAGAGTTGCTTCACCCCGAGGATGCGGGCCGCCTCGGCCATTTCCTCACGTCGCACCTCGCTCATGCGGTCGCGGACGCCTGCCACGTCCATCGCCGGATTGAGGATGTCGCCGCGTTCGCCGCCCGTGAGCGTGACGACGAGGACTTCGTTGCCTTCGGCCGCGTAACGCGCCATCGTGGCCGCACCCTTGCTCGACTCGTCATCGGGATGGGCATGCACGGCCATGAGCCGTAGTCCGCTCACGTGTTATTCCTCCACCTCACGTCGTGTGCATGGTCTCGACCGCATCGGTGCCCGCCTCGCGGGTCGTTCGGGTCCTTCCCCTATAGTTCCACCTGATAATCCCTCCGTCAGCCGTGACCCCACGGCACCGCCCGCCCGCCTGCACGGGCTCGAAGGCAAAGTGATGAGCAACACCACCACGACCGACCGCTACCCCTCCGATCGTTACCCCTCGAACAAGGGGGCGATGCGCGGCAGACGCTGGGGATTCACTGTGGCCGGACTCGTCGCCGGTCTGTTCCTCGCGTTCGTGTTGTTCCAGAACAACACCTCACCGATCCAGTCGGAGATCGTGGCGTTCGATGTCATCGACGATCACACGATCGAGGTCCAGCTCAAGGTGACCCGCGACGATCCGTCGGAAGACGCGGTCTGTGTGATCCGCGCCCGATCGAAGGACGGCAGTGAGACCGGCCGTCGCGAGGTGCTCATCCCGGCGTCCGATTCGGCGTCCGTGGTCCTGACCTCGCGGATCACCACCACGCAGCGACCGGGAATGGCCGACGAATACGGGTGCAGCACGGACGCTCCGGATTATCTCCGCGCCCCCTGAGTTTCGCCCTCTACGCAGCGGTTTTCCCGGCGCAAGAGCGCAATGGTGCTAGAATAGCGGGATACACGGTTCCACCCATTGGGGCCGTGTATTGCTGCATAGAAGCACAGTGCGGCCCTGCTCACCTGCATACCAGGGGGGATTGCGGGGGTCGTGCTCGTAGTCGTTGCACGTGCACGACTTGTCCACGGAGCCGGGGGCTCCAACCCGAAGGAAGTGATCGAGATGACCGAGACCCAGGTGACCTGGCTGACCCAGGAGTCGTACGACCGACTCAAGGCCGAACTTGACCAGCTCATCGCCAATCGTCCTGTCATCGCGGCCGAGATCAACGAGCGTCGTGAAGAGGGCGACCTCAAGGAGAACGGCGGCTACCACGCGGCGCGCGAGGAGCAAGGGCAGCAGGAAGCCCGCATCCGCCAGCTCCAGGAGTTGCTCAGTGCCGCCAAGGTCGGCGTCGCTCCGACCGAGTCCGGCGTCGCGCTCCCCGGTTCGGTCGTCACCGTCTACTACGGCGGCGACGAGACCGACAAGGAAACGTTCCTGATCGCGACGCGCGAAGAAGGCGCCCGCAACGGCGACCTCGAGACCTACTCCCCCGGCTCGCCCATCGGTGGCGCGCTGATCTCGGCGAAGGTCGGAGAGACCCGCGAGTACACGCTGCCCAACGGCAACACCATGAAGGTGACGCTCGTCAGCGCGGAGCCGTACCAGGGCTGATCCCGGAATCACAGAAGAAGGGCCACGCCGGGCATCCGGCGTGGCTCTTCTCTTCGTTCGGACGACCGATCAGATGATGCGACGTGCCTTCATGTCGGGGAACACCGTTCCGACACGGACGACGTCGCCGGTCGTGGGTGCATGCACCATCTGCCCACCGCCGATGTAGATCGCGACGTGCCCCGGTCCGCCGGCCTGCCAGTTGCCGAACAGCAGGTCGCCCGGCCGGGCGAGCTGGAGCGGAATCTCGGTACCGACGTGCCACTGGGTCTCGGACGTGCGCGGCAGCGTGATGCCCGTCGCTGCGAACACCGCGTGCGACGTCAGACCCGAGCAGTCGAATCCGCCTCCGGAAGGACCGTTGATGTTGCCGCCACCCCAGACGTACGGAAGGCCCAGGAACTTGAAGGCGAGGTCGACGATGCGGTTACCGACGTCGCTCGAACCACCGATCCCGAGACCCAGGAACGGCGAGAGCATGCGCGCGAACACCGGTTCGGAGGCGCGGATCTTGGCGACGTACGGCTTGGTCTGGTTCTCGTAATCAGGGTGGCCGGACGGCATCCCGCCGGATCGGCGCACCGCCCCGACTCCCGCGTTGTATGCGGCGAGGGTGAGATCGAGGGTGTCGCCCTCGACGAGTCCGCGGCGCTTCCAGTCGTCGATGAGCTTGTAGTTGTCGCAGAGCAAATTGCCCGATGCCATCACGGGATCGGCGATGCCGAGAACGTCGGCCTTGCCGTCGCCGTCGACGTCCTTGCCGTACTGGTCCCAGGTGCCGGGCATGAATTGGCCGGGTCCTTTGGCACCGACCGGTGAGACCGGCGCGGTGGGCCCGTAACGGAAACCGTTCTCGGCCGAGTACAACGCGGCGAGCACGGGTGCGGTCACGCCGTCGCAGAGCGCTCCGGCCTTCTTGAGCCACGGCGCGAACACTGCGATCGCCCCGATCGGAGCCAGTGTCGTACCGGGGAGAATGGCGGGCATCGACGGCAGCGGGACCCCTCCTCCGCCCGGGACCGCCGAACCCGTGCTCGGGCCGGGCGCCGGGGCCGGCACGACCGGCGGTACCGAGGGGACGACTCCGAACGGCGTCGGGCGCGCCGCCGGCGGTTGCGGCGCGAGCTCCGGCGGTGTGGGTGCGAGCAGGGCGGCGGCCTCGGCCGGAATGTGTGGCTCGATCATCTCCGCCACCGACTGGGTGGCGTCGGCAACTGCTTGTTCCGCACTCTGCTGCATGGGCTCGGGGAATGATGCCACGAAGTCCTGCACACCCGTATCGGTCGCCGGGGCCGTCGCCTGGAAGGACTCGATCACCTGGGTGGCCTGATCCTTGATCTCCGCCGGTACGTCGGATCCCTGGACGATGGCGCTCGCTGCCGTGGCCACTGCCACGATGACCGCAGACGGGTCGACTGACATCCACAACCCCCACATCCCGATGACCGAACACATTCACCGTACTTGTGACCTCCGTCACCGGTACGAATACTGCTACTTCATATCACATATATTCGAGAACAGGTTTCAGTTTTGGGGTCGATGGGATCCATGCGACGGAAGGTGCGAGAGTTACTCGTCGATCGATGCGAAGAAGTCGGCGGCGTCCGCACCGGTGAGGGTCTCCACGAGGTCCACCGGGTCGGCTCGTTCGCCGGCCGACAACTCGAGGAGCACCTCGCGTTGCTCGGGCGTGACGACCTCCGCGCCACCCGGCATCAGGTGGAGATCGCCGGCGGGCAGCACCCGCGCACACAGCAACGTCCCAATCGGAAGGTCTCCGGCGATCGTCGGGGAGCTGACGTCGAAGACGGTGTCGCTCCGGATATCTCGCAGCGTAAGCCCCTCCTCCGCTCGGACGTCCTGCACCTCGAACACCGACCTGGCGACACCACTCCACAGTCGCGCCAACTCCGCCTCGTCCTCGGGCAGCAGCGCGCCCCTCCGCTCGAGGAAATCGACGAAGGCCCCCGCCTCGTGCAGAAGCACGTCGTCGACCAACGGGTCGTTCACGGCGTCGGCTACCGCGTCGTCGTCGCCGTAACCGGCACGCGCCTCCGCCAGCGCGACCCGCTCGTCGGCCCAGGCCGGATCGAGCGCGTGCATCGTCGCCTTGACGTACAACCACTCCGCGCGTTCTTCGATCGGATGGTCTGCTTTGCCGAGGTGGCACACCTTGTACTTCCTGCCCGACCCGCACCAGCAACGATCGTTCCGTCCCAGGCCCGGCCGCTCGACAGGCTGAAAGCGCTGCAGCACATCGTAGAGCGGGTGCTCGTCCCCACCCGGAATCCGGCTGAGCAGCGACATGCCGCGGACCGCGTCACCGCGATCGGAGGCGTAGCGCGCCAGGTCGAACAGCGCGAGGTCGAACGCTCCCCCCTCGTCCGCGGACCTCTCGTAGCGCCGCTCTGCTTCCTCGATCCGGCCGTCCGCCTCGGCCCCGCGCGCCGCGAGCCAGTACGCTGCGGCAGCCGCCCGGCGGGGCGCGTGGTCGAGCAGCCACAGCGCCGCCGCCTCGATGGACGTGGGCGCGAAATCCTCGCCGATCAATTCGTCCAGGACGATCTCGGCGATCTCCGGGTCGGAGAGGACGGCGAACAGTCCCGATTTGCCGTGTGCGAAGCGCTCTTCGAGGTCGTCGTCGTCACCGGAGTCGATCGCATCGACCAACGAGGCGAACAGTGCGACACCAGGGACCGCGTCGACGGGGATACCCAGTTGGTCGGCGTAGTCGTCGAACATCGTCCTGCTGATGTACCCCTCGAAGTCGAACCCCTCGGGAGCGACGAGGTCGCCCGACCGCTCGAGGCCGGCTGCCGAGATCGCCTCGGTCAGCGGCGGAGCGGGTTCGGTGAACGCCGACGGGGTGTCGGCCAGCAGCTGGAGCAGTTCGTCGTCGAGACTCGCGGCGTCGCCCTCGGCGCTGCGCCGTCCGAGAACGTCGAGCAGTACCGGGACGGGCGTCGGGTCGTCGTCGACCGTGACGAGCGAGAGCCGTCCGCTCCCGGCGGTGAGCGCCACGAGGTCGCCGGGTGTCCGGGCAGCGAGCGTGCCGCGGGGAAACAGCAGCACTTCGGGGGGCAACGACTCGTCGTCGGCCACGCCGCGCTCGGCGAGACGGTCGCGCTGTTCGTCCACCGCCACGAGTTCGAAACCGTCGTCGTCGGAGAGGAGTAGCAACAAGGGTTCGACATCGTCGACCGCGATCAGGTCACGTTCGATCTCGTCGGCGGAGAGCCGGTGGGTGAAGATCCGGCCCTCGAACAGGGCGTCGAGAGCCGCGAACCGGCCGTCCGGCAGCGACAGCACGAGCGGGTGCGGGGGCAGTTCCTCGAGCTCCCGGACGAGCGCGTCCGCCGCGCCCAGGCCCTCCTCTTCCAAGTGGTCGGCGAGCTCGTCGGTGGCGAGGGGCCCGTTCATCCTCAGCACCTCGAGAGAGGCTTCCATCAGGGCGTCTTCGGGGGCTGCGCTGTCCGTCACGTTCGTGATCGTACGGGGTCCCCGACCAGCTCGGCACCACCTCACCACCGACGGCGAAAGGCGCCCCGAGGGACGCCTTTCGCAGTGGTGACAGCGGAGTGAGCGGCGCTCAGCCCAGAGCTTGCTCGACGTCGGCGAGCAGGTCGGCGGCATCTTCGATGCCTACCGACAGGCGGACCAGATCGTCGGGAACCTCGAGCGCCGAACCGGCGGTCGACGCGTGCGTCATCGCGCCCGGATGCTCGATGAGCGACTCCACCCCGCCGAGCGACTCGGCGAGCGTGAAGATTTCGGTGCGCCTGCAGAAATCGAGCGCTGCCTGCCGGCCACCGGCGAGGCGTACCGAGATCATGCCGCCGAACCGGCGCATCTGCTCGGCCGCGTACTTGTGGCCCGGATGATCGTCGAGGCCGGGATACAGCACCTTGGTGACGGCCTTGTGCCCCGACAGCAGTTCGACGATCTTCTCGGCGTTGTCGCAGTGCCGTTCCATGCGGACCGCGAGCGTCTTGATGCCCCGCAACGTCAGGAAGGCGTCGAAGGGACCGGGCACCGCGCCCGCACCGTTCTGCAGAAAAGCGAACGCCGCGTCGAGTTCCTCATCGTTCGTGACGAGTGCGCCGCCGACCACATCCGAGTGGCCACCGATGTACTTGGTGGTGGAATGCAGCACCACATCGGCGCCGAGCGTGAGCGGCTGCTGCAGATACGGCGACGCGAACGTGTTGTCGACGACGAGTTTGGCGCCGCCTTCGTGAGCGACGTCGGCCAGCGCCGCGATGTCACCGATGTTGAGCAACGGGTTGGTCGGGGTCTCGAGCCACACGAGCTTGGTCTCGGGCCGCAGCGCCGCGCGAACGCCGTCGGCATCGTTGACCGAGACCGGGGTGTACTCGATGCCCCACTGCGTGAACACCTTGTCGATCAGGCGGAACGTGCCGCCGTACGCGTCGTTCGGGATCACGAGATGGTCGCCGGGACGCAGCACCGAACGCAGGAGGCAGTCGGTAGCCGCCATACCCGAACCGAAAGCCCGTCCGTACGTACCACTTTCGAGCGCCGCGAGATTCGCTTCGAGGGGACGGCGGGTGGGGTTTCCGGTGCGCGCGTACTCGAACCCGTTGCGCATCTCGCCGACGCCGTCCTGCGCGAACGTCGACGACGCGTAGATCGGGACGTTGACGGCACCGGTCTGCGGGTCGGGTTCGAAACCGGCATGGATGGCGCGGGTGGCGAAACCGTGCTGATTCTGATCGGTCATGAAGTATCTGTGTCCTATCGGCCTTGGGAGATGAATCCGAGGAGGTCGTGCCGCGTGATCACGCCGACCGGCTTTCCGTCGTCGATGACCATGAGCGCGTCGGTGTCGCCGAATGCCTTCGTCGCGTCCGCAACGGATTCACCGACGCCGATGTTGGGCAGCGGGGCGCTCATATGCTTCTCGACGGGATCGGCGAGGTTCGCACGACCTTCGAAGACGGCGCTGAGCAGTTCCCGCTCGCTGACGGACCCGGCGACCTCACCGGCGGTGACGGGCGGCTCCGCACCGACGACGGGCATCTGGGAGACGCCGTACTCACGGAGGATCTCGATCGCGTCGCGCACCGTCTCGGACGGGTGGGTGTGCACGAGGTCCGGCAGGTCGCCGGACTTGCCCCGCAACACGTCGCCGACGGTGGAGTCGTCGGGCTTGCCGTCGAGCGGCGCGCGCAGGAATCCGTAGCTGGCCATCCACTTGTCGTTGAAGACCTTCGCCAGGTAACCGCGGCCGCCGTCGGGCAGCAGCACGACCACGACGGCGTCGGGGCCTTCACGCTCGGCGACCTGCAGCGCGGCCACCATCGCCATGCCGCACGAACCGCCGACGAGCAGTCCCTCTTCCCGCGCGAGCCGGCGGGTCATCTCGAACGAGTCGGCGTCGGAGACGGCGATGATCTCATCGGGGATGGACGCGTCGTACGCGCTGGGCCAGAAGTCCTCACCCACGCCTTCGACGAGGTAGGGACGCCCGGTTCCGCCCGAGTACACCGAACCCTCGGGGTCGACACCGATGACCTTGACCTTGCCGCCGGACACCTCCTTGAGGTAGCGCCCGGTACCGGAGATGGTGCCGCCGGTGCCGACACCCGCGACGAAGTGCGTGATCTTTCCGTCGGTGTCGGCCCAGATCTCGGGGCCGGTGCTCTCGTAGTGGCTTTCGGGGCCGGCGGGGTTGGAGTACTGATTGGGCTTCCAGCCTCCGGGGAGTTCGGCAGCGAGCCGGTCGGAGACGTTGTAGTAGCTGTCGGGGTGCTCCGGCGGGACGGCGGTCGGGCACACGACGACCTCGGCGCCGTAGGCACGAAGCACGTTGCGCTTCTCTTCACCGACCTTGTCGGGGCACACGAACACGCACTTGTATCCGCGCTGCTGGGCGACGAGTGCAAGACCGATACCGGTGTTACCGGAGGTGGGTTCGACGATGGTGCCGCCGGGCTTCAACTCACCGGAGGCCTCGGCAGCGTCGATCATCTTCACCGCGATGCGGTCCTTGGAGCTACCGCCCGGGTTGAGGTACTCGACTTTCGCTGCCACCAGTCCGGACCCCGGTTTCACCACGGAGTTGATTTTGACGAGTGGGGTGTTTCCGATGAGGTCGACGACCGAATCCGCAATGCGCATACCCCCATGTTCCCACGTGTCGATCCGGTGCTGCGGAGACGGTCGCGGGGACGCCCCGGCGACGCCGAAGGCC
>JAEZDV010000249.1 GCA_023417985.1 Actinomycetes bacterium | reverse complement strand
CTTCCGCACCGGCGTCCGAGGTCAGGTACGCGACGTCGGCGAGTGTGAACTCGTACACCGGCTACTCGCCCGGCTTCACACCGGTGATCATCACGTTGTAGAAGAAGCTGCGCGGGACGACGTGCTTGAGCACGTTCTCGTCGACCCAGCTGAGCGACTTCCAGCCACCGAACGCGAACTTCGCCCAGTTCCAGCCGAGCTTCTCGGGCGGCACGGCCGCTTCGAACGTCCGGACCGGCCACCCGAGCAGCGCCGCCGCGAACTCCTCGCTCGAAGCCTCGACCTCGGTGGCACCCGCCGAGCGCGCGATCTTCTCGAGATCGGACGGGTCGAAGGTGTGCAGATCGACGACGGCCTCGAGCGCCGCGGCGCGCGACGACTCGTCGAGTTCGGTCTGCGGACGCCGCCAGTCGCTCAGGAACGGAAGCTTGGTGATGTTGGTCGTCGCTTCCCACGTGATGCGTCCGAGCCAGCGCGCGTAGAAGTTGCCGACCGTGCTCGGCTCACCCGCGAACACGAATCGGCCGCCGGGCTTGAGCACACGCAACACCTCGCGCAGCGACTGCTCGACGTCCGGAATGTGGTGCAGCACGGCGTGCCCGACGACGAGATCGAACGTGTCGTCCTCGTACGGAATGGTTTCGGCGTCGGCGACACGACCGTCGACGTCGAGACCGAGATGCTCGGCGTTGCGCAACGCAACCTTGACCATGCCGGGCGACAGGTCGGTGACCGAACCGCTCTTCGCCACCCCACCCTGCATCAGGTTGAGCAGGAAGAAGCCGGTGCCGCAACCCAATTCGAGCGCGCGCTCGTACGGGAGCTTCTGATCTCCGGCGGCGGCGACGAACCGCCCCTTGGCATAGTCGATGCAGCGTTCGTCGTACGAGATCGACCACTTGTCGTCGTACGTCTCGGCTTCCCAGTCGTGGTAGAGCACCTGGGCGAGCTTGGTGTCCTCCATGGCCGCCGCGACCTGTTCGGCGGTGGCGTGCGGGTTCGGCGCGGGGTCGACCCCGTCGGGCCTGCTTGCAGTCATGGCGCTGATCCTACCCATCGGTAAGGCGAAGACGATTATGTGGTTCGGGCGTCCTATTCGCCGACGAAGTCGGCTTTCCCGGGACCGTTCGCGAGGAACGACTCCATGCCGATGGAACGGTCTTTCGTGGCGAACAGCGACGCGAACACGTGCTGTTCGATGGCGAGGCCCGTGTCGAGGTCGGTGTCGAGGCCCTGGTCGATCGCGGCCTTCGCCGCCGCCAGCGCCCGCGAGGCCGCCTTGTTGAACTGCGCCGCCCAGCGCCGGGCCGCTTCGTACACGTCGTCCGGTGCCACGACCTCGTCCACGAGCCCGATCGCGAGTGCCTCGTCGGCACCCACGAACCGGCCGGTGAACACGATGTCCTTCGCCTTCGCGGGCCCCACCAGACGTGCGAGTCGCTGGGTGCCACCCCCTCCGGGGATCACGCCGAGCAGGATCTCGGGGGTTCCCAGCTTCACGTTGTCCCCGACGATCCGGCGGTCGGCACCGAGAGCGAGTTCGAGGCCACCGCCGAGGGCATATCCCGTGATCGCCGCGACTGTCGGTTTCGGAATGTCGGCGATCGATCCCAGGGCGGATTGCAGATCGCCGACGATCCGGCTCATCCGCACGAAATCCAGTTCGGCCAGTTCCTTGATGTCGGCCCCGGCGGCGAAGACCTTCTCGCCGCCGTAGACGATCACCGACTTCACGTCGTCCCGGACGGTCGCTTGCCTCGCCGCCTCGCGGATCTCCTCCTGGAGTTGCCGGCTCAGCGCGTTCATGGGCGGGCGGTCGAGCCGGATGGTGCCGATACCGTCGGAGACCTCGAGTGTCACGAATTCAGCCATGGGTCGAGCCTAGAGGTCGGCGCGCTGGGCCCACGGATGCGACCCGAGCGCGTAGTACCCTTCCTCGCCGTCGAAGGCGATGTGGATCATGCCGTCCCGCTTGCTCATCACGGGCAGGACCGGTTCGACGGTGACATCGGCCGCCATGATCTCCGCGACCGTCGAGTAGTGCGCGAGCGCCGTCAACTGGCTCCAGGTGGGGGGAAGCAGGACGCACCGCCCCGACCGCCAGTATTCGAGTTCTTCCGCCGCGGTCCGCCAGCGCACCGCTTCGGCCTCGGTCGTCTCTCCGTCCGCGCGCTGCCCCTCGGGTGCGGCGGCGACGAAGAACCTGGTGTCGTAACGGCGGCGCTCCCCCAGCGGCGTGATCCAGTTGGCCCAGGGACGAAGAAGGTCGGCCCGCAGGACGAGTTCTTCCCGCTCCAGGAAGTCGCCGAACGACAACTCGCGGGCTTCGAGTTTGCGACGCGAGCCGGCGTACACGGTCGTATCCGCCACGAGCGTGTCGGACGTGGGCCCGGCCAGCAGCACACCGCATTCCTCGAACGTTTCCCGCACGGCGGCCAGGACGAGGGCGCGTGCCTGCGCCTCGGTGGTGGAGAACCGCTCGGCCCACCACGCGACGTCAGGACCGGACCACCGCACCGACGCGTCGGTGTCGGACGGATCGACTCCGCCGCCGGGAAACACCGTCATCCCGCCGGCGAATTCCATGCCGACGACGCGTTGCTGCAGGAACACCTCGACCCCGCGTGCGGAGTCCCGCACCAGCATCACCGTGGAGGCACCGCGGACGGGAACCGCAGCAGGATCGAAGGAGCTCACCGAGCGATCGTCAACCATGAACCGAAACTAGTCGATCGGGTGGCGGATGCCGTGTCCGGACGCGCCGTTCGTCTCAGCCACGCCGGTGGCGGCCCGGTTCCCAGGTGCGGCGAGCGAAGAACCGCCCGTCCGCCTTGTCGAGGGTGATCGCCTGACTGAATGCCTCGCTGAGGTTCTCGCCGGTGATCACGTCGTCGAGCAGACCCTGCGCGACGACGGCACCCTCCTTGAGCAACAGCGCGTGGGTGAATCCGGGCGGAATCTCCTCGACGTGGTGGGTGATGAGCACGGTCGCCGGCGCGTCCGGGTCCGCGGCCAGCACGCCGAGGCGCGCGACGAGTTCTTCCCGGCCACCCAGATCCAGGCCGGCGGCGGGTTCGTCGAGCAGCAGCAGTTCGGGGTCGGTCATGAGCGCGCGGGCGATGAGCACTCGTTTGCGCTCACCCTCCGAGAGCGTTCCGTACGACCGGTCGGCGAGGTGCTCGGCGCCGAGGCTTTCGAGCATCTCGATCGCACGGTCGGTGTCCATGGCGTCGTAGCGCTCGCGCCAGCGGCCGAGGACACCGTATCCGGCGGAGATCACCAGGTCGACGACCTTCTCGTCGAACGGGACGCGATTCGCCAGGGCAGCGGACGACAGTCCGATACGGGTCCGCAGTTCGGACAGGTCGGTCCGGCCGAACGTCTCGCCGAGCACGTGTGCTGTTCCGGACGTCGGGAACGTCTCGGCCGCGGCGATGCGCAGCAACGTCGTCTTGCCTGCGCCGTTGGGGCCGAGCACCACCCAGCGTTCGTCGAGTTCCACCTTCCAGGTCACGGGTCCGACGAGGACGTTGCCTCCGCGCCGAACCAGAACGTCTTCGAATTCGATGAGCAAATCGGGATCAGGTTGTGCCACGCCCACCATCTTGTCTTACGCCCGGGCGCAACACGCGGCAGGATCATCTCTGTGTCGTCACCCTCATCGGAATCCGGTTCGTCCGCCGCCCTGCACGACCCCTCGCCGTTTCCGCTCGGGGCGACGGTCGTCGAGGCCGGCACCCGATTCGCCGTGCATGCGCCGCACAGCGATCGGGTCCAGGTGTGTCTCGTGGACGAGGGCGGGCGTGAACAGCGCGTGGACCTACCCGACTTCACCTACGGCGTGTGGCACGGAATCGTTCCCGGTGTCGGCGCCGGGCAGCGGTACGGCTATCGCGCGCACGGCAGGTGGGATCCGCGCCACGGTCTGCGCACCAATCCCCACAAGATCCTGCTCGATCCGTGGGGCCGGCAGATCGCCGGCGGTATCGGCGACGGAGCCAGGCTGGTGGCCTACGACGGTGGACCGTTCGACGCTATGTCGACGGTCGACTCCCTCGGCCACACCCCGCTCTCGGTGGTCACCTCGCCGGGCGGCAACACCTCGCAACGGCCGGACATCCCGTGGGAGAGCACCGTCCTGTACGAGTTGCACGTGGGGTCGTACACGGCACACCACCCGCGCGTGCCGGAGCATCTTCGCGGCACCTACCTCGGTCTCTGCCATCCGGCGGTACTCGACCATCTGGTGCAACTCGGTGTGACGACGGTGGAACTGCTGCCGGTCCAGGCGTTCCTCACCGAGCCTCCGGTTCGCGAGCGCGGCATGCGCAACCACTGGGGATATTCGACCGCGTCGTACTTCGCACCGCATCCCGCCTACGCCGCGACACCAGGAGAGGAGGTCGCCGAGTTCCGGACCATGGTCCGCGCATTCCACAGCGCCGGACTCGAAGTGGTTCTCGACGTGGTCTACAACCACACCTGCGAGTGGTCGGTGGCGGGACCGAGCCTGTCGTGGCGCGGGCTCGACGCCCCCGGCTATTACCTGCTCGACCATCACGGCCACGACATCGACCTCACCGGGTGCGGCAACACGATCGACGGTGCCTCCCCCATCGCCGTGCGGATGGTGTGCGACAGCCTGCGGTACTGGGCGGAGGACATGGGTGTGGACGGGTTCCGTTTCGACCTCGCAACCGCGCTCGCGCGGCCGCGGGGTGGACCGTTCGACGCGCGGACTGCCCTGCTCACCGCGATCACCAGCGACCCGGTCCTCACCGGACTCAAGCTCATCGCCGAGCCGTGGGACGCCACCGGACACGGCTACGAACTCGGCCGGTTCGGGGTGCAGTGGGCCGAGTGGAACGACCGGTACCGCGACTCGGTCCGGCGGTTCTGGGCGGGACGCTCGGATGTTCGCGAACTCGCGTCGCGGCTCACCGGCTCGGAGGACGTGTTCCGGCGCGATCGCCGCCAGCCCGCCATGTCGGTCAACTACATCACCGCACACGACGGATTCACGCTCACCGATCTGGTGTCGTACCGGCACAAACGCAACGAGGCCAACGGCGAGGAGGGCCGGGACGGGTCGAACCACAACGAATCGGTCGACCACGGCGTCGAAGGCCCGACCGACGACCCGGAGATCGTCGCGGCCCGCAATCGGCACGTCCGCGCTCTGCTCGCGACGCTGCTGCTCTCGACGGGCACTCCGATGCTGCTCGCCGGCGACGAACTGGGTCGTACCCAGCACGGAAACAACAACGCCTACTGCGTTCCGGAGGATGTACCGGTGCGCGAGGCATGGCCGCTGGAGTGGCAGGACGCCGATCTCGACCTGCTCGCGTACGTGCGCGGTCTTCTCAGGCTCCGGAACGTGGTGCCCGTGCTCCGGCGGCGCCGCTTCTTCGACGGCCGGGCGCGAACGGACGGTCGCCCCGATCTGGTGTGGTTCGGGATCGAGGGCACCGAACTGGATTACGCGGGCTGGCACGTGCACAGCCGGCGCACCCTGCAGGGATGGGTCGACGGCTCTGGACTGGGCACCACCACCCGTGCGGGGCTACGGCTCCACGACAGCAGCGGTCTGTTCGTCCTGCATGCGGGTGATGCCGCGACCGTGACGCTGGGCGGACCGGAGTGGTATCGCGGTGACATCGTGTGCGTCTTCGATTCCAGCACGGTCGACGGCTCCCCGGTCGACGACACTCCTCTTCCGGTGGGAAGCGAGTTCCGCGTGACCGGGCCGACGGTCCTGGTGTTCCGTACCGCGAACCCTCTCGGATGATCGGATTCGACCCCCTCGACCGGTTCTGCGACGCCCAGCGAAATTACATCAAACCGATTTGATGTATCAGCGGTACGCTTCTGCCATGGCGGCGTTCGCGTCCGTTCCGGCGTTCGTACAGCTGGCAGCCCATCCGGTGCGCTGGCAGCTGCTCACGACGCTGTCCGGTGGCGACCACCGGGTCCGGGAATTGGCGGCGCTCGTCCGCGAGCCGCAGAACCTGGTGTCCTATCACCTTCGGGTGCTGCGCGACGGCGGACTCGTGACGACCACGCGCAGTACCTTCGACGGACGCGACACCTACTACCACCTCGACGTCGACCGCTGCGGCGGAATGCTGGCCGACGTCGGCACCGCGCTGCACCCGGCACTCGCTCCCGCGACGGAGCGGCCACCACCCGGTCCGCCCGGCTCCGTCAGCGTGTTGTTCGTGTGCACCGGCAACAGCTCCCGCTCCCCCATCGCGGAAGCGTTGCTGCGCAGACATTGCGACCTCACAGCTTCAGACGGAGTCGAAATACTCAGCGCCGGAACCCATCCGAAAGCTGAGATTCATGCCCTTGCTGTGCGTGTCCTCCGAGACGACTTCGGGATCGACATCTCCACCCGAGCGCCCCTGTCTCTCGCGGCAGTCAGCGACCACCGGTTCGACGCGGTTGTCACCCTGTGCGACAAGGCCCGCGAGCACTGCCCCGAGTTCGACGACGACACGCGGTGCATCCACTGGAGCATCCCGGACCCCGCGGCCACGCAACACAACGACGCCGACACCTATCCGGCTTTCCGCGCCGTCGCGGCCGACATCGCCACGCGTGTACGGCACCTGCTTCCGGCCATCGCGCGGCGTCACCGCTGCGAGTCCTCGGTCGCCCGCGCGGCGGAGGGCCGAAACCCGAAGTGTCCCACTGAGGAAAAGAGTGTCCGATGACCACACAGAACGAATACGTCGGCGTCCGTTACCTTGTCGACGATGTTCCCTCGGCGATCGAATTCTACACCGGCAGACTCGGTTTCACCCTGCTCAGCCACCCGGGGCCCGCGTTCGCGGATGTGACCCGCGGTTCGCTTCGACTGTTACTGTCGGGCCCTGCCAGTTCGGGCGCTCGCGCCACCCCGGCCGACGCGGCGGGCCCGGGGCGCAATCGCATCCACCTCGTCGTCGACGACCTCGACGACGAGATCGGCCGTCTGCGCGAAGCCGATGTTCCGTTCCGGAGCGAGGTGGTCTCCGGCCCCGGGGGCCGCCAGATCCTGATCACCGATCCCGCAGGCAATCTCGTCGAGTTGTTCCAGCCCGCGTCGGTGGCCTGACCCACGTGCCGGGAGTCGGTTCGCCGGCCGCTCAGTCGATCATCGCGACGACGGTGACCGAGCCCGGGGCGACCTCGGTGAACCCGGCGTCCTTCACCGCGACCCCCGATCCTCGCTCGACGTTCGCGAGCAGTTCACGCCAGCGAGCGGGGTCGGCGTCACGGACGGCACAGGGATAACCGGCGGCGGCCCACGCCCGTGCGGAGTCGAGCGGCAACGCGCCGGCGAACAGCATCGAGGCGTGACCGACCTGGGCGGCGGCCTTGCCGACCGTCATTTCCAGAGCACCGTTGATCCACAGCACCGGAACTCCGGCGGGTGGGGGCGGCGGATCGTCCGGCGGCACATCGGTACCGCCGATCTGCAATCGGGACACCCGCGAGTCGAGTTCCCCCACCGGTCCGGGCACGAGCGCACGCGCCTGCGCTCCGGCATGCTCGACGGTCACTCCGTCGACCTCCTGCACGGCGCGCCACTGCGCACCTCGCGCGCGGCGGCTGACCTTGCGGATCCGGGCGTCGTTCCAGGTGCGAAACGCCTCCTGCCACGGCCCGGGTTCCCCGTCCGGGCCCGGTCCGACACGCGGATCGAGACACAGTGCGACGGTCGCGATCGCGGCGGCCTCGAGGAGCGAACTGCGGGCGGGCGGATCGGATTTCGGGATGTGCAGGACGATCGGCATCGCGAGCACCGCCGCCGGGTCGTCCGGATCGGGCCGGTGCCCGTAGCCCCGGGCCAGCACGGCATGTCGCTGCGCGAACCCGGGGTCGGCGAAGACCGGGTGCGGGTCAGGCTCCACGATCGAGCGGCACCCGTCGCAGCGTTCCGTCGACTCGATCGGCGGCTTCCACCTCGTCTCGCGTGACGCCGAGGACGAAGAGCACCGCATCGAGGTACGGGTACGACAACGCGGTGTCGGCGACCTCGCGCAGGGCGGGCTTCGCGTTGAACGCGATGCCCAGTCCGGCAGCGCCGAGCATGTCGATGTCGTTGGCTCCGTCACCCACAGCGACGGTCTGCTCGATGGGCACCCCTGCCTCGTCGGCGAATTCGCGGAGCGCACGCGCCTTGGCGGCGCGGTCGACGATCTCGCCGACGACGCGGCCGGTGAGTTTGCCGTCGACGATCTCGAGGGTGTTCGCCCGGACGAAGTCGAGTTCGAGGTCGTGGGCGAGTCCTTCGATGACCTGACGGAAACCGCCCGACACGACACCGCAGCGGAAACCGAGACGCCGGAGGGTGCGGATGGTGGTGCGCGCGCCGGGAGTGAGTTCGATCTGGTCGGCGACTTCGTCGATGACCGAGGCGGGGAGACCGGCGAGCGTGGCGACGCGTTGTTCCAGCGACTGCGCGAAGTCGATCTCGCCGCGCATCGCGGCTTCGGTGACCTCGCGAACCTTGTCCTCGACACCGGCGTGGGCGGCGAGCATCTCGATGACCTCGCCCTGCACCAGCGTGGAGTCGACGTCGAAGACGATCAGGCGCTTCGCGCGGCGGGCCAGGCCGGCACGCTCCACGGCGATGTCCACGTCGATACCCGCGGCGAGTTCCGCGAGAGCCTTGCGCAGACGGCTGTCGGCGTCCCAATCGGTGCCGGAGGCGGTGACCATCAATTCCAGGCCCGTCACGGGGTAGTCCGCAATTCCGCGGATGGAATCGATGTTGGCGCCCTGGGCGGCGAGCGTGCGGCCCACCGACCGCAGCGCGCGGGCGCTCAACGGACTGCCCAGCACCACCACGGCGTGGGTGGACACCGCGTGGCCGGAGCCGGGAGCCACGCCGATCTGCACTGCGGCGCGCATACCGATCGCGGCCATGGCCGACTCGGCCGCGTCCTGCAGCGCTGCGACATCGCGGGGGCAGACCACGAGAACCCCGAGCGTCAGCTGCCCGCGGATCACGACCTGCTCGACGTCGAGCAGGTCGACGTCGAACCTCGTGAGCACCGCGAACAGCTCCGAGGTCACGCCGGGATGGTCCGGTCCGGTCACGGTCAGGAGCACCGTGCTTTCAGACGCCACAACGTCTCCGATCATTGTCGTCGAGGCACGTGCGGACGCGGCACGTGCTGGTTCCATTGTGGCAGTTCGAGCGGTCGCCTCCGCGCCGGGGTGCGCGCCCCGGAACGGCCGAAGCCCCGCCCGTGGAAACGGGCGGGGCTTCGGTGCGTAGAGCGGTCGGTCAGGAGCGCGGGACGTCTCCGGGGGTGCGATCCGCACCCTCGAGCACGTTAACGCTGTGCTTGTGGCTACCCGGTCCGACGTGCGCCTCGGCGCGCATCTTGTCGACCATGTGCGGGTAGTGCAACTCGAACGCCGGACGCTCCGAGCGGATGCGAGGCAGCTCGGTGAAGTTGTGCCGCGGCGGCGGGCAGCTGGTGGCCCACTCGAGCGAGTTCCCGTAGCCCCACGGGTCGTCGACCGTGACCATCTGGCCGTAGCGGTAGCTCTTGAAGACGTTCCACAGGAACGGCAGCGTGGAAGCGCCCAGGATGAACGCGCCGATCGTCGAGATCGTGTTGAGCGTGGTGAACCCGTCCGACGGCAGGTAGTCGGCGTAGCGACGCGGCATGCCCTCGTTACCGAGCCAGTGCTGCACCAGGAAGGTGAGGTGGAAGCCGACGAAGGTCAGCCAGAAG
>JAEZDV010000227.1 GCA_023417985.1 Actinomycetes bacterium | reverse complement strand
CCCCCAACTTTGTTGGGGGCCTCCAGTGTTTTCTATGGACAATGTTTTTGTCGAATAGTGTTTGTCGCAAGTGAATGCGAAAAGGGGACCCCACCTGCGGGTCCCCTTTTCGCATTTGTTGATCTTTGCCCGGTCCTCACGCAGGATGCTCGTTGTGACGAGGAAGGCCGAGTTGTTGCGCACGGCTGTCGGACAGCCGGCGGTGGTCGACGGTGACCACGTTGCGTCGGCACGGGCGCATGCAGAACTGATCCGGTCGGCTCGTGCAGACGTGATTGTGTTTCCAGAACTGTCCTTGACCGGGTATTACCTGGACGCCGCAGACGTCGAGTTGGATGGGGACGCTGTCGCGTTACTCGTCGAGGCCTGTCGATCGACCGGCTCATGCGCGTTGGTCGGTGCGCCGGTGATGGAAAAAGGCCAGCGTTTCATCGCTACGCTGCGTGTCGATGGCAATGGCGCCGGGATCGCCTATCGGAAAACGCATTTGCACGGTGACGAGAACAAGTGGTTCGTACAGGGGCCTGGTGCGTCGGCGATCGAGATCCATGGGTGGCGTATCGGTCTGGGCATCTGCAAGGACACCGGAACAGCTGAGCACATTCACGCGACCGCAGCCCTCGACATCGATCTGTACGCGTGTGGGGTGGTGCACCACCGATGGGAGTTGGCGGAACAGCAACGGCGCGCCGCCCATATCGGTGCCACGTGCGGAGCCTATGTAGCGATGGCGAGCTTCGCCGGTGCGACCGGAGAAGGCTTTCGGGCCACGGCAGGATGTTCGATGATCGTTTCACCTGGACAACGGCTGCTGGCAGTAGCCGGTTCTCTGCCCGGCGATTACGCCACAAGGGTGTTGTCCGAGTCGGCCGTTCGGGACCGAACCAGACGGGTGTGAATTCTCGACGGGTGAATTCGAGGTGGATCGAAGCCGGCCCGCGGAAGATGTACGCAGGCTCATACGTGAAGTGACGATCGTCGGCCGTCCCGTGTTTCTCTTCGGAGGTTGTCGCGGCCCAAGCGGAATACCCGGGGGTCCGGGAGCCGCTGCGGATCGCGATTGCCGGCGGGTAGCGACACCGTCATCGGGGTCCCCGCGCTACCCGTCAGGATCCGGGTAGCGGAGGAAGTGCCTCCTGGCCCAGCCATGCGTCCCACAGGGGCCGCAGAGACGTCTCCGAGAACCGCGTGGCGAGATCCTTGAACTGTGCCGTCGTGACATTGGAATGGCGGTAGTCCGACGTCCACGTCCGGAGCAGCGTGAAGAAGGCTTCGTCGCCGAGGGCGAGGCGAAGGGCGTGGAGGGTCAGCGCACCGCGCTTGTAGATCCGGTCGTCGAACATGTCCGCCGCGCCCGGATCCTCGAGAAGGATGTCCTGCGGCTTACGCGACAGGCCGCGATGGGCTTCTGCGGCGAGAGCGCGGGCGGTCGGCCCGCCGGAATTCTCCGACCACAACCATTCCGCGTAGCACGCGAAACCTTCGTGGAGCCAGATGTCGCACCAGCGGGACAAGGTCAGGCTGTTGCCGAACCACTGGTGGGACAATTCGTGTGCGACGAGCCGTTCTTCGGTCCGGTGCCCGTCGCAGAAGTTCGCGCCGAACGTCGACAGGCCCTGGGCCTCGACGGGAATCTCGAGGTCGTCGTCCGTCACCAGCGCCGTGTAGTGCGCGAACGGGTAGGGGCCGAACAGTCGCGTGAACAGTTCGAGCATCTCGGCTTGCCGCCCGAAGTCCTTGTCGAACGCGTCGCGCAGCCGTGGCGGATGCACCGCGTACTGCGGCACCGGCGACGACGCGATCTTGCGGATCTCGTAGTGACCGATCTGCACGGTCGCCAGATACGTCGCCATCGGCTCGGGCTGTTCGTACACCCAGGTCGTCCGGCTGGATTTCGTCGCCTTGTGGACGAGGGTCCCGTTGGCGATCGCCTGGAAGGGTGCATCCGTGGTGATCGAGATGCGATAGGTGGCTTTCGATCCGGGGTGATCGTCGCAGGGGAACCACGACGGAGCGCCGTTCGGCTGGCTGGCGACCAGCGAGCCCTCTTCGAGTTCCTCCCAGCCGACCTCACCCCACATGGTGCGCAAGGGGGTCGGGGTGCCGGCGTACTGCACGGAGAAGGTCAGCACCGCGCCCGCGGGGATCGCGGCTGCGGGCGTGACAGTGAGTTTGCCGTTGCGGTGGGCGAACTTGGCAGGTCGCCGGCCGTTGACCGTCACCTTGGACACGCGCATCGATGCCGCGAGGTCGAGTGCGAATTTCCCGCGCACATCGGTCGTGGTCGCGATGATCACGGCCCGGCCCTCGAGCCTGTTGGCCGTGACCCGGTACCCGAGTTCGAGTTCGTAGCGGGACACGCGGTAGCCGCGGTTGCCGCTGGCCGGCAGGTACGGGTCGAGGGGGCGGTCGGCGGAAACCGGCGACACCGGCTTCGCGACCTTGATCGGCTTCACCGCGGCGACCAATCACCCGGCGAGGTCCACGCCGAAATCGGATTGCCCTGCCAGCGGGTCGAGGGCGGCACGACGTCGCCTCGCATCACGAGGGACGCGGGTCCGACGGTGGCGCCGTCACCGATCCCCGATGCGGGCAACGCGACACACTGGGGGCCCAGCGTCGCGCCGTCGCCGAGAGTCACGGTGTCCATGGCCATGATCCGATCATGGAAGAGGTGTGTCTGTACAACGCAGCCGCGTTCGACCGTCGCACCGTCCCCCAATGTCACGAGATCCGCCTCGGGAAGCCAGTAACTTTCACACCACACGCCCCGTCCGATCGTGGAGCCGAGCGCGCGCAGCCACAGATTCGTGGCGACGGTGCCCGTCGCCGCCCGGGCGAACCACGGTGCCGCGACGGTCTCGACGAAGGTGTCCGACACCTCGTTGCGCCACACGAACGAGCTCCACAACGGGTGCTCGTCGCGCCCGATGCGCCCGACGATGAGCCATTTCGCGACGATCGTGATCAGGCACGCGACGGCACCGGCTGCCATCAGCACCACGCCGCCGAGCAGTGCGGCGAACCAGTAACCGATGTGCGCCGCGAAGGTGTTGAGCGTGAACAGGACTCCCAGCCCGATCCCGAAGGTCACGACCATCGGCACGAGTCGGCACGTCTCGACCAGGCCTCGCGCGATCCGCAGTCTCGGGGAGGGGGTGAACGTGCGGCTCGAATCGGCGTCGCCCGCGGCGCGGCGCAGGCGGACCGGGGGACTGCCGAGCCAGGACGAACCCGATTTCGCTTTCTCGGGTGCGGCGGAGAGCACCGCGACGAGTCCGTGTTTCGGGACGCGCCGGCCGGGTGCTGCCATGCCGGAATTACCCAGGAATGCCCGCTTGCCGACCTTCGCGTGCGAGATGTAGAGCCAGCCGCCGCCGAGTTCGTACGACGCGACCATCGTGTCGTCGGCGAGGAAGGCGCCGTCGGCGACCTTGGTGAACTTCGGCACCATGAGCACCGTCGAGGCCTCGACGTCCTTGCCGATGTCGGCGCCGAGCAGGCGGAGCCACGTGGGAGTGAGCATCGAGGCGTACAAGGGAAACAGGAAGGTGCGCGACGAGTCCATCAGGCGCTCGGTGGCCCACACCTGCCATCCGACGCGGCTGCGGACCGGATGCCACCCTTCGGTCATCCGGATCGACAACAGCCGCACGGTGATCAAGGTGGTGAGGGCGAAGACGAACATCGTGAGCAGGGCCGCGACCGGCAGCATCGTGAGGGAAAGGGGTACGGCCTCCGCGACGGTTGCGGTGTCGCGCACCCACCACACGAGCAGGGCGACACCCGCCGCGATCGAGGCGATCGGGAGACCGCCGAGCAGGACCGAGGTCAGCGCGTAGACCGGAATCCAGCGGGCTCCGCGGGGTGGTGCCTGGTCCGGCCAGGGCCGATCGGCCTTGCCGGTCTTCTTCGCCGGCGACCCTGCCCAGTGCTGTCCGGACTTCACCCGTCCGAACACCGCTGATCCCGCTTCGACCTCGGCGTTCTTTCCGATGCGCGCACCGGGGGCCAGGAACGAACGGGCGCCGACCGCGGCTCCGGCACCCACCCGGATCGTGCCGATGTGGACGAGATCGCCGTCGACCCAGTGGCCGGACAGGTCGACCTCGGGTTCGATCGAGCACCCGTCGCCGAGTTCGAGCATCCCGGTGACCGGGGGAAGGCTGTGCAGGTCGACATCCCGGCCTACCTTCGCGCCCAGAGCGCGAGCGTAGTTCCGCATCCACGGGGCGCCCGAGATATTGGTGGCGCCGACGGCATCGGACAGACGCAACGCCGCCCACAAGCGCAGGTGCACGGAGCCGCCTCGTGGGTAACTGCCGGGTGTCACTCCCCGGAGCAGGAGTCGTGCACCCGCCACCGCGATCGCCATACGGCCGGGCGGGGTCAGGAACAACGCCGCACCGAGCGCGGTCCACCACCACGATGTCGTCACCGTCCAGGGCACGTCGACGACGAGCGTGATGATCCCGTTGAGTATCGCGAGCCAGGTCACCCACTGGAGTCCGGTGAGCGTCATGAGCGGCAGGGTCGCCGCCATCTGCGCGAACTGCGCGCGGCGGGGCACCGGCTCGACCACCCGGTGTGTGGCCGCCGTGGTCGGCGCGAGTTCGTCGAGGTAGACGGCCAGGGAGCCGAGGCGCGGCCGGTCGTACAACTGGGCGACCGTCATTTCCGGATAGCGCGTGCGGATCGCCGTGACGAGCTGAGCGGCGGCGAGGGAACCACCGCCGAGTTCGAAGAAGTCGTCGTCGAGACCTTCGATACGGGTGCCGAGGATGTCGGTCCACAATCCGGCGAGCCATGCGGCGGTGGGATCGAGTCCGAGGGCGTCGATCGAATCGGCATCGGCACCGGGAAGCGGCCACGGCAAGGCGTTGCGGTCGACCTTCCCCGACGTCCGGGTGGGGAGCTCGTCGACTCGGGTGAGCCGGGGAACGAGAGCTGCCGGCAGTTGTTCGGAGAGCAGGTCGTGCGCCGACGCGAGGTCGAAGTCGGGGTCTGTCGATGCGAGGTAGCCGACAAGGACCGAATGTCCGGCCGCGGTCGTGCGCACGGCACATGCCCCGCCCGCGACGCCCGGCAGATTCTGCAGGGCGGTGTCGACCTCGCCGAGTTCGATCCGGCGTCCGCCGATCTTGACCTGATCGTCGGCGCGTCCCTGGAACAGCAGTCCCTGCCGGTCGAGTACCACGAGGTCACCGCTGCGATAGGCGCGGTTCCAGCCGAGAGTCGGCATGGGGGCGTACTTTTCGGCATCCTTCTCCGGGTCGAGATATCGCGCCAGACCCACACCGCCGATGACGAGTTCGCCGGTCTCTCCGTCGGCGACGGGGTTGCCCCCGGAGTCGACGACCGCGAGATCCCAGCCGTCGAGAGGCAGACCGATACGCACCGGGCCCGAACCGTCCATGAGTGCGGCGCAGGCGACGACGGTGGCCTCCGTCGGACCGTAGGTGTTCCACAGTTCCCGTCCCGGAACCGCGAGTCGCCGGACGAGATCGGGCGGGCACGACTCGCCGCCGAAGATGAGCAGACGTACCGCTTCGAGGGATTCGGCCGGCCACATCGCGGCGAGTGTGGGGACGGTGGAGACCACGCTGATGTCGCGGGCGATCAGCCACGGTCCGAGGTCCATCCCGGACCGGACCAGTGCGCGCGGCGCCGGAACCAGGCAGGCACCGTGCCGCCATGCGAGCCACATCTCCTCGCACGACGCGTCGAAGGCAACCGACAATCCGGCAAGCACCCGGTCGCCCGGGCCGAGCGGCGCATCCCGGCAGAACAGGCGTGCTTCGGCATCGACGAACGCCGCGGCGTTGAGGTGGGTGACGGCCACACCCTTCGGGGTGCCGGTCGAGCCCGAGGTGAAGATGATCCACGCGTCGTCGTCGAGGCGCGGACCGCGTAGCGCCGGGGCGGTCCGCAGCGGCGCGGTGCCCGGCCCGATGCCTTCGTCGGTGACGATCGCGGTGACACCAGCCTCGGAAAAGACCAGTTCGGCGCGTTCGTCGGGATCGTCGGCGTCCACGGGAACGTACGCTGCGCCGGCAGCGAGAATCGCCAGGATGGTGACGTACAGTTCCGCCCGGCCGGACGTCATCCGGACTCCGACACGGTCGCCTGCCGCGACGCCCGCGTCGATGAGCGCGTAAGCACCGATCGTCACCTTCTCGATCAGCTCCGCGTACCCAACGGGGTTCGTGCCGTCGTCGATCGCGGGCGCGTCGGGGAATGTGTCGGCGGTCGCGCGAAGGATGTCGACGAGTGTGCGGGCCGGCGGTGCGTGCGACGCGCGGAGAAACTCCGCGGGGATCGCAGAACCGAGATGTTCAGCGGGGAGGTGGGCAGGCAAGTCCGCGTCGTCCTTCTACTCGATGGTGCTCCGGTTATCTCATGCTCAAGTGGACACGAGGTGAACTTCGGGGCGTCCCGTCGGCCCGGGTGTGTCGATCGCACGGTAGTGCTGCGGCGAGATTTCGGCTGGTAGGCGGGGTTCCGTCGTGCACTGTGGGACGGATGCGACCGGAGGGTTTGACACCGGACCGTCCGCCTGCCATCCTCTTCGGCAGGTCATGAGTACCAGCATCGAGCCCCGGCTTGCTGGTCGGCAACCCTCCTCCGCGGTGGGGTGCTCCGGGTGACGACCTGGCTGTGTTTCCAACACCGGACACGGCAAGCGCGGACTCCGCCGGCGATCGATTTCCTTTCGTCGTGGCGATCACCGACGGGTCCCTGGAACGACAAGGGATTTGTCATGACTGCTGTATCGACCACCGCCTGCATCGCCCCGTTCGCCCGTGTCTCCGGCTGTGATGTGCAGGTACCGCTCGTGCAGGGCGGTAGCTGCACCTACGCCAACTTCGACTACGCGGCGAGCGCACCGGCGCTGGCCACCGTCACGGACCGTATCGCCGAGTTGCTGCCCTACTACGCGAGCGTGCATCGCGGCGCGGGCTACGCGTCGCGGGTGAGCACCGCGAGCTACGAGGACGCACGAGAGTCGGTGGCGCGCTTCGTCGGTGCCGATACCGACCAGGTCGTCGTATTCACCCGCAACACCACCGACTCTCTGAATCTGCTGGCGGGTGCGGTGCCCGGCGATGTCGTGGTGCTCGACATCGAGCATCACGCGACTCTGCTGCCGTGGAAGCACTCTCGTGTCGTGGTCGCCGCCGGCACCATCTCGGAGACGGTGCGGCGTCTCGCTGCCGAGCTGAGCCGGAAACCGGCGGCACTGCTTGCCGTCACGGGTGCTTCGAACGTCACCGGTGAGGTGCTGCCGATCGGTGAACTCGCCGCTCTCGCCCATTCGTGCGGTGCGCGGATCCTCGTCGACGGTGCGCAGTTGGTGCCGCATCGGCGCGTGGACCTCGCTGCCGACGGCATCGACTACATCGCCTTTTCCGGTCACAAGCTCTATGCGCCGTTCGGAGCAGGTGTGCTCGTCGGGCGCCGCGACTGGCTCGACACCGCCGAGCCGTACCTCGCCGGTGGCGGAGCGGTGCGCGAGGTGACCACCGACGGTGCCGAATGGGCTTGCGCCCCTGCGCGTCACGAGGCGGGCACCCCGAACGTGCTGGGTGTGGCGGCTCTCGCGGCGGCATGCGACACCCTCGGCGGATTCGACACCGGTGCTGCAATCCGTCACGAAGAGGAGTTGTGCCGCCTGCTCGTCGACGGACTCGGCGGCCTCGACGGAGTCGAAATCCTGAAACTCTGGGACGACGCGAGCGATTGCGTCGGCATCGTGACCTTCACCGTCGACGGATACGAGCCCGGAGAGGTCGCGTCGTATCTCTCGGCGGAGCATGGAATCGGCGTGCGCGACGGCCGTTTCTGCGCGCACCCGCTGCTGGCGCGCGTCGGCCGCCCGGGTGGTGCGGTGCGGGCGTCGCTGGGGTTGGGCAGTTCGTCGGCGGACGTGGACCGGCTCGTCGCCGCGCTGCACACCCTGATCGTCGACGGGCCCTCCTGGGCGCACGCGAAGACGGACGGGGTGTGGAGCCCCGCTCCGGAAACCCGGCCGGGACTCGCTCAGTCGGGAGAGGGTGCGTCGCAATGCATCTGACGACCCACGCGGTGGTCGACAATTTCCCACAGGGTCGGTAGGGTACTCGTCATGACCTCGGAGGCGACCACGGCGCACTGGTGCCGCCGGCATGTCGACCTGTGCCGTACGTCCTCCGGCATCTGTCCGGCCTGAGTACTCTCCGCACGCATTCTTCGGCCGCTGTCGTTCGCGGCCATTACGAGAGGTCATCATGTCGTACAACGATTCTGCCTATCCGAATTCTGCACGGCGGTTGCTCCGCGTCGCAGTCGAACTTTCCGGCCCACCCGCGCCCGATTACTGGGCCGATCTCACCGTCGGCCGTCCGGGCGAGCCGCCGCTCGATCCGGCCGGGCCATCCGGCAACGTGATCCGGGTTCGTGCCACAGATCTGCGGGATGCAGGGAAGATTCGCGATCGAATCCGCTCCGAGGCCACCACGGAGGGCCGTGACCCCGAGTCCGTGACGGTGCTCGTCGATCTCGAGGTGCTGGTCCATCCCGATGCGCGTGCTGCGCGCAGGCATGCCCGGATCGAGAGCACCGCCTGCCGGGAACCGCGCACGCTGTCGTATGTGGGGACTCCCGAAGGGTTGGCGAGCCTGATCGCCGACATCCATTCCGTCGGAGTGGCCGACGGTGTGACGCTCGTGCCGGCGCCCGCACCGTTCACCGTCGAGCATCTCGTCGACGGCACTCTGCCGTGGCTCGAAGAGCGCGGCCTTCTCACGGTCTCGCCGACCGTCGTGGAGGTCCTGCGCAGGTTCGGCGAGGGCGCACGCCCGGCCACGCGAGCGTCGTAGCACTGGAAAGGGACGAAGGGGCAGGAGAGTTCTCCTGCCCCTTCGCTTTTGCATTCGGTTAGGCGCTCCGCCGATGGAGCAGGTCGACGACGTGAACGCGCGCGTCGGGGTCGAACCGGTACCCGGACCCGCGCACGGTGGTGATGACGTCCCCGAATCGGCCCAGCTTCGATCGGATGCGGGAGACGTGCACGTCGACGCTCCGATTGCCGTGTGCCGGATCGATGTAGCCGGCGCCGAGGGTGCGCAGTGTCGAGCGTGGTATCGCGGTGCCGGGGCGCCCGACGAGATGGGCGAGAATCTCGAACTCCGTGTGGCTCAGCTCTACTCGGCTTCCGTCGAGGACCAGGCCACGGGCGGGAAGATCCACCACGAGTGGTGTGGGGCCGGAGCTGAGGAGCGTGTGGGTACGCGCAGCGGGGAGAAGTCCGGTCGCCGTTTCGCGGAGAGCATCGGCGAGCGCGGCGAGATCGCCCGGGGTGACGGCTCCCGTGTCCGAAATCTGCACTATCAGAACAAGTTCCGGTCTATCGGTGGGGGTCGCATTGTCTGTGTG